>JAUWMQ010000041.1 GCA_030613065.1 Candidatus Aegiribacteria sp. | reverse complement strand
CATTTGTTACTGTCTTAACAAGTAAACCGCAAGATTCGAGGCCTGACCCCATATGCTATTTGTTACTGTCTTAACAAGTAAAACGCAAGATTCGAGGCCTGACCCCATATGCTATTTGTTACTGTCTTAACAAGTAAAACGCAAGATTCGAGGCCTGACCCCATATGCTATTTGTTACTGTCTTAACAATTTAAACACAAGATTCGACGCCCGACCCCGATAATGCTAACTTTCGAGACCCGGCCCCATTAGGCAGTCCGGGTCGATAGCCCTTCTGATGGTTTCCATCCCTCTTATCTCATTCTCTGAGTACATCAGCTTCAGATAATCCAGCTTCATCTTTCCAAGCCCGTGTTCGGCGGAAACAGTACCGCCCATTTCCACGGCAGCTGCCGCTATTTCCCTCATTGCGCAATCAGCCAGAAGCATCTGACTAGAGTTCTCCGGCAATGCATTGGCATGAATATGTCCATCTCCTGCGTGGCCGAAGATAACAAAGGGCAATCCTTTTTCCTCAAGAATACTCCTGCTCCGTACATAGTATTCCTCAAGCCTGGACGGTTCTACCGCGCCGTCGGAACCGAATTTATGAATTGAGGGGTACTCTCTCCTTGACTCCGTGATGCAGTGATTGACAGCTTCCGGCAATGCGTGTCTGAAATCCTTGATTCTCTTTCTCTCGGAGGGTTCAAAACCACCCCAGGCAGTTTCCGGGCTTGAATTCGATGCGATCAGCATTTCATCCAGTGTTACAAGAATATTCTCAAGATGCTCATCGCTATCTGCTTCAGCTCTCAGAAGCAGACAGAAAGCGGCGTTCACGGGTGGAAGTGGAAGCTCTCCCGGATGTGATCTCAGAAAATCCAGGCACCTGTCGTCCATCATTTCCAGGGCTCTTATCCGGAGAGGTTCCCCGGCATGCAGCAGCGAAGCGAAAAGCTCCCAGAAGGATTCTGCCTTTTCGGGGAATACCGCGAGATCGATAACGTACTGAGGCTCAGGCGCCAGCTTCAGTTCGGCTTCGGTAATGAAGCCAAGTGTTCCCTCAGAGCCGATGAACAGATCTATAAGATCCATATCTCCGCGCATGTGGTATCCTGCGGCATTCTTCGGTGGCTGTTCTCTTCTGAGGGACGGCAGCTGAAGCGTTCCCAGAACAGGATGGGTGCAGATGCGGTTTTTGAACATATGGAGGCCCCTCTTTATGCTAAGCAGCTTTCCGCCCGGGAGTACGATCTGCAGCCCTGCAACCCATTTTCTTGTTGCTCCATAAAGAAAGCTGTCCGCTCCAGAGGCGTCAGTAGCGATGGTGCCTCCAACTGAAGCTGTTTCCTCCGTAGGATCTGGAGGATAGAAAAAACCCTCCGAATTCTTAGACACAAAGGAATTGAGCTCTTCTATCGTTACACCTGCGCCAGCCGATATATTGCCGTTATCAAGACGCCTTATATCCTTCAGAGCTGATGATGATATCACTGCACCTCCCTCCGGGAGGGCACCCCCCGCTATACCGGTCAAACCACCTGAAACCGTTAATGGAATTCCATTCCTCGAACTATCACTGATATATTCCACGGCTTCATTTGTGTTTTCAGGCCATGCTGCAGCTTCACACCATGCGCCTGACAGATTTGATTCATCCTGAAGAAGATCAGTACACATCTCCGATACGTTTTCCCTGCCTGTAACAGATCTCATTGGATCCCTTCTTGAGTTGTCTTGTTATTGTGCGGGGTTACTACTCCCGGAACAGATTGTATAATTCGTACTATAGTGAATAGATCACAGAAGCAGGAACATTCTTAAGGAAAGGGTCTGCAAATGGGAGAAACTTTTGCGGTTAAAGTCCTTGGTCGGGCTGCCGGTAAGAAGGTCAGGGAGGGTGAAATAGTATTTATCGAACCGGATTATATACTGACGCATGATAACAGCGCGGCGATAATAGACAAGTTCGAATCCACTGTTCCGGGAGGCAGGATCAGGTACCCCGGAAGGATAGCCATTGTGCTTGATCACGTTACTCCGGCCGCTTCAAGCAAGGACGCCTCAGGTCACAAGAAGGTAAGGGAATTCGTCAGGGAACAGGGAATAACAAATTTCCACGATATCGGAGTTGGCATCTGTCACCAGGTTATGCCCGAGATGGGCCTGGTGAAACCGGGGTCAATCGTTGTTGGCAGTGACAGTCATACCTGCACTTATGGTGCATTCAACTGCTTTGCCACCGGTATTGACAGAACCGAGGCAGCTGGCATCTGGATAACCGGTCGAACCTGGTTCAAAGTGCCTGAAACGATCAATATTGAACTGACAGGGGCTTTTAATGCCGGGGTTTCCGCGAAGGATCTTATCCTGACTATCATAGGAGAAGTAGGTGCTGGTGGAGCGAACTATATGGCTGTTGAATTTAACGGACCCGCTGTCGGCGGAATGAGAATATCCGACAGGATGACCATCGCCAATATGGGGATCGAGATGGGGGCGAAGATAGCTGCGTTTCCCGCTAATTTCGTAACGAGTAAATACTATGAGGCCCTGGACCTGGAATTCACGGGCGCTATATGGAGCGATCATGACGCCGAATATGCCAGAACCCTGGAGTACGACCTTGAGGAAATTGTTCCTGTTATAGCATGTCCGCATCAGGTGGACAATGTTGTTCCAGTTAAAGAGATGGCCGGCATGAAGATCGACCAGATATTTCTTGGAACCTGCACAAATGGCAGAGTAGAGGATCTCAAGGCAGCCGCCGATATTCTGAGGGGAAATAAAATTCACTCCGGTGTAAGGATGTTGATCGGCCCTGCCTCAAGAGTAGAATATCTTAAGGCAATGAAGATGGAAATTCTGCAGGATCTGGTCAGCGCGGGGGCGGTTGTACTGCCTCCGGGATGCGGTCCCTGTCTTGGAGCGCATCAGGGTGTTCTTGCCCCGGGTGAGAAATGTCTCTCCACAGCAAACAGGAACTTCAAGGGAAGAATGGGTGAAAAAGAAGCTGAAATATACCTATGCAGCCCCGAGACGGCAGCCGTATCGGCCTTGACAGGTAAGATACGGGATCCCAGGGAGGTACTCAAATGAATGTATTCCACTACCCTCAGAACGATATAAACACCGATCTGCTTTTTCCGGGCAAGTACACATACACGTGCTCAACAGGTCCTGAGATAAAGGAACATCTACTGGAGGATCTCGATCCATCCTTTGCAGGGGCTGTTCAACCCGGAGACATAATAATCGCAGGGGAGAACTTCGGATGCGGATCAAGCAGGGAACAGCCTACCCTTGGTCTGAAATATGCAGGTGTAAGAGCAGTAATCGCTTCATCATTTGCCAGGATATTCTATAGAAGCTCTATAAACCAGGGACTTCTTCTGATCCAGAGTCGGGAAGCTGTGGATTACTATACTGAAGGTGACCCTGTCGCAGTTGATCCCGCAGCCGGAGAAGTGCGTGTGGGAGACAGGGTATTCAGTTTCCCCTCGCTGCCTGATGAAATGCTGGAAATCCTCAGGGATGGCGGGCTGCTTAACCATATAAAGAAACAGAACGCGCTGGGAGATGATGCATGAAGATCGTTGCCGTTTTTCCCTTTATCCTACTTGTGCTTTCCTTTTCACAGGCTTCCGGTTCCGACGGTATCTCGATCAGTGCGGGTCCGATTATATCAAATCTGGCTCCTATTGATTCCGTATACGAAAACAGATTTCTTACACCTGGAACTTCGGCGGGTCTTGCCGTAGACATCGATGCACCCGGAATACTGGATTTCAGGATAACAGGTGAGTACTTCTGGAAGAATTCTTCTCCCATCGGGTGGGATGGTGAACTGAGCGCGTATATGATCTCAATAATGCCGCTGGTGAAGTACGAAGTGTTCAATAAATTATCCGTCTTTGCAGGTGCAGGAGGAGTATTCTTATCCGGGAAGTACAGTGGAACGGATGATTTCGGGGAATATGTCGAAGTTGAAGGAAGCTCAGCAGGTTTTACTTTTTCCATCGGGACTGAGGTTATCCTTCTTGGACCCCTGTCGGGCAGGCTTGAGTACAGAAGGTCTTTTGCCGACTTCAAGACGGACAACGCCATAATTGATGGGGAGGAATCATCAATTTATCCCGCAGCGGAAGTTGATCTGGGAAGCTCTCAGTTCTGCATAACATTTCCCGTAAGCCTGTTCGGGGGCTCAGGGTCAATTTTCTGAGATTATTGACGAAACGTGTATTTTTCAATAATATCCATTGTTTCGAGAGCCGGCGTAGCTCAGTTGGCAGAGCAGCGCATTCGTAATGCGCAGGTCAACGGTTCGACCCCGTTCGCCGGCTCCAGATCTCATTTCAGGAGGTTGTCCGACAATGGACATTGAGCAGAAGAGCCTCATAGCTGAGATAGAATGATTACAGATTTGAGGAAAATACTGGATGTATTTGACGATAATATGTAGTTATTATAGCCAGATATGTGGTTCTTTATGCCAATGTTGCATTATCGGACAGCCTCCTAAGGAAGATTTATGAAACCAATTATCAGCGGATCAGGAATCAGAGGCATATTCGGTGCTTCCCTTACTATTGCTGATGTGGTGGAATTCGCCTCCTCGTTTGGACTTCTTGTCGGCAGGGGATCAGTTGTTGTTGGCAGAGACACAAGAAGAAGCGGACCAGCTGTTGAGGCTGCAGTAAGTGCAGGCCTTATGTCAGTAGGTTGTGACCCCGTTCTACTTGGTATTGTGCCTACTCCTACAGTACAGCTTGAAACCATGGGAGAGGGAATTTGCGGAGGAATAGCCATTACTTCAAGCCATAATCCCGGCGAATGGAACGCACTGAAGCTTATCGGTGCCGATGGTGTATTTCTAAGATCCGCTGACAGGAACCGTTTGATGCAGCTGCTTGGCAGTGTCAGGAAGCAGGCGGATTACAAAGGAGTGGGGTTGCCGAGGGAATTGAGTGGTTCGATGGAAAGACATATAGAAGGATTATTATCAGTACCCTGGCTTATTCCGGAAGGAAGACCGCTGAAAGCTGTGCTTGATGTTACCGGTGGAGCTGCAGCGTCTTTCGCTCCAATGCTGATGGAAAGACTTGGGGTAAATTACACGGTTATCAATCCCGATATGACACCTTCCGGAGATTTTCCCCGCGTTGCGGAACCTGTCGTTGAAAGTCTGAGTGATCTTTCCAGGGCGGTTATCGATGAGAATGCCGATTTAGGATTCGCCTTTGACCCCGATGGAGACAGACTTGCCCTTGTTGATGAGAGCGGAAGAATAATTGGCGAGGATTACACTGTAGCCCTGGCTATAGATTTTGTGCTTTCGGTCAGACCGGGACCGGCTGTTGTTAATCTTTCAACATCCAGACTTGCGGAGGATGCCGCCGTGAAACATGGCTGCAGACTCTATCGCAGCCCTGTGGGCGAGGTGAACGTTGTGGAGGAAATGGAAAAGCGTGGAGCCATCACAGGCGGAGAAGGTAACGGAGGTGTTATCGACCGGGTTTTCCATGCCGGAAGGGACAGCGGTATCGCAATGTTATGCGCGATTTCATTCCTCAGAGATAATCCCGGCTCCAGCATTGGAAGCTGGGCGGACAGTTACCCATCCTACACTATGTTCAAGAAGAAGCTGCCGCTCAGAACCGGATTCGAGCCTTTAGCTTCCAGACTGCTGGAGGAGTACGGTACCCCGGATGATACAAGGGACGGTCTATGGTATTGCAGGCACTCTGGTTGGATGCATATAAGACCGTCTGGTACGGAGCCTGTAGTCAGGTTCATTGCGGAGAACATAGATAACAGTTACATTGAGGAGGACTTCCGTATCTTCCGAGAAGCAATGGAGAGTGTATGTGTGGAATAGTCGGATATGTTGGATACAAACCCGTCAGGGAAATACTTCTTGCCGGGCTGAAACGTCTTGAATACAGAGGGTACGATTCAGCAGGATACGCGCTTCAGAATAAAGGCAGTCTTTTTATAAGGAAGTGTGAAGGTCGGGTAAGTGATCTCGAGAAGATTGATCATCTTGATGCTGTATCATCAACTGTGGGGATAGCACATACACGGTGGGCTACCCATGGAGAGCCTTCCTATGCTAACGCTCATCCACATTACGACCAGGCGGGAAGAATAGCCGTTGTACATAACGGTATCATTGAGAATTTCATGACACTGAGGCGGGATCTCATCAACTCGGGAATAGTTTTCGAATCGGAAACCGATTCAGAAGTCTTACCCATGCTGATAAGCCAGGAAGTCGCAAAAGGGAAGAAACTCTTCAACGCGGTAAAGGATGCACTCGTTAAGGTTCATGGTGCGTACGGAATCGCTGTTCTCTCTGCGGATGAACCGAATACACTGGTAGCGGCCCGTTATGGCAGCCCCCTTGTAGCCGGTATAGGTGATAAAGAGTATTTCGTTGCAAGTGACATAGCAGCCATTGTATCTCATACAAGGGATGTGATCTACCTCGAAGAGGGTGAAGTTATTGAAGTAAACCTCGAAGGGATTCAGTCGGATAACGGCCATCCATCCATGATACGTGAACGGATCGAATATGTGGACTGGGATATCACAGATATAGAGAAGGATGGTTATCCCCACTTCATGCTGAAGGAGATCTACAGCCAGCCCGAATCACTCACAAACGCTTTCAGGGGGAGACTTGACCTGATTCAGGGCACCGCGCACCTTGGAGGTCTGCAGATGTCCGAGCAGGACATGAGATCCATAAACAGGATAGTAATAACCGCCTGCGGAACCTCCTGGCACGCTGCTTTAATAGGCAAGTACATTATCGAAGCCTATTCAAGGATTCCAGTCCAGGTGGAATACGCTTCAGAATTTCGATACAGAGATCCCGTTCTCTCTCCGGATACGTTGATGATAGTCATCAGCCAGAGCGGTGAAACAGCGGATACGCTGGCAGCTCTGAAACTGGCTAAAGAGAAGAGATGCCGTACCCTCGGCATAGTAAATGTAGTGGGTTCAACCATAGCCCGTGAGACGGATGCCGGAGTTTACATACACGCAGGCCCCGAGATTGGAGTTGCTTCAACAAAGGCTTTTACTTCCCAGGTTATGGTACTTATCCTGATAGCCTTTGCCCTTGGAAGAGCCAGGCAAATTCTCGACCGTAAACAGGGGCTTGAACTTGTCCGTGAGATCATGGCAATACCTGACAAGGTCAGGAAGATTCTGGAGAATTCCAGTGGTATAGCTGAGATAGCCAAGGAATTCACTTACGTTAGAAATTTTCTCTACCTTGGCAGGGGTGTGAACTACCCTGTAGCACTCGAAGGTGCCCTTAAACTCAAGGAAATATCCTATATTCATGCGGAGGGTTACCCTGCAGCAGAGATGAAGCACGGCCCGATCGCCCTGATTGATGAAATGATGCCCATAGCTGTGATTGCCGTTCAAGGAGCAGCCTACGACAAGGTGATTTCCAATATACAGGAAGTAAAGGCAAGACATGGAAGGGTCCTTGCTATAGCTACCGAAGGAGATACCGACATTGAATCGGTTTCAGACTGGATTATCAGAGTTCCGGAAGCACCCGATATGCTTGTTCCTCTGCTAAGTGTAATTCCACTTCAGCTTTTATCATATCATATAGCTGTTGCCAGGAGTTGTGATATTGATAAACCCAGAAATCTCGCAAAAAGCGTTACGGTAGAGTAAATCTGTCTGGTTACATGAGATCATTGCATGAATACTCTATTACCCTGGTCGCATCAATAAAAAGATACGTTCATCGATCATGGATCTTTTTCAGATTCTTAGGAATAAGGTTATACAACAGATGGAACGATGACAGCGTATTCTTCTCGGCTGCGGCCATTTCCTTCAACGTTCTGATAACCATACTTCCTCTTGGCCTTATGATACTTACATTCAGCGGTATTGCTATGCAGGAGGATGAAGGTCTGCAGCAGGGCCTTTCGAACTGGCTCGATACAGTCAATCCGCTTATTCCCGATTCCACGAGAAGCGAGATTGAAAGTGCCATTTTCAGAGGTAATGCCGGAATACCGGGAATAGTGGGCTTTGCTTTTCTTCTGTGGCTTGTCAGCAGGCTTTTTGGTACTATAAGGACTGCATTTGATAAAGTATTCGAAGTAGCCAGGGGGCGTAATATCGTTCTTGGGAAATTGTACGATTTATTCCTTGCCCTGCTCGTTGCGCTCTGTTTCGTCTCCTCACTTGTATTCTCAACTATGGCCAGATTGGTCATAGACAGCCCGGTAGGTAAAATTGTCTCCCAATGGCCTTTTATCGGGCATCTTACCGGAGGCGGACTGGCTCGGATACTGGGTGTATCCTTCACAATGATGCTGTTCTTTACCCTTTTCAAGGCTGCTCCAAACAGGAAGGTCAGTATCGGGCAGGCTGTTCTTGCTACTGTGATAGCCGCGGTGTTCACCGCTCTTGGTACGCAGATTTACATCTGGGTGATAGGTCATCCCGGGTGGGGAGTGGTCTACGGTTCGCTTGCAAGGGTCATGGCTACATTCTTCCTGCTCTACTGGGAGTGCGTGATACTGCTGGGTGCAGCTGAGATCAGTCAGATCGTACATGAATGGATTAAGGTAGCAAGAACGATGAAAAGTGTCCGGTAGGAGCAGGTTCCCAGACAGATTCGCGAAGGATCAGACGTTGAATCGGATCTCTATTATATCGCCGTCACTGACAGTGTAATCCCTGCCTTCGATTCTGATTTCTCCTTTTTCCTTCAGCACTGTTCTGTCGGGATTCTCGTGATACAGCTCCCAAGGTATAACAACTGCACGAATGAAACCTCTGGCCAGATCAGAATGGATGGTTCCAGCAGCATCCAGAGCGGTTGAGCCTTTCCTGATAGGCCATGCCCTTGTTTCATCCTTTCCGATAGTGAAGAAGACTATCAGGTCAAGAGTTGAATACGACGCTTTTATCAGCCGGGAAAGTCCGCTGGATGAATAACCCATGGATTCAAGGAAAGGCGCCTGTTCACTTTCATCGATCTCGGTCAGTTCAAGCTCGAAACCTGCGTCTATACCTAGAAGGATTCCACCATGTTCAGTTGCAGCAAATGACAGTTCCTCATCTGGAGTTATCGGATCACCCATTCTGTTGGAAACAACTATCAAAGGTTTGAGCGACAGAAGGGCGTAGGGGGCTAGAAGTAAGACCTCCCCTTCGTTCAGCTCAAGGAGTCGCAGGGGACTGCCGCCTTCCATGTGCCTTTGAAGATTTCCAAGAAGAATGGCTTCTCTGGATTTGCCTTTGCTCTCCTTTGTAAGGCGAGCCAGTCTTTTTTCACACAGGGTCATGTCGGAAAGTATGAGTTCCGATTCAATCTCATGAAAATCGTTCACTGTATCACCCAGAGCGTAATTATCAAGGACTATTGTCAGTACGGCCGCATTCCTGAGAAGAGCCAGGTTCTTCGTCGAGAAAGAGGGTGATGGAACATCGAAGAATACGACTGTTGCGTTTGTATTCTTTTCCGGGTTGTGAATGCTTTCAAGAAAATCCAGTCTGTGATCGGGTACCTTTACCGTGAGGGGTTTTCCCGAGTCAGCATCGACAGAACCTGCAAGTGCTCGGAACAGAGTGGACCTGCCGCAGCCCGGTTTTCCGGCAAGCGCGATTTTCACAGATATTTCCTTTCTGAATTATTTCGAAAAGGGAATATACTACAGAAGAGTCATCTTTTCTATTCTGTGAAGACCTTAACCTTATCTCCATCGGCGCTGTCCACATCAACCTGCAGATCACTCAGCGCTTCGATCAGTTCATCCCCGTCAAGCTTGGAAAGCTGAGATAGGTCGAATCCATGGTTGCTCATCTGCTCAGCTGCGTTTCCCGGAACAAGGGCCGACAGTTTTATGCCTGTCTTTATCAGGCTCAGAGGCACCCTTACATTAACCTTGTCCCCGTTGGCGGAGTCCACCACTACTCTCAGGTACTTCGGAGTTTTTCTATTCACTTCCCCGGATTCGCTCTCAATTACCTGTTCATCAGTTGTATCAGTATCCTGAAGTTTCGACAGAAGCGCTGTTGCTTCCTCCACGGAGATCTTGCCGTTCGAGAGCATTTCCAGGATCTTCTTGTTCGATTCACTTTTCATTGTATTCCCCTTTTCTATGGGTTATATGAATTTGATTAATATTTTATCCTTAGCAGTCTTAACATTTATTTCGGTTCCATGGAGGCGCATAAGCAACATAAGAATTCTCCATGATTCGCTGGCAGCACGCATTGGATAACTGTCAGGGTCGAAGATCAGCCCGATATGTCCCACGAACCAACCTATCAGAACAAATGGCGCCCCAAGACACCATACGAGGAACCAGGGAAGCGGGATAAAGAAGTTCTTTATCCTGAACAGGAGTATGCAGGCAGGCATTACAGTTCCTCCATCGCTTCGCTGAAGGAAATCTCTCCACGTTCGAGTTTTTCAAGAATCTGGTTTTCCATATTATCCTGCACTTCCATAGTTGAATCCAGTCTCTTTATCAGATCTGCAATCCTGGCTCTCGCGGTGGGATAGCTCACATCAAGGAGTTCCTGTATCTTCTTAATCGAGCCGTAGCTGCGTACAAATGCTATTAAAAGTGCCTGATCGTCCGGAGATAACTTGGATAGAATTGAGACCGAAAAATTTCCCTCTATCCTTATGTCGCAGTACCTGCACTCGCAGGTAACCGGGGTCATCGGTTTTCCGCAGTCAGGACATTTTGCATTACCAATATCCATGTGTAACCTCCAATATCTTTAAAAATTATATAGAAATATTAAATATTGTCAAGTATTCGGTTGAAAATATTAACATCATGAACGTGTATTTTCCTCCTACTTGACTCTGGTTCGCTGTATGGTTCTATTGCCTTTAGAACAATCTGGGGAGGGCAGATGAGAAGGATACTTGCTGTAATTCTTGGTGGAGGAAGTGGAACCAGACTCTTTCCCCTTACCCGCGACAGAAGCAAGCCAGCTGTTCCAATAGGCGGCAAGTACAGGCTGATAGATATCCCGATTTCAAACTGTATCAACGATCAGATCAGGCATATGCTTGTTCTTACACAGTACAACAGTGAGAGTCTTAACACTCATGTGGCACGTACGTACAGGTTTGACAGGTTCACCAGCGGTTTTGTCTCCATTCTGGCTGCCGAACAGACCGATGAAAACAGGGAATGGTTCCAGGGAACCGCTGACGCGGTCAGGCAGAGCCTCAAGTACATAAACAGCCAGCATCCGGATCTGGTCCTTATCCTGTCCGGTGATCAGCTTTACAGAATGGATTTTGAAGAATTTGCCAGGGCTCATGTAAACAGCAAAGCTGATATTTCGATCGCAACAAAACCTGTCACCGCTGCCGAAGCCCCCTCTCTGGGTATTATGAAAGTAGGCGATGATGGTCTTATCACAGAGTTCAGGGAAAAGCCGACGAAAGACCAGCTGGAAGAGCTGATGAGCACTCAGGAAGGAACAACCTCTTCACGGCCATATCTGGGAAGTATGGGGATTTACATGTTCTCCCCGAAGATTCTCAGGGAAGTGCTTGAGAAGGAACCTGATGTCATCGATTTTGGAAAGGAGATCATACCACATTCCATCGGATCATATAAAATGGCTTCGTATATGTTCAATGGATACTGGTCTGACATAGGGAGCATCTCCAGTTTTTTCAAGGCCAATCTGAATATGGCAAGTTCAGACCCGGATTTTGATATGTATACCAGCTTCTCTCCGCTTTACACCCGGGCAAGGGCTCTTCCTGGAGTGAGGATCGATAACTGCAAGCTGAATAGTACAATCATATGCGATGCTTCCGATGTAAGCGGTGTATCGTTCAACGAGTGTATTGTGGGGCTCCGCGGAAAGGTTCGAAGCGGTACAGTTATGGAAAAATGTGTATTCATGGGTTCGGATTACTGGGAGGGGCATTACCTTGATCCCAGGAATATTCACAGAGAGTTGCTGCCCCTTGGAATAGGGGAGAACTGCATCATTAAGAATGCGATCATCGACAAGAATGCCAGGATAGGTGATGGGTGCAGACTCGAGAACAAAGATGGTATTCAGGAATACTCTTCGAAACTCTTCTGCATTCGCGACGGCATAATTGTCATACCCAAGAATACCATACTCGAACCTGGATTCGTAATCTGAGAAAACCTCGGATCAGTAGAATAACAACCCAATATGATATGAAACTGTCGCAACAACCGCCGCAGCGCCTGTTGTGTAGACAATGGCGAATCCCGCCCATTTCCAGGAACGGGTTTCGCGCTTGATGACGGCGATGGTAGCTATGCATGGAATGTACAGCATTGTGAACATGATAAGAGCAAAAGCTACTACCGGATTCCATCCTTCCTCATTCGCAAGCCTTTCAGAAAGGGATGAAGAGTCCTCGGTGCTGATATCTCCCATTGAATAGACCGTACCAAGAGTGGAAACCACAATCTCCTTTGCAGCGAATCCACCGATAAGCGCTACATCGGTTTTCCAGTCAAATCCCATAAGCGGCTTGGTAATGCTCTCGAAGGCCCTGCCTGCCCTTCCCGCAATAGAATACGACAGTTTTGCCTGCGCAAGTTCGTTACCGGTCAGCGTTGATGCCTGGTCAGCCGGCAGAGAAGGGAATGTCATCAGAGCCCACATCACTACGGAGGCAAACAGGATAACGGTTCCAGCCTTCCTTAGATATAGCCATGTTCTTTCCCACATGTGTATCAGGAGGCTTTTCATTGAAGGAAGCCTGTATGGAGGAAGCTCAAGAACGAATGAAGTCGATTCACCCTTCAGTATGGTTGAGCGCAGCACCCTGGCGGACAGCAATGCGAATGTCCATGAAATGAGGATAAGAAGGAACAGTATTGTGCCTTCTTGAGCGGAGAAGAAGGCAGCTATCAGGAGGGCGTATATCGGAAGTTTTGCGCCGCAGTTCATGAATGGGACGGAGAGTATCGTAGCGATTCTTTCCCTGGGATCCCTGAGTGTTCTGGCGGCCATTATGCCTGGCACCGCGCACCCACCAGTGATTCCACCTGATACGATGAATGGGACGATGGAATTTCCGTGAAGGCCGAATTTACGGAATATTCTATCCATCAGGAACGCTATTCTGGCCATATAGCCTGTGTCTTCCAGAATGGATATGAAAAAGAACATGAACATTATAAGGGGTACAAAACCGACTACACCTCCAACACCGTCAATGGCTCCGCTGACTACCATTGATCTGATCAATCCTTCAGGCAGTACGTTCCAGGCGATACTGTGCAGCCAGCTGAAGAACCCTTCCATCAATGTGATGGGTACACTGCTTATTAAGAAGGTGAACTGGAAAAGACCGAACAGTACGGCAGCCATGACAACAGGACCAAGAAAAGGATGCGTCAGGAAACTGTCTATCCGGTCGGAAACGTATACTCTTTTTATTGTTGAATTGCTTTTTACCCGTTTAACAACACCTGCGACAAATCCGTATCTGTGATCAGCGATAACACCCTCGGTTTCATCGTTCATCTCCCTGAATACTCTATCCGCCAGATCAGCTGACATGTCTAATATTTCATCTCCTGTGGACGAATTAAGTTTTTCGATCCTGCTGATCGTATGTGAATCCTGTTCCAGCAGCCTCAGTGCAAGCCATCCTGGAGGGACCAAATCCGTGAGGAGTTCCGTTTCCATGATTTTCTTCTCCAGTATCAGTAGAGCATCATCAGAAGACTGTCCATAGGAGAGATCTATCGGAACCCAGCTGGCCCCTTCTATTGCGATACTCATGGCTTTCTGCAGAAGTTCATCGGAACCTGTTCCCCTGTTGGCTATTGTACGTACTACAGGTATCCCCAGTATGTGAGAAAGACCTTCCGAATCGATCCTTATTCCCCTTGCTTCGGCTATATCGATCATGTTAAGAGCGATTATTACAGGTATTCCCAATTCCAGAAGCTGAGTAGTAAGATAGAGGTTCCGCTCAAGGTTGGAAGCATCTACCACATGGATCACAACATCCGGGTGCTGCTCCAGAAGGTAATCCCTTGCGGCAACCTCATCAGGTGAGTATGGGGTGAGACTGTAAGTTCCAGGCAGGTCGATAACTTCAGCGGAATACTCACCCGAATGGGCTTTCCCTTCCTTTATCTCCACAGTGATTCCGGGATAATTCGCCACATGCTGCTTTGCGCCGGTAAGTGCATTGAATATCGAGGTTTTGCCTGAGTTCGGGTTCCCGGCCAGGGCTATAACCGGAATAGTGTGACTCATGGGTTCACCTCAAGAATAACATGCAGCGCGTCCCATCCCGCAATCTCCATCTGTTTCCCTTTTACATCTACGATCACGGAGTCGGGATGCTGCATGCTGCGGACCATTCTGACTGGGGCTCCCTTACTGATCCCCATATTCCTGAGCCTGGTGACCGTTACGCCTCTGCCTTTTATGGAAACAACCGTAGCTGTATCTCCTTCCTTCAGCATCTTCAGAGTAATACACTCCCCGTACTCGGCCTTCATCATCTCGGTTCTGTACGAACATCCCTTGCAGTTATCATCCCAGAAAGGCGGATAGGAAGTATGAACAGTATCGGGAGAGGCTGGTACAACTCTGACGTGCCATGCTGTCTTCCTGTCTATTCCGAACCTTGTTTCGTCCCGTGCTACAACGATCGGACCGCTTCTCGAAGAGGAGACAACATGAAGAAGCGCACCGGGGTTGATACCCATGCTGACAAGCCTGCTTTCCGCCGCGTGATCTGTGGTTACTGTCACCACCCTGACGTATTCATCGGATAATGCCATGGTCAGGGGATAACCGGGCCTGAGGGCTTCTGGATTTCCAGCTCTTCTGCCTGTGCTATGAATCCTTCCCCTTCTATTCCTCATTCTGCTGTTCTCCATTTTCTTTGCAGTCGGGATGGACCAGGACACATTCAGCTATCAAAACAGGGAGTTGCTGATCGTAACCGTCAAGCTTTACGATGAACGGAAGATTCTTGTCTCCCGGTCGGATCAGAATTACGTTTGCTCCCTGTATGAAGCCGGAATCAATGAGCTGTCTTCTTGTCTTTTTTCCGGCGTTTATCCGGGCGATTCTTCTTGAAGAGCCCGGTTCAAGGTCAATAAGGCGTTCAAGTTCAAGCATCTCGTTCTCATCATTATCATGAGCCATAAGGGGACAGATCGATCTGCTGCAGCGGGATAGATGTTCTGTTCCGACTTCCAGACAGTTGCCGAATCCTGTATCTATAAGGATCTGAAGTTCGGGACAGGCAGCGAGGAATTCGAAAAATGCTGCCAGCCTTTCCATTGAACTTGCGGAAAGGAAATGTTCCATCGAGCATGCATCATTTTCGGCCTGTTCCCGTTCAATTCCAAGAATTTCCGATAAGAAACGGGAAAGCAGATTGTGTCGGGTCATTGTGCGACGTGCAATGAAGAGACCCTTTTCGGTCAGTTCTATGTAGTTGCGTTTTGAGTATCTGATCAGTTGTTTTTCAGCAAGACGCTTCATGGCGGGTGTGACGGAAGCAGGGCTTACATCCAGTTCCTCAGCGATGTCTCTGACCCTGGCTACTGAACTCCTGCCGAGTATTATGTAAATGGTTTCAAGGTAATCTTCCAGTGACCCTGTAATACCGCTTTTGCTGTCGAACATATAGACACCTCTATTTCTGTTAGAGTAATCTAACAAAATAATATAAAATGTCAACATATGTTTGATATATGCAACTGAAGGGAAGAGTGTATTAGTAAAAAACGGACCCAAAAAGGAGGGTCCGTTATGCTACATTAAAGAATGCTTAAGACGATTAGCCTTGTTCCGGTGAACCAGATGCTTCCTGGATGCTTTGTCAATAAGGCTCTGGGCTTTGCGCAAAGTCTTTTCCCTGTCTTCAGGGGTCTCGGATTCATTAACACTTTTTATGGCACTTCTGAGCTCCCGCATTTTACTGCGGTTCCTATGTGCCTTGACAATATCGGTTCTTCGGCGTTTCAGTGATTGCTTGCACCTTGCCAAGAGGAGACTCCTTTCACAAATTTGGTAATACTCAAGTTTTGTATATACTCTGTCAGCAGGGAGGGATTCTAAGCCCTGAGGCAACCGAAGTCAATCTTTACAATGGAGATTATAATGAAGTACCTGTTTTTAGTTCTTACAATTCTCGTAATCGCGTCTGTTGCTTCTGCGGATAGGCTCGTAAGATTATTCGATATCTCCAGAAGCTCTGTTATGAATATGATAGAAGATGGATACGATGTAGCCAATATGGATTTGAGAAACGGATATGTGGATATCATGCTGCCGGAGCGAGATATAGATCAGGCTGCCCTTCTTTCACATAACTATGAGGTTCTTCCAAGAGAGTGGGGAGAACTGCTTCCGGAGAATTCAAAGGGAGCCGGTTTCTATTACGATCCCGAAGAGAACTGGGCTTTCTGGTGCTCGCTTGCCGATAACTACAGTGATCTTGCTGATACGCCTGTCACAATAGGGCAATCATACGAGAGCCGGGACATTTACATGATCAGAATGACCAGCCCGACATCAGGCTACAAACCCCCCATCTACTTCTCTTCACTTATCCATGCCAGGGAACCCGGTGGAAATTCCGTACTTATTGATTTTGCCATGTGGCTTACCAGCAACTACGACGGCGGTGATATCAGGGCGGCATATATCCTTGACAATACAACCGTCTACTTTGTCCCGATAGCCAATCCGGACGGGTACGCGGAAAACATGCCCAACGGCGGGAATCAAAGAAAGAACATGAATTTCACACTCGGCGACGGGATCGACCTGAACCGGAACTGGGGCTACATGTGGGGGCATGATAATTCCGGTTCAAGCCCATATCCAAACGATGAAACCTATCGGGGAACCGCTGCTTTTTCAGAACCCGAAACCCAGGTTCAGAGGGATTTTATAATGAGTATAGCACCCATTGCCGCGATGAATTATCATTCGTACGGCAAATGGCTTATTTATCCCTATGGGTATGAAGACACTACTTACACTCCTGACCAGAGTACTTTCCTAGCTTGGTCTGCAGTAATGACCGCGCAGAACGGCTACTTTGCCGGTACTGCTCCTGAATGTCTCTATACTGTCAACGGAGAGCAGAACGACTGGATGTACGGTGGAAACGGGGAACAGGGCATAATGGCTTTTACGCCTGAAGTTGGAACCAGCTTCTGGGGTGGGCAGAACGATAGTTCAGTGATTGTGGCCAACTGCGCGGACTGCCGACCTATGAATATTTATATCTGCATGACTGCACCCGGATTCGTTGGAATAAGCGGAGAGAGTGAAGTCGGAATCGAACCACTGCTTTCACTTAATTCCGTATACCCTAACCCGGCAATATCAAGTGCATCCTTCAGAATTACTACTTCCGGCTCCTCAAATGTTAATGTATCTATTTATGATACCAGCGGCAGGATCGTTAATTCCTTTGAAAGCGGTAATCTTGTGGGAGGAACCAGCAGCTTGAACTGGGAAGTTCCTCAGGAAATACCGACCGGAGTTTATACCGCCAGAATTTCTGATGCTGCGGGAAACTGCGACAGCAGAAGATTCACCGTTATGAGATAATCCTCAATGTCTGATAGCAAGGAATATTCAACGCAGGATTATTACGAAATACTCGGCGTTAAATACACGGTGACAAAGGAAGATATTGAGGACGCCTATCATGAGTTCGCAAGAAAACTCCATCCTGATGTTACAGGAGGAGATAAAGAACTCACCGAAAGGTATATGGCTATAAATGTGGCTTACCAGATACTCTCAAAGTCTGATAGCCGGGCGGAATATGACATCTCTATCGGTGTTGATCAGCTTTCGGAGGATGAAGAGAAAAAACCTGAGCCCAGCGTCATAAAGAGTGACACCCCCGGGACTGATATGCGGCGTCTTGATGCGAAGCTCAGGCGTGCCATCAGAGATGCGGAGAATCTGTGCAAGAAAGACAACTTCTGGGAAGCCAGCCGCATGCTGGAGATATTCATCAAGACCCATCCGGATAATCCTCAACTGAGATCGACGCTTGCCTCCGCAGCCCTGGGAAGGAAAAGATACCATGAGGCTGTGAATCACATGAAAATTGCCTGCACGGTCGCGTATCATGACCCGGAAAATTTCGTAAAACTGGGAAATATCTATATTGAGGCGGGACAGTTGGTTCTGGCCGAAAAAGCTCTCATGGAGGCACTCGGATGGAACGCTGAACATAAGGGTGCTCTTAGTATGATGAGAAAGATCGGGGAACTCAGAGATGCTGAGAAACCGCCCATTCAGAGGATGTTCAGAAAAGTGGCAAAAGTTCTTACACGCAAGGAGTAACTGAATTGGATTCAGGCAGCGAGAAGCTCTATTATTCCATTAGCGAAGTCTGCAGCCTCACAGGTCTTAAGCCTCATGTACTGAGATACTGGGAGACTGCGTTTCCGATGCTGAAACCTTCCAAGAGTCAGTCCGGCAACAGGACATACAAGCGGGAAGATATCGGTTTGATCAAGCTGATAAGCAGTCTGCTCTACGAGGAACGCTATACGATCGACGGGGCCAAACAGAAAATAGAAGAGATGAATAATCAGGACCAGCAGATAGAGATGGAACTTAAGGCTGCCACAGTTTCTGCTGAGATGATTGATTCAATTAAAAAAGAGATAACAGGGATAATCGCCATACTGGATAGAGATCCAATGGCAGTTGACAAACAGGATAATAAAGGGTAATTTTCGTCTCTCCGGTCGGGGCGTGGCGCAGTCCGGTAGCGCACTTGAATGGGGTTCAAGTGGTCGCTGGTTCGAATCCAGTCGCCCCGACCATATTTATCTCTAAACTACAGGTGCATGAGGGGATCCAATGGGCGAAACTCTTCTTAACTGGCTTGCTGGAATTCCCGGTGAAGTACAGATGATGGCTCTTTCAGCTTTTCCACTTACAGAGTTGCGGGGCAGCATCCCCCTTGCATGGACCGTGATGAGCAGCGAGTGGGCATGGCCCTGGTGGAAGATCTACCTTCTGGCAGTTGCCGGCAACCTCCTGCCTGTACCTTTCCTGCTATGGTTCCTTGAACCTGTCAGCAGATTTCTCATGAGATGGAAAGTATTCAACTGGTTTTTTAACAAGCTGTTTGAAAAGGCGAGAAAGCGCGCCGGGAAAAATATTGAGAAATACGAAGCACTGGGTCTGACTCTTTTTGTTGCTATCCCCCTGCCGGTAACCGGTGCCTGGACCGGATCGGTGGCCGCATTTCTATTCGGAATTCCGAAGAAGCTGGCCTTTCCTGCAATAGCCCTTGGAGTAGCAATCGCCGGTGCGCTCGTTACACTTATCATGTCCGGTACGCTCGCTGGTATTGGCTTTCTTGTCGGGTCTGACTGAAGTTTGAATGTTGCAAAAGAACGGCATTAATAGTAAATTTGCATGATCGAAAAAGTAGTCGGGGCGTAGCGCAGCCCGGTTAGCGCGCCTGGTTCGGGACTAGGAGGTCGGAGGTTCAAATCCTCTCGCCCCGACCATATCTAAAAACGATTAAACCAGATAGAAGGCTCCTATCCAAACCAGACTCATTTCCGTAATCGGTGGCTCATACGCTGATCCTGGTGAAATTGCCTGGGCTGCAAAACTCGGCGGGCTGCTCGCTGAAAATGGTTTTACAGTTATTTGTGGGGGTGGAACGGGTATAATGGAGGCAGTATGCCGGGGAATAGCCGAAAAGGGCGGCAGGAGTATAGGAATACTCCGCGGAACCGACCCGCATGAAGCTAACCGCTGGGTAGATACTGTGATACCAACCGGAATGGGGACTTCGCGAAACAGGATAATCGCCCTGTCTGGAAGAGTTGTGGCCGCAGTCGGAGGAAAGTATGGAACCCTGTCTGAAATAGCCTTCGCTCTCCAGGCTGGAAAGCCCGTATGCGCAATTGGAAAATGGGCCGGAATCGATGGAGTAGTGCCGGTAAGTTCGCCTGAGGAAGCGATGGATTTTATTATTAAGAACTCGGGGAGGGATTTATGCTGAGCGTTGAGGAACTTGGAGATCATATCAGGAGCATTCCCGATTTTCCGATAGAGGGCGTTATTTTCAAAGATATCACGACACTTCTTACCCATCCCGGAGCTTTGAACGATACTGTGAAGCATCTTGAAAAAGCGTGTGAAGTGTTCGAGTACGATGCCATAGCGGCAATAGAATCAAGAGGGTTCATATTCGGTTCTGTTATGGCGGCAAACAGGGATCTGCCGCTTGTACTTATTCGAAAACCAGGAAAGCTGCCAGGTGAAACAGTCAGCGAAGAGTATTCCCTTGAGTACGGTACAAACAGGGTTGAAATGCATAAGAATTCGCTTCCTGCCGGAAGCAGAGTACTGATCGTTGATGATCTTATTGCAACGGGAGGATCCGCCATGGCTGCTGTATCCCTGCTTCGCCGGGATTCCTGTGCCGTGGCAGGTGCAGCCTTCGTAGTAGACCTGAAATTTCTTGGAGGGGGAGATAAGCTTCGGGAAAACGGAATTTCGTATGTGAAACTCATTGAAGTAGATCCCGAGTAGTTATTTGACTAACTGATTTGAATTTCGCATAATTCCATATTACTTCAGTAGAATCACATAGTTAAGTTCAAAAAGAAAGGAAAAATATGTCAAGGCTGTTTTTTGTAGTAGCAATGATCATCGGCCTTGCCTTCTTCGGATGCGGCTCACAGGCTGACGAAGCGGGTAATGGTGATAATGGTGATACCGGAGAAGTTGTTGGAGACAGCAACGGTGATGATTCGGGTGACACAGCTGATGTCGCAGACGACGACACAGGCGACCAGGATATAACCGGAGTTAGTGGTTTCGATTTTGATACTCCGGAATTGGCAGTTGGACAGTGGATCGAATACAGCGCGGACGACATGCGCGAAACACTTACGCTTTCTGTTGTTGGCACCGAGGTCAACCAGGGAACCGAGTGTTACTGGATTCAGATCAGCGTTACCGATTTTGTGGGCCAGATACTTGTTGATCCTGTCGGTATGGAAAATGCCATGGAGGGTTACGAAGAAATGTTCGGCACCTTCGCAGCAGATCCAGCAGCGTATCTCCGTGAGAACATGTCCGATGCAGGCGGCATGGCTGATATGTTCGGCAACGAAGAGAACATGGATATGGCTCTTGCATTCATCAGTGCCATCAGAATGGTGAAATTAGAACAGCAGGGATCGATAATGGCCATCGACCTTATCGGCGTTCCCGAATTCCTTGAGGGAATGATGGACGATCCCGCATTCAAGGATCAGTTCCAGCAGGGCTTTGCCCAGGGCTTCGATGCTGAGGGCGGACAGGAAGGCCTTGATGAGATTATGGCCGAGCTTGATAATCTGCAGTTCGACATGAGCGAAACCAGTGTGGATGTTGCCGGTAACACGGTTCACGGAATAGAATTCTCAATAGTACATCCCGAGGGTGAAGCTGAAGCTATCATTACTTCGGAACTCCCCCTTGTACCACTTGCATACGCTAAAGTAACCGGCGACGGTGAAACCCATTTCGTAGAGGTAATAGGATACGGTTTCAGCGGCGCTGAGAACCTTCTTCCCGGCGAACCCGCACAGACCATTCCTGCTATGATGTTCCTTCAGGGAATGCAGTCACAGATGGGCGCCATGGGTGGCGAATAGGGCAGAGGCATGAACTAGAAATAACCTTTTCTCAAAAGATGCCCGGCCTCTGCCGCCGGGCATCTTTATTTATTCCATGAGGTTCGAAGATATCGTCATCTGCAGTACATTAACCAGAGAATGAGAAAAGAAAGAGCAATAATAATCTACGCTTCAGAGCAATTGTAATCCCGGGTTCGAATCCCTTCTGGTACGGACTTTTGAACCGGGTGATAACCTTTTTCGTGCCGGAATCTCGGGAGAATGAGTGAATCCCGGTGAGAATTCGATGGAAAACACGACCGCAGCGCACCGCTGAGGTTCTGCCGACTGTGGTGCGCTGCTCTACACCTCCGCTCCGCGGTTTTCAGAGCTTATGCTATGCTCATAAGCTCCGCCAACCACTCCGCTTCGGTTCTGTCGGTTGCCCCACACATCACGCGGACTTCCAGCTCTTGGAGTTCAGCGCGGGGCGTCCTCTGGCTGCTCCGTCCCTGGACTTTGTCCAGTGACTCC
>JAUWMQ010000037.1 GCA_030613065.1 Candidatus Aegiribacteria sp. | reverse complement strand
ATCAATTGCGTTCCTGACCTGTATTGGAGATGTGTAACTGCCGTTTCTTAAAACTCTTACAGTCAGAATACTGAACCACACTTCTATCTGGTTCAGCCAGCTTCCGTTGGTGGGCGTATAGTGAAAGTGAACATTCGGGTGGCGGGACAGCCAGCTTCTTCTTCGCTGAAGATGGATTCCATGCTTGCGAAATACCCTCCAAATGTGATGATCGGATACATCCCCAAGCTCCTTAACAAGTAACCTCGCTGTCCACACAGACTCACCATGGGGCACGGGTTCATCGAGCTTGGACAGTATCCTCAGCTCGGTTTCCTTGTCATAGTGTGTCGGTGTGCCGGATCTGGGAGCATCAAATAATCCCTTCATCCCGTTCTTTGCGAATCGGACTCTCCACTTGCTTACAGTGCCAGGCATTGAAGCTGACTCTGTCATCATAGGTATGTCCCTCAGGACCTTCGTATGGATCGAATGTTTCACCGGAGTAATTCACACCCACGCCGAAATTGACTCCATCTTTCAGGGTCGCACTGCCGTGCATGTCTACATTTCTGCCTGTAACTTCTCCTGAGTTCAGCTTGGAGTAGTAGGCTCCGGCGCCAAATCCTATGCGACTGAAGGTTTCTTCAGGCAGGAATCGGAGGTTATACTTGGGAAAATATGCTGTCTCGGGGAAAATTCCCTGAACGGTTTGAAATCAAGATAAATCAAGATTCCTATTGCTTTATGCGCGGAGGGGCTTAGATATTGACCATGAAGTCAAAACGCTCCTTGAGGATCATTGCTCAGGTGTCGGGGATCGCCGCGATGGCGGCATTGCTCCTAATGCTCAATGGCGGTGACATGGCGGACGCCCCCTTCTCCGGTGACAACGGTCTCAAAATGTGGCAGGCGGCAAGCATCTCCACATCCGGAGACCATCTGGTCCGGCCGGTACCTGAGGGGATGGAGCCTTCCGATCATGCTCCCGGGCTGACCGCTTCCACCCCGGGGGGGGGGATTAGCGGTGTATACGGGACAGCCTTTCCGCACGTAATGCAGCTACTCTCGATGGGAAGCACCCTCGTCATGAGGATGGTGATCCTCCTTCTGACCATCGCGTCCATCCCCATCCTCTCCCGCCTTTGCGGGGGGTCGATCAGGGGATCGGCAGCCTTCATCATTGCCGGTCTCGTTCCCTACTCGCTCATCTTCTGGGAGCATGGACCGGCTGTCACGCTCTTCCTGCTCGGGACTCTTCTCCTGCTGGAGCAGCTCGAAGGCAGAAAAGGGCGATTACCCTGGTGGATGATTCCATTCGCCATCTCCTGCGTCTGGCGCCCGGAGAACGCGGTCTGTTTGGTCGGTCTCCTTGCTGCGGCTGCGGTCTCGGGGAGGGGGCTTCCCGGCTATATCAGAACCATGACGGCCGCCGGGCTCTCTCTCGTGATCCTGGCCGGAGCTGCGCTGGCCGCGGGAAGTTCCTTCTTCTCCCTTCACCTGAGGAGCAACCTGCCTTCCTTCGGGGGGGATTACTTCCTGTCGAGGTTGGAAGTGCTAGGTTCCTGGTCGGTCCCGCTGGCAAATCTTCCTGCCCTCGCCGGCCTTGCAATCTCGGTTATCGCTGGTGGGGCGCTTCTTCTCCGCCGCAGGCTCCGCATATCAGGTACGACTCTCGGTATAGTCAGGACATGCGGTCTGGCGGGCTCTCTCGTGGTCGGTTACTACTTCATCAGGGGAAGCATCGGACACATGTCCCTGCTCTCGCTCAGCCCCGGTCTCCTCCTGCTCCCATTCCTGTCGGAGAGGCCCATGGACCTGTGGTCCCGTATCATGGTCACCGGAGGGCTGGCAGGTGGGTTGCTGGTCTTCCTGGCCTCTCCCACCGACGGGATGTTCCAGTTCGGCGCAAGGTTCCTCCTGGTCCCGGCAGCCCTGACGGCGGCCGGTCTTCTCAGAACAGTCAGGAGCCCGGCAGGAGCAACCTTCAGGAGAGCGCTCCTCCCTCTGGCCATCGCGGTGGTCACACTGCTCGCCACGCTCAGGGCCGTCGTCTTTCAGGAATCATTCAGAAGATGGCACCATGGTCTGTCGCAGACCATTGGGGATCTGCCGGATGGAACGGTGGTGGCCACCGATCAGCCATGGCTTCCACTGGTGATATGGAGAGTGACCATGACAAGGCCGGTTCTCTGTATCAGGGAGAGGGATGAGGTGATCTCGCTGGCGGGGTCCGAAATAGAACTGATATGGATATCGCGGGAAGGCCTTCCCGGCGGAGCGATCGGTCAATCGGGCTACAGAGATCTCCGGATAAGCGCCTTCGAAGGGCCAGAAACGCTCCCCGCCCTGCCCGGGCCGACCGCCCCGACGCCACCCCCGCTCTCCATCTAACTCTCCTCCTCGCAGACAGATCCGATGTAACGGAGGAGGTTCAGAGATTGATGTTCCACCTTGACTATGCTATTGAAATAGTAGATTCTGATGCCAGTTTGCTTGCTGTACACTTGTCGAAACTCATCCGTTTCTTCATTTCGTCTACTCGTATCCAGACGGCGCTGTTTGGCGGTGTGATTAAAGCGATACCCGCGACGGGCTCTTTTCTGATTGCAATTTTTTCTTCTGTGACTTCACACTGCTGTTCAAAAACAGTACACAGCGCCTCGAAAGTAGTGCGTTGAAACGCTCATCATCAATAATGAGCTTAACCAATGCGTACATATCCTCTGCAACCTGATGACGCAGTAGTTTACGGTTTTTCTTACCCGGGGCTGTATCAGCAAAAAGACGGTTTTGAGATGACTGGTTGCGTACACGCAACTCTTCCGGCAGTGTTTCGTATGTCTCCGATACCATGGCGTTTCACCTGGGTCAGGAAGCGTTTGACAGTCACTCCCATCAACCTGGTGCGAACGAACGAAGCCATATCGTTGGAACACATGCGTTCGAACGGGTCAAACAGCCGTTGTTGTCTTGGATCGTTAATGTTCTGCATAATGAGTCTATCTCCTTGTTGGTTATGCTGTTAACCTAATCAAGGGACTTATCATTGTAAAGGGTAACAATGCTCATATCTGATTGTATTCTATGAAGTTAAGAAGATATTTGGTGGTACTGGACTTTTGTCGGAGGCGTCATCATTAACTTTACCGCTGCTATGATAGCGGCAAAACATCCGGAGTTCACCTGAATAGGAAAACTGTGCCCTATTCAGTACGCCAGTTAGCATAGAATATTCCTACGTCTTCACTGAATCACTCAATTTCGTTGTTTAATTGCATCTCCTGCTGAATGTGCAGGATACTATCCAGCGACTCTTCCTGGTTCTTTATGGCCAAAGGTTGAGTGAAAAGAATTCCTCCTTACACTTCGCCTGGATTTCTCTTATTTTCATTGAAGTGAATCTTCACCACAGGTGATTGTGTTGAAGTTGAAGATCGGTATTCATGGATGAATCAAACGGCGGGAAGAGGATATGAATAAGGATGAGCCAAAAGCTCTCTACGATCTGATAAGAAGCCATGCTCAGGAATCTCCGGAAAAGACAGCGATTTTCTTTGAGAACGAGTCGATATCCTACGGTGAGTTCTTCGATGATATCAACAGAGCGGCTGCTATGCTTCTTGGATTCGGGATCGGGCATGGCGACAGGGTCGGTTACATGTTTCCCAACAGGCCGGAGATACTGTTTCTCTACTTCGCCTGTTTTCGGATCGGAGCGATTGCAGTTCCTGTGAATACACGCTACCAGGAACAGGAGATCGAGTACGCCCTTCATCACAGCGAGTCCCGCCTGCTGATTGTCGATAAGATTTTCACCGGCATTACGAAAGAGATGGTTCAGAAAGTACCCTCTCTTGAACGTATCCTGATCCGGGACACAAGCCTTCAGAAGCACCCCCAGGCACTTCATCATCATATGGCCAACGCTACGGATCATTATGAATATCCTGAAGTTCATCCTGCCGATCCCGCCATCATTTTCTATACGTCAGGAAGCACAGCACGGCCCAAAGGCGTAACGCATACTCACTTCTCTCTTCTTGCCAATGCGCGGATACAGGTAGATACCAGGGAGATCCATCCCGAGACCATAACAATGGCATCAACCGGGGTCGGCTATATCGCGGGGCTTTCCGGGATTTCCCTTCCGACATTCCTTTCAGGATCTTCTCTTGTTCTGGTTTCTGAGCTTAAGGCTGAGAATCTTCTTCAGTGTATAGAGAAGTACCGCGTTGAAACCACTCTGATGCTGCCTACTACATTACTGGATGTACTGGAAAGCCCAATGTGCAAAGAGACTGATCTTGGCTCTTTCAGGAACTGTTTTGTGGGTGGCGATGAGTGTTCACCAGACCTCTACCGGCGATTCAGGGAACGGACAGGACATGATCTGCTTCAGCTTTTCGGAATGACTGAGTGTGAAGGCTACCTTTCAAACCGTCCATCCGGCCCCAATCGCAATGGAACAGTTGGAAAACCCGCCGAAGGCATAAAGGTCAGGCTCGTTGATGAGAACGGAAAGGATGTGGCTACAGGTAAGATGGGCGAGATCATCGTGCAGGGAGACAGTGTGATGGTGGGATACTGGGAAGACCCGGAATCTACCGCAGAAGCACTTCAGGAGGGATGGCTCCATGGGGGTGATGTGGCTTCATGCGATGAGGACGGATTCTATACATTCCTGGAACGCAAGAAAGAGATAATCATCCACGGAGGGTCAAACATCGGGCCTCATGAAGTTGAGAATATCATTGACTCCTGCCCGGATGTTATGGAGAGCTGTGTGGTAGGCGTCCGAGACGCACACTATGGAGCCATTCTGGAAGCCTACATCGAATGGGAACCCGATGTTGCAAATCCGGACCTGGATAAACTGAAAGAGTTTGTAGCAGCAAACCTGGCACGCTACAAAATCCCTGATCGCTGGACTGTAATGGATCGACTGCCCAAAACGGCAACAGGAAAACTGGACCGGAAAACACTTCACCTCAAGGCCAACGAAGAGGTAAGAAAGACTTGATAAGCCTGACGTTTATTACTGATCATCATTTCCATCAGTAGTTGAACACACAGCTGGATTTCAGGGAGAATCGTGCAGAGAATGCTGCTTGTTCACGATATCAAAGAAGAGATCGCGAATCATTGCGTATATCAGAATCAGTATATTGTCAGCAGTTACGTGATCACAGCAGAAGGCAGAAGAGAAAGAAGAATCAAATCCGACGGCCTTATGGACTGCCTGTTGGTTGTATATAATCAGCAATGACATAACCAGAGGGTTGGGCACTGCATAGTGTTATTTTTAAGTATGAGAATATAGAAGGACATAATGAGTACTTTCGTTCCTTCATTTACTATTTCGAACTCTATTTCCAGAACGCTTTCCGGGATCGACCAGGCAAAGGGATTTCTGGATGCCGCTACACTATCCGAAAACTGGCTCAATCAGATGCGCCAGCGAGCCCTTATACTGGAAGCCCACCATACCACACACATTGAGGGAACCCATCTGACTCTCGAGCAGTCCGAGAAACTCCTCGCCGGGGAAAAGCTTAAGAATATTGATCCTGAAGACGAGAGAGAGCTTCGGAACTATGTCCGTGCATTCGATTATGTTGAGCAGCACATCAAGGATAATACATCCATTACCGAGGAAATGATTCTTGAAATCCACAGAAGACTTGTAGTGGGAGTGCGTGGCGGGAATGCTTCACCTGGTAAGTACAGACTTATACAGAATCACATCATCAACAGTCTTACCGGTGAGATCGTTTACACTCCGCCACCGCCCGAATCAGTGCCGGGTATGACGCGGAGCCTTATCGAATGGCTCAATTCCGGAATAGACATTCACCCTGTGCTGATCAGCGGAGTTGCACAGTTTCAGCTAGTGCACATTCATCCTTTTTCAGATGGAAACGGTCGAACATCACGTCTGCTCTCAACAGCGTGCCTGTATCGCGCAGGATATGATTTCAAGAAACTGTTCACCATCAGCCAGTTCTACGACAGGGATAGACAAGCCTTCTACAGGGCTTTACAGAATGTGCGTGAAAGCGAGATGGATCTTACAGGTTGGCTGGAGTATTTCACCAGGGGATTATCGGTTCAGATGATAGAGGTTGCCGACCGTGGCAGACAAGCGATAAGGAAAGAACTGATTTCAAAGAAATATAATCTTTCCAACAGGCAGGAACTGCTGGTCGGGTTCCTTCTGGAACATTTAACAATGAATGTCCAGGATGCGGAAGTTATCTGCTCCGGTGTTAACCGCAGAACACTGCAAAGGGATCTGGCTGAGCTCATTGACAGGGGTATTATCACAAAGGAGGGTTCAACAAATCAGCTCGTTTACAGGTTAGATGAATGATCGCTGGTCAAACTTGCGACAAACTTGCGACATTTGTTGCGACATCACCTCTTCACATCTTTTTTACATACAATATCAATGGTTAATTCTAGGAGAGACTTGACCATCGGGGATATTTGGATGGGATCATAATCCTGCTGACTTTGCGCGAGTATACGTTCTTGAGCTTGAAGACCTGAGCGGAAGACTTATAGCAAAGGTTGAGGAGAACTCTTTAAAAGTCGCATTTTCAATTACATTAGTATATGAACGCACACTCAAGTGGGAGGGGGTCCTTGGACTCTGCGCGGCTCTGCGTACGGATGTATCGTATCTCAGCGAGCTCAATGCAGACGATCTGAGAGAGATCGCTCTCATCTACCGTTCAGCAAACACGCGGAACTTCCTCTGGTTCTGCTCGCGAGGTGTTTATCCTGAGATAGACTTGCTTTCCACTGCAATCAACCAGAACGGGAATATGTCGCAACAAAGGAAGCATTTGGCTGATATGAATGGATTTTTTACCTGATGACGTTCATTGCAGGTTTTCTGTTCCCGTGATCTTCAGAGTAGTTGTCTCTTGCTCGACTCGCAGTTGAGTGGTACCTTAATAGTATGAATAAGGAAATAGAACGGAGTAAAGCGCAGTTCGGATTCCTGATCATGAGGAGCACGGAGGTCATCCCCTTCGCCAGGAAGGAAGAGGAAGCTATTACGGTGCTGACGTTTCGCTGATTGCCTCGATATAGGTAATACGTTATTGTATTGTGAGTTGCTGATATACGGTTTTTAAAAGGAAAGGAGTCAAATGTTCAATATAATGGTTGCAATTGTGTCGCTGAGCCTTCTGCTCGCTCTCGGGTGCGGGGGGGGTGACCAGCCTCAGACGGACGAGACGGTAGTTGATACCTCTGATGAGATGGTGGATGAGGTTATTGAAGATGTTGTGGAGGAAACACCTCTCTATCCCGAGGGTACGCTGGATCCGTCAACGGTAACACTGGATGTCGCCGTTGATGCCTGGGCTCTGAACGAAGCCTACTTTGCATGGGTCGGACAGGAAGTAACGCTTGTTGCATATCCTTACATCTGGTACGGTGAGGAGGTCGTAGTAGAGGGAGATCTTCGACTGGTTGCCGATCCCGAGTCTACTGATGAACTGGCTACAGCTTACTTCGACGAGTCCCTGAACCAGACGCTTTTGCGCGGCGAGATTATAGCCGTGAGAGGAATCGTGGAGGCAGGCTGGACAGGTCCCGAGCTTGCGGGCGCGGTCTTCGTCGATGCTCCCGATGCCTTCGAGCGGGTTGAGACAAGCCCCTGGGCGTATGCCGGTGAACCCATTCCCGTGGATCAGTTCAACGAGATGTTCAATGTCTGGATGGGGAAGGAGGTCATCGTGCAGGGATACTACCACTCCACAACCACTTCCACCACAGACTACGGTACAACTATCAGGATAGACCTGGCGCATCCCGATGATACCTACACGAAGTACGTAGCATGCGAGATGCTGGAGGCTCTTTCGGCTGTTTCCGAGTCACTGATAGTGGCCGATCGCTCCGGTGTGCAGATAAGAGGAACCATCGCAGATGAGTCCTTCGGTCTTGTAGGGCTGGAAGGCTGCACTCTGCTTAACAGGTAGTGCTGATCTGACCAGCTGAGAGTGAAAAGAGTAATCGGGCAGGCGATCAATTCACCTGCCCTATTTTTGAATTTACTACAGCGGCTGCATCTGTTGATCAATTCTCCCGGCAACGGAGATGAACCATTTACCTGTGAAATACTTTGCACCATTTCTCTGATAGTATCGGGTCTGAGAGCAAGAATCGCTTCGAGATCAGTAATGTTACTGGAATCAAGCTATTCAGATACAACTGTTAAGGAAGCTGACTGTATATGCTCAATCTTTCAGCAACAGGCTTGACGCAACACATAGTAGTGTGTGATACTATGTGTGGAGGTGATCAGAATGGCAACAAACCTGCAGATTGAAGACAGCCTCATCACACGAGCGGTGAAGCTTGGTGGGCATCGCACGAAAAAGGATGCGGTTACACAAGCATTAATCGAATATATCAATCATCTCGAGCAGCAGAAGATTCTCTCTCTGTTCGGTTCAGTAGAGTTTGACCCGGAGTATAACTACAAAGAGCAAAGAGCCAGATCTTGAGAATTCTCGTTGATACATGCATCTGGTCCCTTGCACTAAGGCAAAGCAAATTGAAGGAATCCCCTCCTGTTCGGGAGTTACGGAATCTTATTACTGATCATCTCGTTGAAATCATAGGCCCAATTCGTCAGGAAATCATTTCCGGCATACGCGAAGATGCGCAGTTCAAAAAGCTCAAGAGGAATCTCGCTGCATTTCCTGATATACCAATCACGACAGAAGATTACGTAATGGCTGCCGGATTTTTCAATCTGTGTCGTGCAGGGGGGATTCAAGGCTCAAATACAGATTTCCTGATCTGTGCAGTTGCCGTACGCTGCCGCTGTGCCATTTATACGACGGACAGGGACTTCTCTCTTTTCGCGATGCATCTTCCCATTACTTTACATGAGCCGGAGAGATTCGAGCAGGTATAAGTATCAGGGGAAGCGGATTTCTGATCCGCCCAGGTTATGTACGCCTGGCGGGCTATATACCTGATAGTCGCAGGATACAGTGTGATGGACAGCAGCTCAGATTCGGAGATATTACCTCTGTGGATAACAGCCTCGCCATCTGTTTCACAAAGAAACTCAAGGAGTAGCGAGTAGAGAGGTAAGTATGCGGTACGTGGACTTCAGAGATATGATTCAGAACGAACTTCGCCAGAATCCGGCGGCCAGGGTTAGGGAGGTTCTGCATAGTGAAAAAGGAATTCTGGACTCAGTTACAGTATCTTCCGCTTGCCCGCTGCATTTGCCATGGATAGAAAAGCAATCCGGAGGAACTTGGAGAACATCGCAGACAAGGTGGGGTACGTTCTCAAAGAATACTGCTCCAACAAAGGGTGTCCTTGCAATATCAAACAGTTCGTCTACTGGGCCGGCAAGCAGCAGGGGCCGGGATGGCAGGACAATATTCAGAATCAACTTGTGAAATCATCTCTTGAACTGGTCTGCTTTGAACAGATCGATGATTGCGAAAAGTCCTACGGGCTGGAAGGCTCCTACATCTGTAACAACTGTGGAGTAAAATGGAACTATTTTCAGGTAACTGAATCTGACAAACGGACACATTGTCATCGGATCGGATACTCAGATACTTCCAAGTATTGCTTTCCCATTGTTTTTATGACTTGTTGCACATATCGTACATATGAAATAACAGTATACGAGTTTGATTATTTTGTGAACCTCGATGAATCTACGGAGGTCATATATCCCTGACATCAATGACAAAGCAGAGGTTCGCCGCTTGAAAGCAGAGTTGCAGAAACTCTCTGCAAAGCTCGAAGACGCTATCAGCGCCCGTGTGCAAGCGGAAGAGGAACTGCTGACCAGTGAGTCAAAGTACAGGCAACTATTTAACACAATGACAAGCGCAATCGTGATATATGAAGCTGTGGATGATGGCGATGACTTCGTTTTCAAAGACTTCAATCAGGCACTGGAGAAGATAGAGAAGATTCGGCGGGAGGATATCATTGGAAAACGTGTCAGTGACGTATTCCCCGGTGTAAAAGCTTCTGGCCTGTTTAAAGTATTTCAAAGTGTCTGGAATACCGGAAATCCGGAGTATTTCCCCGAGGCTGTATACAGTGATGAGCGCCATCCGGGCTCCTGGCGGGAAAACTGGGTTTACAAGTTGCCCGGTGGTGAAATAGTAGTGATTTACAATGACATCACCAAGCGGAAGCAGGCGGAGAATCAGATATTAGAGCTGAAAGAGTTTAATGAAGCGATTGTCAACAATCTTGCTGAAGGAATCATTCTTGAGAATGAGCATGGCATTATTCAATTCGCTAATCCAGCGATGTTGAAAATGCTGGGATATGAAAAAGACGAATTGCTTGGTAAGCAATGGAATATTTTTATCCCTGATGATCAGATTGAAATTGTAGAAAATGCGAATATAAGAAGATGTCAAGGAGAATCTGATCAATACGAGATTAAATTGAAAAAGAAGAGCGAAGAAAGGATGTCTGTTCTTGTAAGCGGAGTTCCACACTATCAGAATGGGATATTCTCAGGCTCACTTGCCACTTTTATAGACATTACGGAAAAGATTAAACTGCAGAGTCAATTGCGCCAGGCCATGAAGATGGATTCAGTCGGGCGTCTGGCTGGAGGAGTGGCCCACGATTTCAACAACATGCTGAGCGTAATTCTCGGCCATACTGAGATGGCCATGGAGAATATGAAGCCGGATCAGACGCTCAATGCCCATTTGACTGAAATCCGTACAGCCGCCGAGCGCTCTGCGGACCTGACGAAGCAGTTGCTGGCCTTCGCTCGCAAGCAGACCATCGCTCCGAGAGTACTCGACCTGAACGAGACCGTTGAGGGAATGCTCAAGATGCTGTTGCGGCTTATCGGTGAGGATATTGATCTTGCCTGGCTGCCAGGGACTGGGGTGTGGCCGGTAAAGATGGACCCTGTGCAGATCGACCAGATACTGGTTAACCTGTGCGTCAATGCGCGTGATGCCATCGGAGGCGTAGGTAAGATTACACTCGAAACAGAGAACGCCTGCGTGGACGAAACCCTCTGCGCAGCTTATCCTGGATTCGTCCCGGGTGAGTATGTGCATCTGAAAGTAAGTGACACCGGCAATGGCATGGACAAGGAAACCCTGAGCAGACTATTTGAGCCGTTTTTCACCACCAAAGAAACTGGTATGGGTACCGGTCTGGGTCTGGCCATGGTCTACGGAATCGTGAAGCAGAATGGCGGTTTTATCTACGTCTACAGTGAACCGGACCACGGATCGCTCTTCAGAATCTACCTGCCCCGATTCACGATCAAGTCAACAGCGAAGCCAAAAGAAGGTGTTGCAGCAGCACCTGTAAGACGGGGGAACGAAACCATTCTGCTGGTGGAGGATGAACCTGCAATACTGGAACTTATCAAAATGATGCTCGAACACCTGGGGTACTCCGTGCTTGCCGCTACCACCCCGGGTGAAGCTATCCGCGTGGGGGGGGAGCATGCAGGATTGATCGATCTGCTCATAACCGATGTAGTGATGCCCGAGATGAACGGTCGTGACCTGGCCAGAACCCTCCTGTCCTTATACCCGAACATCAGGCATCTGTTCATGTCCGGCTATACAGCCAACGTTATCGCCCACCAGGGCGTTTTGGAAGAGGGAGTGCATTTTATCCAGAAACCCTTCAGAAACCGGGACCTGGCAATAAAGGTACGTGAGATACTGGACAGTGAATAAGGAAAACAGGAATAGATTGTTATAGATACTTTTTTCGATCACTCAACGGGAATGGGGTTATTCCATGAAATATTTAATTGTACTTGCTGCTTTTGTCTTTGCGGCCGGATGCTCGAATCCGGACGATCCGGGTTCCGGTGCGGAAACTTTCTACGTAGCAACCTCGGGCAATGATTCAAACGATGGGTCGCTAAACGCCCCCTGGAAAACCATCCAGTACGGGGTGAACCAGATGCAGGCCGGCATGACCCTGCGGATAATGGCAGGTACCTATACTGAAAGAGTTCAGTTGACATTAAGTATCGGCGGGGGTTCCGAGGGTATTCTCATAAGGGATCATGGTGATGGCAGCGTGATCATTGACGGAACCGGGATAACGTTTCCAACGGATTTAGGAGGGCTGTTTGAAATAACAGACAGTGATAACATCACTCTCAATGGCCTTACAGTTCGGAATGCTATCGGAGGGATGAACTCCACGGGTATTCTGGTTGATGCTTCAAGTAACATCACTATTCAGGCCTGCACAACATGGAACACTTCTTCTTCCGGTATTGGAGTATGGGACTGCAGCGATGTAAGTATTGACTCATGCGATGTTGGAGAAGCCTGCAACGGAGGGGAACAGGAATGCATAACCGTTGCCGTAACGAATGACTTTGCAGTCAGGTACTGCACTGTGCACGATGGAGCTGGAGGTGTTTACGGCGGTGAAGGGATAGACGCTAAGGACGGCTCATGCAATGGCATAATCAGCGGCAACAGTGTGTACGGCCTGGACAGGCTCGGGATTTACGTTGACAGCTGGAACAAAGCCACAAACACCATCAGTGTTTATGACAACCTTGTTTACAACTGCGATGGTGATGGATTCTCGGCAGCAGCCGAATCGGCAGGGGTTCTATCTAATGTCCAGTTCTACAACAACCTTGCTTATAACAATACCGGCAACGGGATTACTGTAGGAGGATGGGGTGAACCGGGAGTAGGTCATCCTATCGATGGAGTTACAATCATCAACAATACGTTTGTGGGTAACGGAGAGGCTTCGTGGGGCTGCGGTGTAAGTGTGGAAAACTTAGAAGCCGACAATATCGTAGTCCGGAACAATATCCTGTCAGACAATACTACCTGTCAGTTCAACGCTGAGGCGTATGGAACTGGATTCATTGCTGACCACAACCTTATTGATGGAGACACTGAGTACTACGGTGATGATTATGTTGAGGGAGATCCTTCGTTCACCAGCCCCGGAAGCAACAACTACCATATTGGGTCCGCATCCCCTGCAATAGATGAGGGAAGCGAGGTGCAGGCTCCCAGTACGGATATGGATGGCCTGCCCAGGCCGTCAGGAAGCGGCTATGACATAGGCTGCTACGAATATCAGCAGTAGTTGGCAGATCCTGTTTCGGTGAGAATTGCGTAATCCAGGATGCTGATTCAAGTGTTTTCATAATTGCGTCACACGGGTATTAACGGTATGATTTACTAAGCTCTCAATGAGTGAACGGCCTGAATACCTGGATTGAAGTTGCATTTTTAAGCTTATGAACGAAAAGGTGAGATGAAACAGACAGCAGCAGGTTCGACATTAATCAGTACATGGGCATACTTCCTGGATAAAGTACCTGTCCTGTTATTACTGCCCCTGATAATATTCGCCTTTTCCGCTTACGCAGATACAACTGGAATTGTGGGTGGAATTGTCTCGGACATGGACGGCAACCCGCTTATCGGAGCAAGTGTCATGATAGATGAGACTTCTCTGGGCACCATGACGGATGCTAATGGAGAATACATCATTGCAGGGGTCCCTCCGGGCAGTTACGCCATAACCTCCAGAATGGTGGGCAGGTCCACTTCCAGAATGGAAGGTGTCCGCGTTGTTGCCGATCAGCTGAGCCGTGTTGATTTTAATTTGTCTGAAGATCCCTCCGGTTCAACTGTTATCGTTGTTCAGGAGTCAATAAGCAACATTCTTCAGGACATTCCATCCACCCTTCACCTGATGGACTTCACCGAGATTAGAACGCAGACTTCTATGAATATCGTAGACATTGTTGCCTCCCAGCCAGGTGTGGTTTCCAGCCACGGTGAGATGCACGTACGGGGCGGCCGCGGCGGAGAGGTGGATTACCTTCTTGACGGGGTCTCAATCCGTTCACCAATAGACAACAGATTCAGCCTTGATCTGCCCCTGAGCGCCATAGCCAATGCATCTCTCATGACTGGAGGGCTTGGTGTTGAGTACGGAAATTCCATGTCAGGAGTTGTTAACCTCATCGGAAAGGAGGGTGGTGATACCTACCACGGTTCACTGATACTCCGTCACGGAGACGTTACTACCACTTCCTATGAAACCGGAGAACAGCTTTTTATGGAAGAAGCTGATATAGAACTCTGCAGAACCGGCCTTACCGGTATTGAAGGATCGGTATCGGGACCTGAACCCATCACGGAAATGCTTCTTCCTTCCATCGGGATTCGTATCCCGGGACAGATGACGTTCAACGCATCCGGACAATTTTCTGAAAGCGGCAGGGACACCCTGGATACCCGCGGGATGTGGGAGAACAACTGGCAGCAGGACATGTCGGGTATTGTTAAGGTAACCTACAGGCCTCTAAACAGAACCAGCTTTGCCTTAACTGTCCTCGGTTCCTGCAGGGAAACGGGATGGAATGAATGGGCATGGTCCAGGTTCCATCTACCGGCATATATCGATGGTGTTGCATACCTCGGGAGAAGTCAGGATTACGCCCTTCCTGTACGCTCAAGCGAAACAGCAGGGGTTACCTTCAACGCTACACAGCTGCTTGGAAGCGAAACCTGCCTCAAGCTCACAGCGGGTATTATGAAGTTCCAGGACTGGAACCGCATACGGCTGCAGGACGGAGAATTCATAGGAGAAAACACATACCCAATTTACTGGTTCACTCAGTACCTGCCGGAAGAAAGAATTGAGGACCCCCTTGGATTTTACCACACGGGGGTTCACCCTAATGTATGGTTCGATTCCAAGGCAACGGTAAGCAGCGTTATGGTGAGTTATGACGCGAACCCCAATACCAGAGCACGAATAAAGGCCGGGCTTTCAGCGGACTACTTCGACCTTTACCAGTACAATGTATACGCCCAGACTTACGGCAACATATACATTTCTCAATGGAACGCTTTTCCTCATTCGGGATCCTGCTACCTGCAGGGAAGTTACCGGTTCGGAGGAGGAGTGATAACCACAATCGGGCTCAGAGCTGATATGTTCGATGCCAATACTTCAATGTTCAATTCCGAAACCTCAGAGGAGGTCCAGGTTGAAACTAAGTGGCATTTAAGTCCAAGGGTGGGTTTTTCCGTTCCCTTCAGTGAGAGCTCCATTTTCTTCTCAACATACGGACACCATTTCCAGATGCCTTCCATGAACTGCCTCTTCCTTGAAACATCCTACAATCTTACCGAGGGCAGGATAGTGGCTGGCAATCCCGATCTGGATCCTGAGATGACGCAGAGCTTTGAAGTAGGGATACGGCATTTTATTGACAGGTTCACTGAACTTTCACTGGCAGCCTACTACAAGGATATTACAGGTCTGGTGAATACCGAAGACCATAGTGAGGGCACATACTACGTTTTTTCCAACGACGACAGCCATGGAATGGTAAGGGGCATAGAAGTCACCCTCAACAGAAGGGCGGGAAGCAATATTTCGGGACAGCTTTCGTATTCCCTTTCAGTTGCCAAGGGTAAATACTCATCCATGCTGGAGATGTACAACTACGCTCAGATGGGTGTTCTGTACATTTCCAACGAGGATAACTATCTTGACTGGGATCAATCACATACAGCGTCCGCATCAATTGAGGTGAGGTCTTTTGAATCGGAAGGACCTGAAGTTGCTGGAATCCATCCGCTGGAGAACACCAGGCTTGGTATTTCGTGGCAATACGGCAGCGGAATGCCCTATACACTCCCACCTGTACAAGCGGAACTTATCGAAACCAATACTGAAAGGTATCCCTTTGCCATGCAGACTGATGTAACCCTTTCCAGAATGTTTTGCATAGGCTCGATTGAGCTGGACCTGGTCATGGGGGTATTCAATCTCTTCAACAGAAAGAACGTGATTCACATTTACGATTCCTCTCTTTTCCACACAACCAGTGATCCTGGTGGTGAGGCAGCTAACCCAAGGGCCTGGTCTCCAGCAAGGCATTTAATCCTGTCAGCGGGGATATCATGGTAATTAAATGCTTCATAGCCTCTACTGCCGCAGCGCTTCTGATACTGTGCGGCTGTACTGATCTTACGGAGTTCGACCATACGATGCGGGCGGGAATCAATATTTTCTACGCGCCGGACCTCACCGCTGTTCATACAATTGAAAACATCTCGGGAGCCAGATCACTCTGTCCCCTTCCCGGCTGCTTTATTGTAGCCACCACAGAGGGAACGTTGATCCGTTTCGACATTGAATCGTACGAGCAGACAGGTTCCTTCACTATTGGCAGCCCTTCTTCAGCGGGATATTTCGAAATGGAGTACAGTCCAACCGAGAACAGCGTCTACATCATTGGGGCATTAGGACAGATATTGGAACTGTATATACCGGATATGGAAATCATGGACAGTTTCAGTATCTGCGAGAATCCTGTGGATATTGAAATAGGCACAATCCTCGAATTAGCCTATTTCTACGTAGCCGGGGCGACTTCCCGCAAGATCTTCGAAGTCAGGCTTGGAACCAACATCGTGTCCAGAAGCTCTACCCTTCCGTCCAGCCCCACATGCATGGCCATCTCTCAGTGTCAGGATACCATTCTTATTGGAACCATGGCGGGAACCGAGACTGTTTCAATTGGAGAAGGAATGATGCGGCACAGAACAATGGTTATTCCCAGGATAGTGGCCATTGAAACCGTTCCGAACGATACCACTTTCTGCTCAGTGTTCTACCGAGGCTCAACCGTGAGTCTTGTCACCATACTGAACTATTTCCCCAATCCATTGGTCTGGACAGGGAAAGTGACCATTGCTGGAGATATCCACTACATGTGCGCCGAATCTGACGGCAGTCATGTTTACGTACTCAGCTATCTGGGAGATGACATCAGCAGGCTGGTTGCCTACAACTGCAGTGATTACTTCATTGAAAGTCAGATTGACCTGCCTGGTTACCCGCTCGACCTTGAAATAAGCCCTGGAGGGACGCTGCTGGTTCTTACTGCTGAGTAGCTAAGGTGTGATCATTTCAAGGGCGGCATCAAGAACAGGGTCTACTCCGGCTGCAAAATCCGCCTCGGAAACCGGGACTACAATATCGGGCGCTAATCCTGAATTGAAAATAAGGATGCTGTCAGAAGAGTAGGATACCATCTCAGGTATCTCAATGGTCCAGTCTTCAGTAAGATTGAATGAGACTGCAGGATTGGCAAAGCCTGCCGTGGTGTCCCCGATCACGGTAATATGAGGCTGAGTTCTGAGCAGCAGGACCAGCTGCGCGGCCGCACCCTGGGTCTTTCTGCCCGTCAGAAGGACTATGGGGACTGTAAACTGCCATGCCCCGTTTCTATATGCTAATACTTCCTGCATCTCACCCATATCGTTTCTTCCCGGACCTGTCCTGAACGCTCTGTAGTAAGCATGACCCAGCTCTGCAACAAACCTTCCGCAAGAGTAGAATGCATTCATCGCGGAACCGCTGCCGCCGCACATGCGCAGATCAATAATAAGACCTTTGCAATATTCAAGCATAGTTGTATCAATGATAAAAAACATCCAGTCGAATTCATCACCCAGGTCACTGATATATACATATCCCAGGGTATCAGTTGGAGTCGGGCAAATCTTCAGTGCACCGTAGGCATCAAAGGTTACGCTGGATCCAGATGGGTTCAATTCCCGCATGTAATCAAACCAGACGGACAAATCCCAGTTAATAAAGGCACCCTGGTTCCAGCTCTCCAGCCTGGTTCCGGCTGAATTCCACAGAACCAGATTCTGATCCTCCAGCTCGGCCAGGAGTTGAAGGCTGAGATCTACAAGCTCATCCCTGCTGCCAAGGTTCAAAGCCGCAGGTCTGAATTTCTCGTATGCCTGGTCCCAGTTCACATTCTCTCTCGCAAAAAAACAGGCATAGTGACTATCCACCAGGTCCCAGATAAGAACATATTCAGAGAAAAGCGAATCCGGTTCGCCGACGCTATAGGGATCCGGAAGACAGCCGGAGATGCCGGAAGTGAACAGGGCAATGCCTATGGATAGAACAAGGGACAAGTATTTCAACATTCCTTTTTTCATTCTTAGTAAACCTGTTTCACGTTAATGATGACTGCAACCTTAGCATACAAACATCACGCCTGAAGAGCTAGAGCGGTTTACTGTAACAACCATGGCACCGTGCATTCCGAATCGTACTTTCACATAATGCAATAATTACCACACTTCCTCGTCCATGATAGCAGGCGAAGGGAAACAACAGGAGATGAACAAGCAGAGAAAGTCGGCACTGGCGGAGTATTTTCACGGTAACTACAATCGCCTTGTCAGCTATGTCAAAGGCATGATAGAGGAATTCGTCCATAGAAGCAGCGAGGATATAGTGCAGGATGTAATGCTGAAGATCCTTGACAGACCGGATATAGTAGCGCCCATATCAGACATGTCAGCCTATGTTTTTCGCGCCCTCCGAAACAAAATCATCGACTTCTACAGAAATCCGGAAAGGGAAACCGTTTCACTTGATCTGGAGGATGAGAACGGGCTATGCCTTTTTGATGTTCTCCCTGACGTGAAATACGACCCTGAGGATTCCTACCACAGTCGCGCTCTGCGCCGGCTTACCTTTGATCTGATCCGGGAACTCCCCTCAGCCCAGATGGAAGTAATCGTTGAAACCGAGTTCAACGAGAAAACATTCATGGAACTCTCAAGGCTCTGGAACGTACCGGTAGGTACGCTTCTCGCCAGGAAACACCGCGGAATCAGAGCTATCCGAGAGAAGCTTGAAAGGATACGGGAGGTAGAGAATGAGTGATTGTACAGTAAGGATAATGAACCATGATTTCAGGCACAGTATCGGAGGAAGCGGCCCCGCAAAGGCAGTGAAAATCGCAGGCTTTGTGGTGCTGGGGATAATTGCAGTGGCTGTGCTTGCGATAGTTTTCGGTATTCTCGTAAAGCTGCTGTGGAACGCCATGATGCCTGATATCTTCGGCCTGCCTGAAATAGGCTACTGGCAGGCGGTGGGCCTTGTTGTTCTGGCTCATATCTTCTTCGGTGCCGATCATGGAGCCCATCGTTACGAACGAAGCGGCAGAAAAAAGAAGAAGAAGGATGTCCCCGCCGGAGAAACCGAAAAAAGCCCCTTCATGAAAGAGATGGAGCAGGACTACGTAGAATTCTGGCGGGAAGAGGGTCGCGAAGCATTCAAATCCTGGATGCTCAGAGAAAACGGCGCTGGTTCTGAAGAAAGCTGATTCTGCGGTACAGATGGACAGACGGCCTGGCCGTCTGTCCATCTGTATAAGATCATCTACCGTGTTACGACGATATTTCTGGTTTCCGAGACAGTGTCTGAGGAGACTCGTGTTGTATAGACTCCCGGCGGCAATTGCGAAAGAACAAGGTCAACGCTTCCTGAAGACGCGTCGTACATGCCTGAAAGAACCATACGGCCAGATATATCGAAAAGGGAAACTTGAATGACACCGGCAAAACCCTGTGTAAGGTTTATAGTCAGGATTGAATGCGCAGGATTAGGTGATATTCCAGCTATTCCAGGGCCGGCAGAGAATCCTTCATCTCCCGATATGCCGGTTAAGCCTGTGGGTTCAGCAAGATAGGCGACTGTTGCGATGGCACCTTTGATACAGTTGGTTCCGAAGGGGAAGTAAGCAAGGTAATTTGAAAGAAGGTCCGTTGTCTGGTGGTAGTAAGGGTTAGTCCAGACTTCCTTCTCGATTCCCAGTACTGCCCTGTAACCGTTGTTCCAGAAGGATGCGTGGTCGCTGTAAGTAGCGCCGGGATCATATTCTATATCAACCGTAAGCGCGGGAACGTACGTGTCGCATATCGCTTCAAGAGCCAGTGCAAGATCGGTTGACTGAGTATTGTAAGGCACCCAGATGATATCGTCTCCAGGAGGGGCATACAGAACCATGTCCAGATTGACCACACCAAGAATATCATCACTGGCGGAACTGGCCTGGGAGGCGTAGTAATCGCTTCCGTAAAGACCCTGTTCCTCACCTCCGAAGCAGATGAATCTTATCGTGTAATTAAACTCGTAACCGGAAAGGATCCGGGCTGCTTCGACCACTGCCGAGGAACCGCTGGCGTTATCATCGGCGCCGGGAGCATTCGAATAGGGGCTTCCCGATGTTGAATCAAGATGGCCGCAGATGATGTATATCTTTGTTGAGTCCGTTACCCCGGGAAGCTCCGCTATTACGTTCTGGCAGTCGTAGGAAGACATGGTGAACGTCTGCTGCTCGGCATCCAGGCCATAGTATTCGAATCTGGCCTGAACCCAGTCGCATGCCGTATCGTAGCTGTCAGTACTGGAATAGCGTGTTCCGTAATTTTCAAGTTGTTGAATGACCGCCTTTATGGAATCCTCGTTAACAGCTGCAACAATATCCGAAACGTAATCTTCAGGGTTGTCAGCTGGCTGGTGCAGAAAAAGGATGTCAGAACCATCTCCCGCTCTCTTCACCCGGAGAGGCTGAAGGAAAAACACACCCTCCCTTATGAAATTCCCTGGAGCCGGGCCTGCGAGTTTCACGATGACGATGCCTTCCCGGTGAAGTACTACTTCTCCGAGTTCACCCATGTATTCCAGTCCTGCAGATGATGAAAGGTGGACTAAAAGATAGTCTTCAGGTGAAATATCTCCGGAGTCGAGAATGGTTGCGCGCGGACTCTCATCCAGAAGACCATCGGGGGTAAAAACAACGAAATAGTCAACGGCTTCGAATACAACATCAAACTGGTCCGCTGAAAGACGACTGCTTTCCTCGTGAAGCTTTCCTTCAACAAGCATCAGTTCTGATGCGTACCCTATTGATACAACCAACATTACGGCAACTAGAGTTTTCAGCATGGTCACACTCCTGTCAGATTTTTTTGAATTTCCTATTAATACTGTATACAATATCATATTCATATGAACACTTTTTCACCAGGATCGTTTCACCATAGTGCGTAATTCGCATGAGCGACATCAGGGATATGCCGATGCGCTTCGTATCGGATGGTGTTGGAGAACGCTCTGGCAACTACCCGGAGAGACTGCTGCGGCTGATAGATGAAGGACATGTTGATGGCGCACTCCCAGGTACAGATGCATGTTCTGGTATAATCGCGGATATCGCTTGTGGACTGAGCTATCTCTTGGCTCAGCCGGAGAGAATATTGACCGCGGGAGCATGCAGGTGTAAACTATTCATTCGTTTTGCAGGGAAGGTCATGTTTTGAAGAAAGTCATACTCGGAAAAAACAGAATAGAGGCTTTGTCTGATGGTGTCTACGCCATCGCGATGACACTTGCCGTTTTAAGTATTGATGTCGGCGCAACAGTGCGTACGCACGAATCCCTTCTTGAAGCTCTTCCGGGAATGATAGATCAGCTGCGCCATTACATCATCGCTTTTCTGACCCTTGGGAGTTTCTGGATAGGGCAGCATTACATTATGGATAGAATTAAGAAGACGGATGGAGGTCTCAACTGGATAATCATGGTCCATCTTCTTTTCATCGCTCTTATCCCTATAACAACGGATGTTATCGGCACTTTCCAGAGCGTTCTTGCTGTACAGATATTCGTTGTTAACCTGTTTCTGATAAGCCTGTCAATAGATATCCTTTACGCTTACGTAAGACGACATCCTGAGCTGGGCCTGGATAAGGAAATCAGGAAACACAGATGGCTGGGCATGATAGTCTTCCCTGGTTTCTCCATTCTGGTGTTCTTCCTGGCATGGCCCCTCGGGGGATGGGCAACACTCCTGTACCTTCTTATACCCTTTGTACGCAAGACTATCAATTAACCAACTGACATCCTCGATTAGAAGCTTCCAATATGGAATTCAGAGTATTTAGTATAACTCAGAAATTGATCAAATTCTGACTGAAAGGGTAACTCTTATGAGCATGTATCTCTCCGCATGCGTATTACACATGATCGATTACTCGCCGGATCCTTTCAGGTGGATGATCCCGCCCCAGGGTATAGGGGCCGACGGGATGGGAAGAGTCTGGGTTCAGAACCGAACAGCCGATTATCCGATAATGGATGTTTATTCAAGAGAGGGAGAACACCTTGCGGTGGTCCGGATTGAAGGCGTCATGAATCCCGACATAGTGGATTTTGTTAACTTCAAGGTTCAGCCTCAGGGACTTCTTGCATACTCAATGCAGGACCCGGATTACCCCAGGGTTTATGTAATACCTATGCCGAAAATACTCTGAGGAGATTCTCGTCTGAATACTACATTAGCGCCTAATACCTTGTAGGTAAATAATTTACATAATTAGTACTATCTCAGTCTTGACAAATTAACATGTCTCTAGTATTAACTTGCTAGTATTACTAAGAAAGGACATGTAGTCATGATAAAATCTCTGATAATAGGATTTACGGTTATAGCTGCGGGTTGTGGTGCCTCCGATGACACCACAACAACAGCACAGCAGCAATTGGTTCAGATAGACACTGATCTCACCGTTATGCTGTGCTCTGTTGATTCAATCGGTATTGAATATGGGGATTCCAACTACGTAATGGGAGGTATTGAAGGAGTTGCTTTCGGCCCTGACGGTAACATCGCAGTGCTTGACTGCGGCAGATCCACAGTTCGACTCTATTCTCCGGGAGGTGAGTATCTGAGAAGCATCGGACGGAGAGGAAACGGTCCGGGAGAACTTCAGAATATCACCTTCATGGCGATTACTGAAGATGGACACATTCATCTGTCGGGCACGGGCAGCGAGATACTCGGGGTTCATAGTCCGTTCCATTCAAATCCCGGATACCATCAACTTTAGTTGATGGAGGAGGGCTTGAGTTTATTTCTATTTTTAGTATTATATGAACATGAATACATTGACACGCACGGTCAAGATCAAGCTGCCCGTTAAGCCGGAACAGATCCGACCTACGTTTGAGGCTGTTACACAAGCTTTTAACTACGTTTGCCAAGTCGGTTACGAGGATCGTGATTTTAACTCCGTATCTCTGCATCACAAGACCTACAAACATGTTAGGGCATCCTTTGGACTCCCTGCAGACCTCGCT
>JAUWMQ010000085.1 GCA_030613065.1 Candidatus Aegiribacteria sp. | reverse complement strand
TGAGTCGGCGTATCTTTTCCAGTGAGTGATTCGATATGATCGACTACAATTGTATTATTCGAAAATGAAGCAGCTAAGTCACCCGGCTTCTGATCATTCAAATGGGATCTATTTTTGCCATTTTCTGAGCGCATTCCTTTTACGTGAAGCTCAACATCCCTTTCAGATTCAGAGTAATCATCCGTAATTAAATCAAAAAAATATGTGAGTTCAATTGGTTCAGCGTTATCATTGGTATTAAACAGGAAGTCATCATCAAGAAATATTCTTTTTTCTCCACGAAGAATAGGCATTAAACGAGCGATAGCTGCAAGACATGAAGTTTTACCTGTTCCGTTATTGCCTACGAGAAAATTGGTATCTGAAAAAACAATATCTGCATTTCGAATACCTCGAAAATTTTTTATTATCAATCTCGATATTTTGATCATTACTCAATGACTCCGTTCAGAAATCCAATGCCACCGTTGACGTTTTCATGTCAACTTGGTAGATGGTTGTTACTCCTTGAACTTGATGTGTAACTCAACATTGGTTTCGCCCTTGATACCTATGTCGAGATCAAAGCCAACACTTCCTCTTACTTTTTTTATAGTTGTATCCAGTCCAGTTAGCTGACTTTTATCAAATTTCAGTACGAACTCGTCCACCCCGTTTTCTTTTGCAGTCTTAATAATATTGGTGATGAACTCCTCGTCAGCCTTCTTGATTTCACCTTGTTTATCCAAGAAAGGAAGCAATTTCTCTGCGCCCATATATAGCAAATAGGGTACTGGAAATTGCCATTTCAAGGCTTCGAGCATTTGCTTCTTCATGTCAACTTTCTCCGGTAAGTTCATTTCACTTCTCCTTTTCATCTAACAAGCGAATAACAGCTAACTAGTCATGGGGCATGTATAACCCTTTTGTGGTACATGCCCTTTTCGTGTATGCCGGTTATTTCCTTCGCAGAAGCGAAGTCAGGAAGGTTCTGGCGTCATGAACCAGTCCCATGAAACCCCTGAGTTTAAAGTGCTTAACCATAAGAGCTGGAATTCGCGTTAATGGTTTTTTAAGAAGGTAGTTCCTGCCGATGGTGCCCTGTGCCCAGTCCCGAAGATTTATCAGTTCCCTGTCGGTAAAATCCGTAAGATTTACAAGAAGATCGTCTGCACTGTTCATTTCCGTCAGGAATTTCTCAACATCGGCAATTTTGTCATGCTCAAGAGCTGTTTTAAAAATATCCGTCCCGGGGTATGGAGTTACAAACAACATCGGAGCGGTTATATCAGCCTTTCTGCAGAAGTCCACGGTCTTTCCTACGGAATCCCGGGTCTCTCCGAACATTCCTATTATAAAACTCCCGTCAGCATGGATACCTACAGATTCTGTAAGTCTGATGGCTTCAAGACACTGCTCTGCCGTAACCCCCCTTCTCATCCTTTTGAGCATATCATCACAGCCGGACTCGATCCCGTACGAGATCCAGTCGCATCCGGCATCCTTCATCGTCTGCAGCATCTCCCTGTCAACCGTATTTACCCTGCCCAGACAGGACCACTTAAGATCCGGCAGTTCTTCTTTCAAAAGAGCGCAAGTCTGCATAACGAAGTCTCTGTCACTCGTGAAAAGATCATCGGGAAAACCGGAGTATTTGATATCGTACCGCGTTACAAGTTCCTTCAGTTCAGCGATAATCGATTCAGGAGACCTTCGCCTTACCTTCCTGCCGTATATTCTGTAACAATATACGCAGTTGAAGGGACAACCCCTGCTGGCCAGCACTTCCATATGCCGTACTTTCTTCTGGCGGTGGTCCATACTTGATACATAGTTCTCCACAGGAAAGAGATCCCAGGCAGGCCATGGTATTGAATCCAGGGCCTGAATCATTTCCCGATGCGGTGATTCTTTCAGTTCACCCTTATCATCCAGCCACGCGATCCCAGGAACGGAATGCCAGTCAGTGCCTTCTTGCAGTGTTCTAACTAATTCAACGGAGGTTATCTCACCCTCACCCAGAACCACACAGTTCAATCCGCAGGACTTCAGGTATATCTCGGGAACAGTCGTAGCACCGCTGTTCCCAGCAAGCATGAATACTCCGGGGAGTTCCCGCCGTATCTTTTCAGCAAGCTGCTTCACGAACCGAAACCTGGTTACCATCCCACCGAAGCCCACAACCTGAGGTGATGAGTCGAGTGTGCGCTTCACTGCGTCTTTAATGGAGAGGTCGTCACCCTCCATATCAACCACTGTTACTATGTGCCCCGCTTCAACGAGACATGCCGCCACATATGACAGACCAAACGGGAAGTAGCGTGAATGGCTTCCGTCACCATAACTGGGATACACAAGTGTAATCTTCATTCTATCATCCATTTCTTCCTGGATTCTCAGTCGGACAATAATCGTATATTTTTTCGTGGAGGTCAAAGCCAGTTTCCACTGGTTTTCAAATAATCCAGGAACAGCTACAGTCAGTCAGCTTTTAAGTGACCGCCTTTCATTGAATGAGAGGTAAGATAATGCTCGCGGTATTTAGTATCGCAATAAACATTTGCTGATCATATGCTTCAGCCTGCGAATACTCCGGTGATAGAAGAGGTTGCAGTATTCTTCGAGGGTTTTCCAATAAAACCAGAATACAATGCTTCCTGGTATGGATTCCGCACGATTGACATTGCGAAACCGCTTACTCCTGAAGCGTTCGTGTCCGGGTACATTATCCCGTAATGCGGACCCCATTGGGCTATTCTGCGGACAATGTCATCCTGATAACCTGACAGTCCGTTGTAGGCCAGTCTGATGCGATGAAGATCATTATCGCTGCAGGAACCTGATTCAAGGCATTTGTCTATCATGCTGAACAGTTCCTCCGCAATGAGTGAAGCTGAATAGCCTGCGTTGTCGAGAAGAATCTCCAGATCAGTTTCTTCGAGTAAACCTGATACTTCCCGGAGTCTTTCTGGAATTACGTACCATCTGAAACACGCCAGACAGTCTGATACTGAATCGTACATCTCATCAGTGTATTCACTGAACCAGCTCTTCTCCAGAATATCAGACCGGGCAGCGGAATGATGCCTTACGAAGAAACTATTATTCGTACTCTCCTTCGATATCACCGGATCGTAACCCTCCATCCGTTCCCAGAGGTCTTTGTAACGATTTATGCATTCTCTGATTTCCTTTTTCATTTCTGCCTCCTTCTGGATTAACTCCTACAGGTAAACATATGTATCCCTTTCGAGATGTCAAGCCACTCATATCTGGAAGCTGTATCGTCTATTGACCCCATAGAACCATGGGTGAATATTCACAGTCAATATCTTACCAGTATACTATGTATTACTTCAACGAAGGGAGCGGATAACGATGCAACTTATCTCCATAACCAACATCTGAGGTGTCCGTAGCGAGTACTGGAAGGACTTGTTTACTATGCGCCGTTCCCTGAGCAGCATCTGATTCGATTCATACTTACCCTTTTACACATCTCATTGAACGGCTAGACGCTTGGTAACACGCAGTCCTCTAAACAACCGTGTCTGATATTCATCTTTTATCGAGAAAAGGGAGTGTTCAATGAAAAAAACCGGGATGACAATCCAGAACGTCAAAGAAGTGTACAGCGGTGCTGAGGGTAAGCTCTGGGAGCTGATCATGGGGGAGCAGATCCATGTTGGCGGCTGGAGCCACTCCAGAATTCTTGCAGATGCCGCTGAAATTACCGAAGGACAGAAAGTGCTGGACATCTGTAGCGCGCTCGGAGCAGGTCTTCGTTTCCTGGAAAAGAATTACGGAATCAGAGGATACGGGCTGGATGTAACGGAGCACATGGTAGATGAAGCCGTCAAACGGACCGAATTGGACGGCCAGTCCGGCAGGATAACGTATAAGGTAGGCAACGCCGAGAATATCCCATGGGATGATGAAGAATTCGATGTAATATGGGGCGAGGATGCATGGTGTTACGTTGGAGACAAGGAAAAGCTTATCCAGGAGGCAGCAAGAGTTCTTAAACCCGGAGGTACAATTGCCTTCACAGACTGGATCGAAGGTCCGGAAGGAATGGATGAGAAAACGGCACAGAGGATATGCTGCTTCATGAAATTCCCCGATGTGCTGAACAGGAAAAAGTACGAAGAACTTCTTGGTAAGTATGGATTCAAGCTTAAGCTTTCGGAAGACCTGACAGAGGAATATGCCGATTATGTGGACTTCTACATCAAGATGCTCACGGAGCAGCTATACTTCGATGCACTGAAAATAATCGGCTGGGATGAGGAGATGTTCAGTGCGATGGGCGGGGAGATGGCATTCATGGCTGCCACTGCTCGCAGCGGTGGCTTTGGTAGAGCAAGGTTAGTGGCGATAAAGGAGTAGTCATTGCTTCAGCCCGAATCAATTCTTCAGGAAGAGTGCCTTTGCCGGATGGAGGATGAGCTTCATTCGGTACGGGAGTTCAGAAGCAACGGGGGGAAAACACTGGGATATCTATGCCGCGGGTTTCCTCCCTCCCTTGCCGCAGGACTGGGCTTCAGACCACTGAGAGTTCTCCAGGAAGCAACGATTGAAATGGAAGACCGGGGGGGAAAGCTGGTCCGGCAGGATATCTGTCCTCTCATTAAGGTTTTCCTGGGAGGAATTGACTCCGGCAAAGGCCTCTTCGGCCTGATAGATGTATGGATGGGCCTGGCCACATGCGACCAGACCCGCAGATGTTTCTTTGCCCTTGCAGATATGCAGGATGTAACCGTACATCACATACAGCTTCCCGCCACCAGGTCAGAATCCGCTGCAAGGTTCTACTCCGATCAGCTGCAGCAGTTCTGCTTTGACTGCAGGGATCTTTACGGATTTGAATACTCCCGGAAAAGGGCTTTGGATTATTCCATCGATCTCTGGAATGCGGGAGATATTCTCAGGAAAGCGGTACTCTCACGGCACATTTCGCCGCTGGACCTTCACTGGCTCTTTCATCTCTATCTGATCGCTGATCCGGCCGGACTTACAGAGATTCTACTCGATCTGCTGGACAGAGCTGACCTCTATTCTCCCGATCACATGATCGCTATTGCAGGCGGATCTCTTGCTCTTGAGGACACCTGGCTTCTACAGGCTCTCCAGAGCAGGAATGCAGGTATTATTCCCCTGCACTGCGCAGGGCTTCAGCTGGTTCCCTTTGGAGGTCTGAACGAATTTCCATCTGCAGGCACTGTCGAAGAGCTGGCTGATGGGGCGTTCAGATCCATCAGGTGCGCAAGATCCCGATCCAATGCTGAGATGTTTCAGTACATTCAGGATTCCATCGCAGATACATCCTGCGACGGTTTTATTCTGAAAACCCTCAAGTTCTGTGATCTCTGGTATACCGAAAGGGAACGGTTCCGCAGCTGCATGAGTGTTCCTGTTCTGGTTCTGGATACCTCCTATGGTGAGGGGGAAGTGGAACGCCAGAGAAGCAGAGTAGACGCGTTTCTTGAAACAATCGCATTATGAGAAGAATAACTCCGAAGAAAATATCGGTTCTGGACTGGGACGCAAGAATGTCCGACATCCCGGAGGAGTTCAATGATAAATGCAGGTTCTTAAGGAGTATCATACCCGGAGGAGTCGAATATCTGTTCAGTCAGTACGAGTATTCCTGCAGGGGTGATGTACTTCTCAGACGGCTTTCATTCGATAACTCACTTGAAGCGCTGAGATTATGGGCTTTCCTTTTCAGTGAGAAGGACAGGTTGTTCCTGGCAAAGGAAAATGGATGGAAGATAGTAGCGGCAATGAAGGACCTGGGTCAGGTTCCTATATTAACATACTCGTTTCCTGAAACCCTTACTTTCTATGCAGATGAACTCTGGTGGGCTCCATGCTTCTCTGAGGAAACTCACCTTCTTGACGAAGCGGCAAAGCTCGGGGCGGGTGAAGAACTCTGCTTTGTCAGAGCGGCACTGGGAGCCATGGTGACACTGGATTACTTTCCCAGGCCGGACCTCTGTATAGCAGGAGTCGGAGCGTGCTGCGATGACTTCTCAGCAATAATGCAGCTTATTGAAGGTCTTGGATATCCTGTTCACTGGTGGGAGATGGCAGCAAGGTTCGGCAGTTCAGTCAACTCCAATGTCGAAGAAGAAAAAACAACTTTCGGTAGATCACCCTATCGAGCGAGTACCCGTAGTTTTCTTGAGGGGCAGCTGCAGTCCGTTGTGGAGAGAATGGAAAAACTGACCGGAACAAAGGCAGATTCGGACAGACTTAAACAGAGCGTTGCCCTTTTCAACAGAATACGCGGACAGGTCAGAGAGCTCAGGGAACTTACATACAGTGCCGTCAGGCCACCCCTTCCGGGCCTTGAAATGTTCCTCGCGGAGTTCATCGCAATACACACGTGTTCAGAACCGGAAGAGTCGGTTAACGTGCTTGAGGGATTACTTTCCCTTGTTCGCTCCAGATTGGAAAAGGGAACCTCACCCCTGACTAATGAAAACCCCCTGCGCGTGTTCTGGGTAACACCACCCACTGATGCTTCCCTTATTAACCTGCTAGAGGATCTTGGAGGTTGCATAGCCGGCACTGAATACCTTATTTCACATGCGTTCTATCCCCTCTCAACCGATGTAGATCCTGTACGGGCGGTTGCGGAGAATTGCCTGGATGACTGCATGATAGGATCCCAGAGGTTCAGAGCTGAGAGAGTAGTTGAAGGTGCCAGAAAGAACGGCGCCGAGGGAGTCATCATTTCGGGCATCTCCGGTGCCAGCCACTGCCCGTGGGATGAGACGTCAATAAAGAAGGCCGTTGAAGAAGAACTTGGAATACCGGTACTCTCCTTCGATGTCCCTTTCTCCCCGGGAAGGCAGAGTGAACAGGTACTCAACAGGATGCAGGGATTTATGGAGCTGCTTGAATCAAGAAGAGATACAAGGGTTCCTGTTCCGTCCAGATCAGTAGGTCAGAACACGGTACCAGCAGATTCGGATCCTTTCAACTGGTTCAGAAATTCGATGTCAAACGAAGTCGACCTCATAAGGGAGAAGAAGCGTCAGGGAAAGGGAGTTGTGGGAATCTACTGCGAATTCACTCCCAGAGAACTCATTCTGGCTGCCGGGGCACTGCCTGTGTGCCTCTGCGGAGCCAGCAGAAGGACAATTCCGGTAGCGGAAACAGTGCTTCCTTCGAACCTGTGCCCTCTGATAAAGTCCTCGTTCGGGTACATTCTGACCAACAGGTGTCCTTTCTTTGTGGTTTCCGATCTTATTGTCGCGGAAACTACCTGCGACGGCAAGAAGAAGATGTACGAACTTATAGCCGACAGAAAACCACAGCATATTCTGGAACTTACCCAGAAAGTGAAGGAAAAGGATGCCTTCGAACACTGGAATAGCGAAGTAGGAAAGCTGAAGGATGTATTGGAGATTCAGTTCAATCGTTCGATTTCTGACCAGGACCTTGAAGAAGCGATTCATTCTATGAATAAAGAACGGATGCTACTCAGAAATGCTCTTGAACTGGGTACAGAAAAACCATCCATAGTAACAGGTCTGGAACTTGCCAGCCTGCGATACAGGATTTCAGGGCTGCAGGAACACAATACTATGCTGAGAGAATTCACAAACCGTGTCAGGGCAAGGACTGAACCTGTGTGCGCAAAAACAGCTCCCCGCATTCTGCTCACCGGATGCCCCATGTCCCATGGAACCCTGAAGGTCATCGAGATCATCGAGGAGCGCGGAGGTATTGTCGCTGTTCAGGAAACCTGCTCCGGATGGAAACCTCTGGATACTCTCACAGAGGAGGGTACTGGCAACCCGCTTGAAGCAATAGCCAGAAAACACTTCGGGATACCCTGCTCCTGCATGACACCGAATACCGGCAGACTTGAGCTGATTGACAGGCTTGCGGAAGAATTCAGGATTGACGCGGTTGTGGATCTTGTATGGCATGCCTGCCTGACTTACAGTGTAGAATCATGGCAGGTTGAGAAGTATGTCCGGGGAAAGCTTGGATTATCCTATCTGAAAGTTGAGACAGATTACTCGGAATCGGACAGGGAAAGGCTTTCTGTAAGAATTCAAACACTTCTGGAGATGTTATGATTTACTGTGGAGTGGATATTGGGGCGCGTTCGATTGAAATAGTTCTCTTCGATGGCGCGCAGATAATTGGATCAATGGTTACAGACTCGGGAAATTCACCTATTGAGAATGGCCGCATGGCGTTCGAAAGTACAATTGAGGCAGCTGAGTTGAAACCGGAAGAAGTAACAGCTACCGTCGCAACTGGCTACGGAAGGAACTACTTCAAAGGCGCGGACAGGTCATGTTCGGAGATAATCTGCCACGCAAAGGGGGTCTCGTATTTATTTCCTTCGGCGGGAACGGTTATCGATATTGGAGGTCAGGACTCAAAGCTGATCGAAATGGATGGAACAGGCAGGCCGGTTGATTTTGTTATGAACGACAGATGCGCGGCCGGCACAGGGCGGTTCATCGAAATAACGGGAAACGTTATAGGTATTCCTGTGGAAAGAATGAACGAATCCGTTTCTCCCGAAGATGGGCACGTAGATATCTCATCCATGTGTGCCGTGTTCGCAGAAAGCGAAATAATCGGCCTCCTGCAGGGGGGCTGCAGACCTCAGGTTATACTTAATGGAGTGTTCAGGGCGGTTGCCCGTCGTACCATGTCAATGGCGGGAAGGGCTAAAGTCAGGAAGGAAGTTGTATTCACCGGTGGGGTAGCAAAAATAAACGGTGTTGCTCTCGCCCTTCAGAGGGAAACCGGAATTGAAATGCGTATACCCCACAACCCGCAGATAACCGGCGCATTGGGCGCCGCGATCATAGCTTCCGAAAAGGCACCTCCGACAATCTGATCCTCCTGATGCATCAGAACATCCATCCGATGGAATTTACGCTGTTTGAGATAACACAGACTACTCAAGATGACTTGACATCACGCCAGATTTTAGTTAGTTAACGATAGGCACTTGTTTAGCAGTGGTCAACATCAGTTCCGCTGCAGTAGAAATGGGGGTATCTATGAAATACCTTGTAACAATGCCGAAGCTCTCGCTAGATGTAATAGACAGATCCTGAACAAAGGTCATTGAAGCTTCCGGTGGAAGCGGAATGACCATGGACCGGGCATATATGAACCGGGATGAAGGATTTGTCTGCTGCTGCTGGAACGCTCCCTCCCTCGACAATCTCAAGGGGCTTTTTGAAAAAGCCGGTGCACCCTTCGATAAGATGGAGCCGGTTACCGAGCACTTAGCAGCTGCATGGTGATAGCTGTCCTTCAAAATAGAGCCCGTCTATTATAGGCGGGCTCTATTCCCACCTGAAGTACTTTGCGGCAATGGCAAACCCCGCCACTATGACAAAACAAAGGACGCTTATCTGAACAGGGTACTCCCAAATGTGCCCGCCGAGCCATAGCCCCTGAAGCAATTCAATCACATGGGTAAGTGGAAGAATCTGCGAAAAGGATTTCATAAAAGGCGGTAGCATTTGCCTGGGGAGAGCGGCTCCGGAAAGAAACAGCATGGGGAAATACATGACATTGGCGATTATCATACCGCTTCGAGCGGAAGGGGCCAGGCTGGCAGGAACGAAACCCAGTGCGGATATACTGAGTGTGGAGAGAACGAATGCTGCAATCACTTCGGGAATACTGCCGTAGAAACGCATTCCGAAAACGATCACTCCAGCCGCAAGCAGAAGGATCATCCCAAGAATTGTAATCACAAATAGTGCTGATAACTCCGCTGTCAGAACCAGCAGTGGAGAAATCGGAGCTGCCTTGAACCTCCTCAGGATTCCCTTCTCCCGGTAGGCTGCAATGCTCGTTGTAAGACCGCTGATGCCAGTAGTTAAGATCACCATCCCAATGAAAGCGGGAACGGCGAAATCAATATATCCGAAGTTCTCCCCCGGAAAGGGCTCATTCCCCCATATACTCCCGAAGAGCATCATGAGCAGCAACGGAAAAATCAATGTGAAGAAGAAGCCGGAGGGTTCCCGAAGGTAGAGGATGAACTCCGCCCGGGTCAGTTTTAAATATCGCTCCAGCATATCAGTTCCTTATCTCTTTCCGGTCAATTTAAGGAAAACATCCTCCAGTGTGGATTTTTCAGTATGAAAATTCCCAAGTTCGATCTTCCTGTCAACAAGCAGCTTCACTATTTCAACAATCGCTGAACTGTCCCGGACGCGGGCTGTAACATTTCCGCCTTCCCTGAAAACCTCAAGCACCCCGGGAATTGACTCCAGCTCGATTTCGCTGAAGCTGTCCGGAATACCCATGACTACGCTGAGGGCAAAAGCGTGGGATCTGACAAGTGAACCTGGAGTATCCAGGGCTACGATTCTGCCTCTATCGATAATGGCGACACGGTCACAGAGCTTCTCAGCCTCATCCATATAATGTGTGGATAGAAAAACGGTTTTACCGTCATCCCTCAATCCCCTGACAAGATCCCACATCGAACGTCTCGCCTGAGGATCAAGGCCGCTGGTCAGTTCATCGAAGAATACAATTTCCGGATCACCAACCAGGGATAACGCTACGAAGAGTCTCTTCTTCTGTCCACCGGACAGGGTTGAAAAGAACGATTCGGTTTTGTCAGAGAGTCCCAGTCTTGAGAGAATCTCCGTAGAATCCGTGGAATTTCCGTAGAAGCATGAGAACAACTCCATGGCTTCCCTGACTTTCATTCTGTCGGGAAGTTCTGATTCCTGCTGCTGGATACCTACCTTTTTAAGGAGCGCCCTCCGCTGACTGAGCGGGTTAAGACCCAGTACGCTGATGAATCCCGAATCCGGCCTGCGCATGCTAACGATGCAGTCCATGGTTGTAGTTTTGCCTGCCCCATTGGGTCCAACAATTCCGAATATTTCACACTTCGAAACTTCAAGTGAGATGCCATCCACGGCAATCACTTCACCGTAGCTTTTCCTCAGATCTTCAACACGGACAACAGTGTTTGACAGAATGACCTCAATTCCTCTGCTCAGTTCAGTATTGTAATCGTTCTCTTCAGATCAACGGTATCGTTGGACAGCATTACCAGGAAACATCCGGAATTCCATGATGACACATCAACGGTTTCATCCTCATGAAGGTAAGCTACACAGATGTCTTCTTCCGGAAAAGGGTATAGTAACAGTCAGGGGCGAGAGAATTCCCGCCCCTGTCAGTTTTCCTAATGATTAACTCAGTCGATTCAGGTTACTTCCACTAATACGCGGAGAACTTACCTGTTCGCTCATTCCATTTCACAAAGAGATACCAGAGAAGCATGATTACAAGGAATACACCAACAGCTGGTCCATATCCGATCTTTTCCGGCAGGAAAAACATCTGCTTCATGCTATCAGGCAGCGCATCGAAAAAAGCAGGTTTAATGAACTTCGCCGTAAAGGGCATTGCAATCATCATACCGACTATGGAAGCCCAGAGTTTGATATGTCCCTCTCCGGCACGCCATAGAGAACCAACAACGCATCCTCCGGCGATGGTCATTCCAAACCCGAAGATCGTTCCTCCGATGATGGCAGGCACCCAGAAGTGCGGCCAGACCCACATCATGGAGCCCCTGATACCCATGAACTTTATAACGACAAACCCGAACATCGAGACAAGAATACCCACCATTACCGCGACTGCGGGGGCAGAGCTGCCGGACATGAACGGCTCACGCAGTGCCCGGACAACGCAGAAACGTGACCGCTGACATACCAGACCGAAGTAAAGACCAATAGCTGTATACCATGCAAGCACACTGCTGCTGCCGGTGTATCTGAAGGCTATAATCAAACCTGCTGCTACCACAACTACCCCGAGGAAAGGCTGCCAGGATCCTTTGCCCTTGCCTGCGGTCAGGATAGACAGGGTTTTTCCGCTGCTTAGCTTTGGAAATTTATTTACTTCGAAGAGAAGGTACTTAACAGCAAGCCATGTACCGGCTACGAGTCCTATCGTGAAAACGACAGCACCCATTGAAAGTGCGGGCCAACCACTGAAAAATCCGCCGATTGTGCAGGATACACCTAATACGGCTCCGAGTCCCATAAGAAGGCCTCCGAACAGCCCCTTGAAGAGTTCACCAATGGGAGGAAACCTGAGGGCGAACTGCCTGCAGAAAAGTGCTCCCGCAAAAGAGCCCATTATTAGTAGGATACATAGAACTGAGTATGGGAAGAGATTAATCGCTCCCATGTTGGTGAATTCCCCACCCATCAGGTTGAACAGGTTATCTCCCCAGTTCTTAACTCCCCCGGAAGCACCCCAGGGCTTCAGAACAATGAACAGGCAGATGTTACCCACACCGAGCAGGATTCCACCCACCCACATAGGCCATGTCTTCGAGAAGAAGATATCGTACAGTTCACGCAGACTTCCCTTTTTCTTTGAACCGGTTTCACTCATCGCTATCTCCTTAGCATTTAAGCGGTCATCAGGGGATTTCAATCCCCAATCTGCCGCACGGATATACGGACTAGTGCTGCGTCCCAGAAATTACATGCGAATACATGGCAATATGAAAGTTATCTAGACTCTCTAGGATAGATACCCATAGGCTGCAAAAGAGTGCTTGACAGATACCGTTGCGCCCTCTATACTATCGCATAGGGTGTCA
>JAUWMQ010000014.1 GCA_030613065.1 Candidatus Aegiribacteria sp. | reverse complement strand
ACACCATTTCTGGATATACCCTTGCCTTGTTGGCGTTGTCCTTCCGTCCGGTAACGGCGGATTATATCGTTCCAGATTTACTCCAGAACAGCAGCGCGTGCGCCATGCCGGGCACACATCTGGTCGCCCCCTCATGCCGGGGCGTGGTTCGATACCGGTCGCTGGGGCCGGGTGGAGACTCCGGGAAAGGGTTTCATCGAAGCGCATTCCGTTAGTGAAGGTATCCTTTTCGCTGAGGATTATGCTGACAGTGGGTGTCATATAGCCTTTTTCAACGCCAATGACAGAAAACGGGAGATAGAGGTTTTCTGGATCTTCGGGAACTGCGAGGAGGATGAAGCTCTTTCCCGTGTTTTCAGAGCACAGCTGGCCGATAAATCCGGTTAATCTGGCGATCAGGTAGAGACCCCGACAATCGGTGACGTGGACGAAGAAAGGCTGTATAGAAATTCTTCAGCATGAATGTGCCTGATCCCCTGATACGATCCTCCCGCCGGTTCATCCATTGATACGACATATTTGGGAAAATTGTCGGGGATGACCAGCAGGTTACCGAATTCCCTGTCCCTGTCCTTGTCATCCGGGATCATATAAGCTACCTGTACATACATGCGTTCGCCATGTCTTTCGCAAACGAAATTAACTTCGCGGTCACCGAGCTTTCCGACATGCACCTCGTAACCAGCAATCTTAAGATGCATGAAAACGACATTCTCCAAGATCCCGTTGATGTCTGTCAATCGGTAACCGATAAGCGCATTGCGAATTCCAAGATCCTCGTAGTAGTACTTCTCGCCAACCTCGAAGATCTTTCGACCAACGATATCCGACCTGCGGACTTTGAATACAAGAAAAGCAGTGCACAGATGAGAAAGATAGTCCAGCACCAGGTTGTGACTTACATTTACTTTTTGTGATTTCAGGAACGCACTGATCCTCCTGGCCGATACCAGGTTTCCTAAGTTGTCAGCAAGGAAAAGAGCAAGCCGCTGAAGAAAGTCAACATTGCGGATCTGATACCGCCCGACCACATCCTTGAGAAGTATGGCATCAAGGATGTTGCGCAGGTAATCAAATACGATTTCTTCATCAAGCGGAAGATTACGCAGGTACGGAAGTCCTCCGAACCGCAAGTATGATGAAAATGCGTTCCGACTCCTCTCAAGCCCATGAAATTGCAAAAACTCACCATAGCTGAGACTGTAGACTTTAATCTCCACATACCTGCCTGACAAAAGAGTGGCCAGCTCACCCGAGAGAAGCCCTGCGTTACTACCGGTGCAGATGATCTCGGTTTCACCCAGAGCACTGAGGCTTCGCAGTGCACGTTCAAAATCCATGATATCCTGAATCTCGTCAATCAGTAAAACCAGGCGGTGATCATTGACGCGATGTTTCTCAACATGTGAAAGCAGATCCTCGGAGGTTCGGACAGCAGCAAACTCGTGAAGTTCTTTGTTAATATAAATGACCTGTACATCAGGATCAGCTGCAGTTATTCGATCCATTAGCTGGAACAGCATGTAGCTCTTGCCTACACGTCGTTGACCAACGAGAACCTTTATGATCCCCTTGCCCAGATACGGTTCGATGCGGTTCAGGTATAAAGGTCGCTCTATATACTCGGGTATTTTCATACAACCCTCCTATATCATGGGAGAATGCGACTACACTTTCATGATGTGTTAATTATAAACAACACAATTAGAATTGCAAGTAGTTATGGCAGGTATACTCAACAGTTATGAGGTCAAGTGGACTATGCCTGAAATATCCAGTTAATGTAACTGTTAATATTCTCCGCAAGAAAATCATGTAGTTGTAACAATGTCAATCATATATCATACATACTATGTAACGATATCGGGGGTATATATTACATTTCTGCCTGAAACTGATCATTCGACCTGGAATACTCGCAGTCAACTGTGTTGCCGGTGGTATACGCTGTAGACTCATTATCAGGATTGACTCTTATAGACAGGTTCCTTTCTCTTCTGAACCCGCTTTATCGCTGAAGCCAGATCCTTCCCATTGAAGAAGGATCGAAATCAATGGGATAAATCCATGTGCCGAAATCTTCACCCGCGGACCTGTACACATGCACGGAGGAATGCTGATCCTCAAGCTTAAGAAGGGGAACTTCAACTGCCAGCTCGATACACCATCCGTTTTCGGCAACTCTTACCTCGGTATCATAACCGCTCTCCCAGTCGATCAGTTCTCCATCAGATGTAAATATCAATGCCTCCGATGAACCGTCTCTAAATACTTTCAACCAGAGGACAGCGTCATCAAGCGAGTTGAAAATGAAACCTCCGTAGTCTTCACTATCTACCGGGCAGTCCACCATTTCCATGAAGATATAGAGTTTCTCCCCGTCCGTAGCGGCTGCGAACCTGGTCTCCGGAATTGGCGCAGGCTGCCCCGAAAAATCAGCGAAATTGGTGTGGAACGGTTCCCTGTACTCACCCTCCCCTCTTTCTCCATCAAGCACTATCTCCGAATGGAATGCATTGATTATTCGAAGAACCTGCCATGAATAATCAAACTGGAGCTCCTTATCCCGGCTGCCGTATTCAAGGCTTACGGTAACTACAGGTGAAGGGTAGGGGCTGCCTTCGGGAGACTGTGTGAAAACCAGATCCACCGGCTGATCGTTTATCACCATATCCAGCGTTTCAGGATTCAGATTCCAGGTTCCCGGATCTATACTCAGAGTCACCATTCGAGGCTTGTTCTCCACCGGAACCAGCGTCATTACTGCGGATTCAAGCTCCTGCTCAAGGGGTCTCGCTCTGATAAGCTGTTCTTCGTAAAGATACGCAAGGTTCATTTCCTCACCGGTATTGATGGTTTCAGAGTAAACTCCTCTGGCGTCAACAGCCGCGAAGGCAACAGAGTCAGGCCAGACAGTCATCCAGCCCAGTTGAGTAAAGTTACCAGTTTCCGGATCAGGCTCCGGAACAGCGCTGCCGGAGGGCCCAACGGACAGGTATAGAATCCCATTCTCACGCTCGGCGGCGAAGAGGTGGATATGCCCGCCAATTACCGCCAGGGGACCTGATTCCTCCATGATGTCTTTGAAATCACTTACTGCTGCTGAATCCTGGTAGGCCATGAACCAGAAAGGTTTGTGGGTAGTAAAGATCCAGGGATCATCGGTATTTATCCCATCTATGAGGTCTTTCACAGTTTCCAGATTTTCTGCTGTGAATTCGCTTTCAATTGAAGAATCCCAGACTACGAACGTGATACCGAGTATCTCCTCTGTCCTTGAGGGTTCGGTTCCTGTGTACTGCCTCCAGTATTCAGCGGTCTCCTCGTTCCAGATATCATTGTTTCCAGGCGTGTACACGAAGGGAAAAGCGGTGGTGAGCCTTTGAAGCACTGGAAGAATATTCTCCCAGTCCTCAACCGCTGTTTCAACATCACCGTTCCCCTCAACGAAATCCCCAACGGAAAGAACAATATCCGGTGACATCTCGACTATCGCGCTTACTGCTATTTCAAACTCTGTATCATCCGGGCTGCCCGTTCTGTCTCCCAGAACAGCTATTCTCACCGGAAATGAAACCAGCAGGATCAGAAGCATACTAGTCATCGTTAACCTCTTTTTTCTTTTTCTTTTCCCTGCCCAGGCGGAAGAATTCCTTCAGAAGTCTGGCGGATTCGTCCTTGTGACATCCTCCAAGAACTTCCGGGTAGTGGTTGAGGCCCTTCATCTTGAGAACATCAGTGACCGAACCGAAAGCACCGAACCGCTTGTCCGGGGCTCCATACACTATCCTGGGTATCCGGGAGAGTATTGCCAGGCCGGTGCACATAAGGCAGGGCTCAAGAGTGGAATAGAGGGTACAGTCCTCAAGCCTCCAGTCCCCTCTGTCTTCCGCCGCTGCCGTTATTACGAGATGTTCAGCATGGGAGGTAGGCATTCCGGTTTCAGCTGTTCTGTTCCGATCAGCGAAAAACCTGCCTGAGGACTCCAAAAGAACCGCTCCGACGGGAACTTCCCCCTTCTGAAAGGCTTCTTCAGCCTTTTCAAGGGCTATATTCATCCAGTATGTGTCTATTTCAGAAGGCCCCATGCTATCCCTCCTCTGCCAGTATAGCCTCTATCTCGTCCGGATTCCTGGGAATGTCCGCTGAAAGTACGATATTCTCTTTCTCTCCTATGAGAACATCATCCTCTATCCTTATTCCTATCCCCTCCTCCTCCGAATAGAAACCCGGCTCTACGGTAAGCACCATGCCTGCTTTCAGCTCATCACTTATTACGTTTTCATCATGTGTATCCAGCCCTATGTGGTGGCCGATGTTGTGATAGTAGAATTTCTCTATATCCTCCTCATTCTCAATTATACCTTTTTTCATAAGTACTCCCGCATAGAACTCTTTCACTTCGCTGTTCCATTCGGAATGAAGCTTTCCGGGTCTCAGAAGGCGGATAGCCTCCTCCTGAACCTCGATAACCATTTCAACAAGTTCCCTCTGCCGTTCAGAATACCTGCCGTTCACAGGGAAGGTTCTTGTGATATCAGCATTGTAGTAATCTTTCCTTGCGCCGAAATCGAGAAGAAGCAGAGTCCCATCCTCAAGAGGTTTGTCATTCTCAACGTAATGAAGGCATGTAGCTCTGCTTCCACCGGCAATAATAGCGGAGAAGGCCGGTATCTTCTCGCCGTTCTTCGCGAATTCGTAAAGAAGCTCCGCCTCGAATTCATATTCGAGCATGCCAGGTTTCAGGGCCTTCAGGGCATGTAGAAAACCCCTGCGAGTAATATCGATTGCCTCTTTCATGGTTTCCAGTTCTTCAGGTTCTTTAATCATCCGCAGGCGGAAAACATCCCCCGAAAGTCTACTGAATTTCAGGTGAGGGTACGAGGATATAAGCCTGTTGGCAAATGCAAGCCGCCTCCCGCTGTCCCCTGTAATGCCCGCGACCGGGAAATCAACCCATACTTTCTCGATCCCCCAGCGCATTATTATCCTGTCTATCCATTTCTCCACGGTTCCGTTGAACGAAATCTTTTCTATGCCGGTCCTCTCGATGGCTTCCTCTTTAGTAAGTACTGTCCCGACCCATTTGGAATGGGTCTCATCGTAGGCATCGATGAAAAGATCCTCGCGGAAATCCATACCCTTTCTACGATGGATGACTAGCCATGTCCCGGGCTGATCAATGCCTGTAAGGTAAACAAGGTTCAGGTTGGGAGTGTACGTATACTGACCGTCAGCACTGGTGGCCTTTGAAGTGGATGGAGGAACAATCAGCAGAAATTCCTCCGGCATCATTTCGATCAGTCTGCTTCTGCGGCGAGTATATACTTCTGAACTGAACATTTCTTCCTCCATTAATCCTCGGCCTGTACTACTATTTCATTAAGAGCAAGCTTGGGGACGTGATGCGTGTCGTTTGCGTCTCTGTAATACTTTATATCTCCACTCGCCTCCTCGAGAACAGCTTTCTCAGCGGGTATGCCAAGAGCAATTACTAGGAAGGGATGATACCCATGGGGGGTCCCTGCGGCTTCCTCTATCTGATTAACGTCAAAACTCATGATCATGCACGACCCGTAACCCGATTCCCTGGCAGCAAGTACAATGTACGCTGCGGCTATCCCCGCATCCACGGGAATATGGCGTCTCTCCCCGACCGGGGCATGAATGATAATATAAGCCGGAGGCTTTTCTCCCTCTTCAGGACCATTCCAGTCTTCAAGGTAACCGGCCCATTTCAGCGCGGGGAAAATGCGTGAGCAATGTTCTGTTTCCGTAACCGGCATGAAGCGAAGCAGCTGGAGATTCGCCCCGCAGGGAGCAAGGCGGGCTGAATCTATGAATCGGAGAAGTTCCCTTTCAGATATACTGATCTCCTGCCTGAAGCGCCTGACCGATCTGTTCTCCGTCGCGAGTTCATGTATTCCCATTCCGTTCTCCTTTGATGTTTTAGAATATAGTAATTCGCGGAGAAACTGTGCGGCGGAACGGGAAGGAATATCTTCAGCTATATTCGCTTCGAGTCTATTGTGCCATATCAGCGTGCAGATTACCTACTTGGCCGCTACACTCACATCATTAAGAAGAATTGAGGGGAACATGCCTCCCATGGGGGAATCGTGGAGTTTGTTCTCCACGGATTCGATATTCTTCAGAACATCGTAAACGTTCCCGGCTACCATTCCATCCTTGACTCTGCCTTTAATTTCTCCGTTCTCAACGTAGAACCCGGGATTGAGCCCCACCGAAAAATCACCGTTGAGAATGTTACCGGAGTGAGCTCCGAGAACCCCAAACACTATCACTCCTCTGTCGATACTTCTGATCATATCCTCAAAGGAAACGTCTCCCGGTGCGATACGGCTGCAGTTAAGTGAAGGTACGGGAGGCAGCGCGACTGTTTCTCCTTCAAACATTACTTCGCGGTATCCTGTTCCTGTGGGTTCTTCTTTGAGCTTATCAGCGTAGTCAAGGTTAAGTATCAGATTCTTGAAGACACCTTTTTCGAAGACCGTATGCTTCTTCGCAGGGACTCCTTCATCATCGAAAAAATGCTGGTCGACCTCCTGCGGATCTGTTGGATCTCCGTAAAGGGTGAACTTATCAGAAAGAACCTTCTCTTCCCGCCTTTCCTGAAGAGGAGACACTCTGTTGTAGAAGGATTTGCCTGATACCGCAACAGATAATCTCCACAGCAGGGTGTATAAGGTATCCGGTGTGAAGACCACTTTCATTCTACTGGTTGGTATGTCCACCTCGGGAAGGCCGGAAGTGTACAGATCTACAAGCCTGTCCAGCTCTCTTTCGGGAAAATCCCCGCTCTTTCTACTCTGGTAGAGTTTCTGGACAGCAGTCTCAGTGTTGGGAAACAGGAGGGAAGTAAAAATGTACATGAAAGAGCTCTTTCTGGAAACATTAAGCCCGCTTGTGTTCATGATGGCCATGTCCTGAATTCCCCTGGCCGAGTTGACATCGATCTGTCCGTCAACTTTTCGGTTCAGATAATCCAGTACTTTTCTGGAACGGGAATGAAGGTCATGGAAGCCCATACTGGCAATTGACTCGTCCGGCAGCCATGATGCGGGGATCTCGGCCGGACCCGGGAAAGAGAAGCCGGCGTCAACCCTGCCCTTCAGTGAATTCAGCGCGTTTGACACCAGTTCTTCCCTGTCCAGGAGGTTCTTTGTGTAGGCCGTTCCGATTCTGCCGTCCGTCAGGATTCTAAGGGCGTAGCCAGACTGAATGGATGCCGACAAGTCCGTAGGACTTCCGTTTCTCATCTCAAGGGAACTTTCATCGTTCCTGATTGAGAAAACCTCCGCCTGATCTGATACTCTCGCTGCTATATCCAGCAGTTTTTTCATATTAAGCACCTCCAACTACCATATTGCGGATCAGAATATGGGGTGCCCCCAGGGCGGACTTGATGTTCAATTGTCCTTTGCCGCAGCCGCCCCGCTCCGAGAGTTCCATATCGTTCCCAATCGCTTCTATGTTCTGAAGGGTTGTGAAAAGGTTGCCCATTATGTTGATTTCGCGGATCATGGGACCTATTCTGCCATCTTTGACCTTGAATCCGTATTGTGCGCCGAAAGTGAAATTCTCTCCACTTGTCTGGCCACCCTTGCCATCTACCAGGTAAAGCCCGTCTCCCAGCTCCTGCAGAAGATCATCCAGATCCTGTTCACCGGGCTTGATGTATATGGTTCCCATCCTGACTATGGGTTCGAAACGCATATCCTCCGCAACGGTATGACCGCTCACTGGTTCTCCAAACGCGCTGGCAGTTCTGCGGGAATGGAGCCTTCCCGTCAGAACACCTCCGTCCATAAGAGTGACGGGTTTTACAGCTACTCCCTCGTCATCGTATACGTAGTAGCCTATCTGGTCACGCATGGTTGAGTCAGCAACGATGGTTAGTACGTCCGAACCGAGTTTCTCTCCCAGTGACATCTTCTCTCTGAGGGAAGGATTGTCTTCAATGATGTCAGCCTCGCTGAAATGGCCGAAGGCTTCATGGGTGAAAACCCCGGCTAACATTGGACTGAGTATCACGTTATAGGTGCCGCCTTTAACCGGTTCTGCATCCAGGAGCTGCCCGGCGATCTGTGCCTTTTTAAGGAAGACATCTTCCCTGGAAAGCAACCTGTTGTACCCGTCGGCTCCCCCGATTGCTATTCTGATATTCTGAACAAGGCTGCCGCGTTTCGCTATTACTTCCCCGGCAATATTCGTTGTCAGTATCTCTTCCGAAACGGCGGTCCCTTCGGAATTTACGTAGTGCTTTTCTCTGCCTATCTCGGCGTAGGTCAGGTTAGTGGTCTCTATCAGGGGCTGATCCAGCAGTAGATCGTTGTACTTGCGGAGAAGCTCTATCTTATCATCGATGCTGATCTCTCTGGGATCTCCATCAAGAACGAGTTTGACATTCTCTACAACCACGGGAACTTCAGCAAGGACAGATTTTTTTCCCCCAGTGGCGACTATCGTTTCCGCCCCCTCAACAGCAAGCTGAATCGCTCGGGGAACGTCTTCCTCTTTTGTTACAGTAACCGAGGAAAAACCCCCTTTCTTCCCTGCACGGATTACATATCCATCGGTTTTGTTTGAACCGACACTTTTAATTTCCCTGCCGGTAAAACCGATATTCGTCTCCGTCTTGATCTCGTACCTTATATCGATGAAATCTGCTTCAACCCCGCTTATCATTGACCTGAGTCTGTCAAGCATCAAAACTCCCTTCTAAAATCCAGAATGGCTAATCCATTTTCAAGGTTTACAATATAAGAATAACATAATGCATGCGCACAAATGCATGACGGAATCATCATATGCTTCTCCTTGACCTTAAGCTGCAATGAAACCATGGTATTGGAACGAATTTCCTGTTCATATGTTTATTTTAAAGCAACAGTTGAAGATTCTTTTTCCACTTGGAGGCTATTATGAGAAAGCTGCTGTTCACAATTACAATATTATTCATGGTATCATTCGTATGGGCTGATCCACCAGCCATTTACGATCTTCGTGATGTGGTGGGAGTTAATTATGTAACCTCCGTCAAAGACCAGCAGGGCGGCACCTGCTGGACACATGGTACAATGGCTTCAATAGAGGGTAACCTGCTCATGACGGGAGCCTGGGCAGCAGCGGGAGAAACGGGAGAGCCTAATCTGGCCGAGTACCATCTTGACTGGTGGAACGGCTTCAACCAGCATAATAACGATGATTTGACCCCCCCTACCGGAAGCGGGCTTACCGTACACCAGGGGGGAGATTATTTAGTATCAACGGCTTACCTTTCAAGAGGAGAAGGAGCGGTACGTGACATTGACGGACAGTCCTATGACACCCCTCCTGAACGATACCTCGAATCGTATCACTACTACTACCCCCGCGAGGTAGACTGGTACGTCGCCGGGAGCAGCCTTGAAAATATCGATACTATCAAGCAGGCCATAATTGATTACGGTGTAATGGCAACCTGCCTATGCTACGACGGATCATTCATGAATGGCGAGTACGAGCATTATCAGCCGCCATCGAGTTCTCTTGATCCGAATCATTCTGTTTCAATTGTCGGATGGGACGATGGAAGAGTGACCCAGGCCCCTAACCCCGGTGCCTGGCTCTGCAAGAACAGCTGGGGAACGGGTTGGGGATATGACGGTTATTTCTGGATTTCCTATTATGACAAGCACGCCTGCCAGAATCCCACCATGGGAGCTGTGTCCCTGCGTGATGTTGAGTTCATGCAGTACGGCAACGTTTACTACCACGATTATCATGGCTGGCGTGATACACTTACTACAGCAATCGACGTTTTCAATACATTTACGTCTGAGCAGGACGAAGATCTTGTGGCCGTGAGCTTCTTCACAGTGGAAAACAACGTTGATTATACGGCAAAGATCTACGACACTTTCACCAGCGGACAACTTACCGGTGAGCTTGCATCCGTTACGGGAACCTCTCTTTGTACGGGATTTCATACTGTTGACTTTACAAGTTCCGTAACGCTGAATGAGGGAGATGTTTTTTATGTCTACCTTCAGTTGTCCAGCGGAGGGCAGCCTTTCGACTGCACTTCTGATGTTCCGGTTCTTCTTGGCGCTTCAACAAGAACTATCGTGGAATCACGAGCCGACCCGGGGGAGAGCTTCTTCCTTGATGGTTCATCCTGGATTGATCTTACCTCTCTGGATACAACCGGCAACTTCTGTGTAAAGGCACTGACCAATCCGATAGAAACGTCCATTTCCGGGGAGGGAGAGGCAGCATTGCAGCCTCTGTCCGTTGATCCTGTTTATCCCAATCCCTTCTCATCTCAGGTTACGGTTCCCTTTACTCTTGCTGAAGCGGGAGAGGTGACTATTTCCGTTTACGACCTTTCCGGCAGGCAGATAGAGATCATCACATCAGGAGAATTCACCGCCGGAACTCATGCCGTTTCCTGGGAGGGCATGGACGGTAGCGGTAACAGAGCTACTGAAGGAGTGTACTTCGTGAGGGTATGGTCGCGGGATACAACGGTGACCAGAAAAGTTATTCTTGTCAGATAGATCCTGAATTGCCGGGGGCTACGTTTGTTCGTATCCCCCGGCATTCTTTATAAGTCCTCTTATCTTTTCAAGTTTTTCTTCCAGCAGTTCCGGAGTTTCGGCTTCGGCAACAAGCCTCAGATAGGGTTCGGTATTCGAAGGACGGATATTGAACCACCATTGCGGGAATTCTATCCTGTATCCGTCGAAATCATAGAATGCTGTCGGTTTTTCCATTCCGATGAAATAGCTTCTGATACCGCTCATAACGGAAGTCTTATCTTCAATACGGAAGTTAATTTCACCTGAATTTGAATACACATTAATTGAGTCAATCAGTTCGGAGAATGTACCCCCCTGTTTTTTAAGTTCCGAAAGAATATTCAGAATGAGAACCGCAGCGAGCATACCGGAATCGCAGTTGAAGAAATCTCTGAAATAGTAATGCCCGGCCAGTTCTCCGCCATATATCGCGTTCAGTTCACGCATTTTCATCTTGGCATGTGAATGTCCAACCTTCCACATGAATGGCCTGCCTCCCAGCTTCTCTATGAATTCGATTACCCCCCTTGATGTCCTTACATCGTGCAGAACTCTGCCCTTCGCTTTCTTGAGGAAGTGGATCCCGAGAACACCTGTGATCAGGTCAGGCCGTACGAATCTCCCTCTATCATCGATGAACATCACCCTGTCTCCATCACCATCGAAAATTGCGCCGGCATCCAGCCCCGCATCAATGACAAGTTTTTTCAGATCGGCTGTATTCCTTTCATCAAGCGGGTTGGGAGGGTGGCCCGGGAAGGAACCATCCATCCTGTCGTAGAGGTATTCCGGTTCACTACCAAAGACGTCCCTGACAAGCAGAGATGCCATGCCGTTAGAACAGTCGATTCCAAATTTCAGATTCGAATGATCCCCGCGGAACTTCTCCAGGAAGGTGATGTATTCCGCCTTAATGCCCGGGAGTTCTTTAACCTCTCCCCTGAACACAACAGGCTGAATCCCTCCTGTCTCAACCAGTTTTTCAATCTCTCTCAAACCGGAATCATATCCTACAGGAATAGCATCTGAACGGGATATCTTCAGCCCGTTGTACTCCGCGGGATTATGGGATGCAGTAATCTGTACAGACGCGTGAAACCCATGAGTTGCAGTAGCGAAATAGACCATTGGGGTTGTTGCGAGTCCAATATCGTAAACATCCGCTCCCGAGTCGGTGATACCCTTAACAAGATGACTGAGTAAATCCGGAGTTGATTCTCTGCAGTCGTAACCCACAAGAACCTTTTTCGCTTCGAGAAATCCGGGAAGGAAGTAACCTGTCCTGTATACGGTTTCTCCATCAAAGTCCCTGCCGTATACTCCTCTGATATCGTAGGCCTTGAATGCCTTCATCTTACGTATCTCCAAAGAATGCTTCCGTTTTAACCCTGTTTCAGAACCGTATTCAGTTCTTTCAGGAGGGTGGATATTCTGAATGGCTTGATAAGTCTTCCTCTGAATCCGTAATCGGAATAGTTTGACAGCACTGTGTTATTGGCATACCCGCTGGAAACGATAGCTCGTACATCAGGATTGATCTTCTTCAGCTTTCCTATCGCGGCTTCCCCTCCCATTCCTCCAGGAACAGTAAGGTCCATGATCACAGCATCGAAGGGTTCTCCGGACTTGAATCTCTCCCGGTAAAGTTCAATAGCTTCAATTCCATCGGCAGATTCGGTAACAACGTGCCCGAGGACTTTCAACATTCCAGAAAGAACCTCCCTTACGCTGGGGTCGTCATCCATTATCAGAACATGTGCAGGTGTTCTATCAATCTCCATTTCATCATCGGAAACAGTCTTTACTTTTTCACAGGCGATGGTGGGAAGATAGATAACTAACTCGGTTCCCCTGCCCTCTTCAGAGTAAACTCTTATGGCTCCGGAATGTCTCGATATTATCGAATAGCTTGTGGAAAGCCCCAGGCCGGATCCATCGGGCTTCGTTGTAAAATATGGGTTGAATATCTTTTTAAGGGTATCGGGGGGGATTCCTTTCCCGGTATCTTCTATGGAGATTCTTACGTATTCTCCCTCTTTCAGATTAGTATCAGAATCCGCTTCCAGGTGAACATTGCTGCAGCTTACGGTAATCCGTCCTCCATCTTTCATAGCCTGAATGGAGTTCAACGTAATATTATTGATCACCTGAGCTATCTGCTCCCCGTCAGCTTCTATCATTCTCAGGTCATCCTCCAGGTCGAAAACGGCTTCAACTTCCGAACCCCTGAGAGCAAAGATAACCGCTTCGCGCAGTAAAGAAGCAACTTCAACTGATTTCTTCAGGGGAACTCCTCCTCTTGCGAACGTAAGAAGCTGTCTGGTAAGATTTGTGGCCTCTTCAGTGGAGGCCTCAGCCTGTTCAAGACGCATGCTGAGCTTCGAGAGATCTTTCTCATTCCGAGCAAGGGAGATGTTCCCCTGAATTGCCATGAGCAGATTGTTAAAATCATGCGCTATACCGCCAGCCAGAGTTCCAATGGATTCCAGATGTTCTATCCTCGAAAGCTCTTCCTCAATACGGCGTTTATCTGTAATGTCCCTTATTATCCCTTCTATATACTCTTCCTGTCCCTCTCTTGCTGAAACTTTTCGCGCAGATATGGAGGCAAGGAACGTTGAACCGTCTGGTCTTTTAAGCTCAGCTTCGAAACCACGGACTTCATTGTCCTTCGCAAGTCTGTCCAGGAACTCTTCTCTAAAGGAGGGATCAACGTAAGTGTCAACAACGGAAATCTTATCAAAATCACCTGTTTCTTCTCCAAAGAACATCCTCTGCATCTCGGGATTGTAGAAGACTATTTTTCCTGCTGACTCCGCTGTTGTCCTGTATATGGCCACGGGTATGTTTCTGGTAAGTTCCCTGTACTGGTTCCTGGTTTCCAGCAATTCGACTTGTGTTTTCAGCGCTTCCGTAAGGTCAAGTGTGAGGATAACCACTTTATCCACTTCGTTATTGTCATCCATCAGGGCGTAGAAATGATGGGAGATGAACTCGGCTCCACCGGGCGAGGGGTTGGAGATTTTAAGCTTTGGAATGTATAGTTCGCCTCCTTTTTTATAAACCGCCTTCACATCATCAATGTATTCCGCAAGGTAGGAATCCTTTTTGTCCATGCGCAGTTCTGAACGGGGGACCATTTTTTCCTTCATGTCTTCAATACTCTTGCTCCAGATGTAACGCCATGAAGCATTCTCCATGAGAAGGGTGCCATTCCTGTCATGTACGGATATGCCAACCGGGGAATTGTCAATAATAGCTTTCATAAGCTTATGGCTTTCATTGAGTTTCTTCTCTGTTTCAATCCGCTGTGTAAGATCCCTCAATGAAACTAGAACCGCCCCTGCGCCACGGTAAACCATGGGTGTTGAGGAGAGCTCAACCGAAAGGAATTTTCCTTTTTTTTGTATACGAGTCTCAAACACAGGTGTTCTAATTCCCCCGCTTCCGGATTTCAGAAAAAGAGATTCTATCTTATCTCTATCCTCTTCATGGAAGAGATTCACAGGGGATAAAGTATAAATATCCTCCCTGGAAAGACCTGTCATTCTGCAGAGACTGTTATTCGCGAAGAGAATTCTGTCTTCGCTGCAAATAAGGATACCGTCCTTCGTATTCTCTACTACCGTGCGATACTTCTCTTCTGTTTCAGCCGTTTTACGCTGTTCAAGCACTACCCCGGTCAGGTCTTTCATAATTAAGACCCTGTTCTCGGTTCCGGGAATGAAACCCACATTCACGCGCATGAAGCGGGATTCCTCTCCGGGGACCTTTACTCTCATCGTATAAGTTGAGGGGGGGTTGCCTGTTCCTTTCGCTCTGTCATTGAAATAGCCGAAGACACGCTCTTTATCTTCATCGGGGACGAAACTGTCCCATGATACTTTTCCTATGATTTCCTTGAGTGGAATTCCGGTGATTTCTTCAATCTGATTACTGGCTTCGATTACGGTGCCATTCTTGTCCAGTACAATGACAATATCATCGCTGAGTTGCAGAATTGTCCTGAGGGTTGATCCGCTAAGACGGAGCTTGTCCTTGAGTTCGCTAATGAGGCCTGTTTCTCGGCCGGTATCTTCATGTAATGGCATTTTGTTCTCCCGGAAAATCGCCTTACAGTACTTACAGTATTAGTATATACACGCAGAGCGCATTATCAAAATCCTACAGATCTTCGTGCTTTAACCTGTCCTATCGCTGACAGAATCATTGCTGTTAACATAAGTGTTCCACCTGCTGTCCCCTGGAGAGTAACCGGTTCTTTAAGCATGATCCACCCGCCAATAAGGGCGAAAACAGCTTCAAGGCTCATAATTATTGCCGCGTGGGCGGGTTGAGCCCGTTTCTGGGCGATAACCTGCAGAGTATGCGCTATTCCAACCGATACCAGCCCGCCGTAAAGTATGGGAAAAGCAGCCATTCGAATACCGTTCAAAGAGAATTTCTCGGTCATAAGAGCAAAAACGATACTCAGAAGAGAACAGCACGCAAACTGTACTGCTGCCAGAGGAAGAGCGTCGTAATGCTTCATCAGTCTTGAGATAAGCTGTATATGAAAAGCCCAGAATATCGCCCCTGCGAATACTATCATATCTCCCGAAACCATCCGGGATGACCCCGCAGTCGTAAGTAGGAACATCCCTGTGACAGCCAGGAAAGCTCCGGCCCATGTTCTTTTTCCGCATGACTGCCCGGAGAACAAGCCCAGAACCGGAACGATGATCACGTACAGGCCCGTTACAAAACCGGCGTTTCCCGCAGTTGTATAGACAAGTCCCACCTGCTGCAGAGATGCCCCGGCAAAGATGATCAGCCCTGCCAGTATGCCATATTTCAGAGGAGCCCGGGGAGCACGTTTCTTTTTTCTAAAGAAGAAGATCAGGGGCAGAAGTACTGCCGTGCCCAGAGCGAACCTGACAGCGTTGAACAGGAACGGACCAACATGCTCCATACCTGCCCTCTGGGCAACAAAGGCAAAGCCCCATATCGCCGCTGTCAGCAGAAGCAGCAGGTCTGTTTTGAAAGGATTACTGTTAGCTGTGTGCATCTTTCCTCAATCACATTAATCAGGATGTTTCAGTAGTTACAAAACTACCCTGAATATGCAATCATGAGTATTGCAGGTGCAATTCACACTTGACAAAGCAGTTATTGCTGTTATCATCTAGATGCAGCTTGCATATAGATGAAGGAGACACTATGCCTGGAGGAAGAAGAAGAAGAGGAGCTCATAATCGCTGCGAGAGAAGGATAACAAGGTTCCTTGAGCCCTGCCTTCTGCTCCTCCTGCATGGCGGGGAATCGCACGGGTATGAGTTGCTTGATAACCTGGGGCGGTTCGGGTTCAGCGAAAATCCCGCAGATTCAAGCACCATCTACCGTATCCTCAGAAGCCTTGAGGACAGGGGTTTTGTAACTTCCAGGTGGGCCGAGGGCGATTCGGGTCCCGCAAGAAGGGTTTACTCTCTCTCACCTGCGGGTGATGGATACCTCCATCTTTGGGTGGGAGACCTTGAGGAAACCGACAGAATACTGCACCTTTTCTTCAGCGAGTATCGGAATCATATGGAACTGCATCACAACAGCGGCAAAGATACTTAAAAAAGAAAGGAGTTATCATGCCGGCAGGAGATGGAACAGGACCCAGAGGAGAAGGAGCTCTAACTGGAAGATCTATGGGAAGATGCGCCGGGTATCCGGCGGGTGGATACGCAATCGCACCGGGCCGCGGAGGCGGATATAGTTTCTTCGGAAGAAGAGGTGGCGGCAGAGGAATGAGGAACAGATACTACGATACTGGTCTTCCTCAGTGGCGCAGGTATCCGCAGTATGACAGCCAGGCTTACAACCAGGTACCCACGGAATCGCAATCGCTGAGAAACCAGGTTCAATTTGTTGCGGACACGATCGAGCAGATAGCCTATCGTGTGAATCAGCTTCTGAAAAGAAAAGCAGAAAAGGAATAATCTATGAAAGTAATCGTAAGTTCAACTGGTAAAAGCGTTGATGATACAATCAGTACTGTTTTCGGCAGAACGGAGTTCTACCTTCTGGTGGATACCGAGGATTTCACCAGCGAGAGCTTTGATAACCCGGCTGTAAACCAGAGCAGCGGAGCCGGAATAGAAGCTGCTCAGTTCGTTCTGAAGAAGAACCCCGGATCAGTGATCTCTTCGAATATCGGTCCGAATGCGTACGAAGTGCTCAGCGCCGGTTCGGTTCCATGCTATACCGCGACAGGCGGAACGGTCAGGGATACTGTTGAGGCTTTCAACCGGGAAGAACTCCCTATGATGGGGGCAGCGACTGCCGGTTCGCATTCGGGAATGGCAAGAAACACGTCAGTTCATTCGGAAAACGCTGCTGGTCAGGAGGATGAACTACAAATTCTGACTGCCAGACTCAGGGATCTTAGAGGCCAGATTGCCGAAATCCTGGAGCAGCTTGATGAAATCAAGGGGGAATAGAACTGATGAAAATTGTCGTATCCTCTGACAACAGTAAAAAACTTGACAGTTCGGTAAGCCATCATTTCGGCAGGTGCCCGTACTTCACAATAGTAGATCTCAATGAAAACGAGATAACCAATGTGGAATCGGTAGAAAATCCCTACTTCAACGCCCATTCCCCCGGGCAGGTCCCCTCCTTTATAAAGGGGCTTGATGCCGATGTGATGCTTACCGGGGGCATGGGACGAAGAGCTATATCCATCTTTGAAAATTACGGGATAAAATGCTCCACAGGCGCTGCCGGAACCGTAAGAAGTGCTGTGAACAATTTTGCGGCTGGAAACTTTTCAGCGGCTCTGCCCTGCCGTGAAAGCATCGAGCACGCCCATGACGGTTACGAGCATGAACCTGTAGAACGCCTCAGAGAAGAGGCAGCAGCCCTTCTCGAAAAACTTGACGAGGTAATAGTCAAGCTCCCGGATAAAAAGAGAGAGTAATAGAAAGGACAAAATCATGAACACAGGAGGAGGAAGAGGACAGGGAAGGAATCCCTCAGGAGGAAGAGGCCGCGGCGGAGGACCATATGCAGCAGGGCCCGGCGGTGACTGCGTCTGTCCCGGTTGCGGGTACAAGCAGCAGCATCAGGTTGGCACACCGTGTAACAGCCTTACCTGCCCGAAGTGCGGGGCAAGAATGACCCGCGGGTAGGCCACCTGTATGGTTATAGCTGTAGCCAGCGGTAAAGGCGGCACTGGCAAGACAACGGTAGCGGTAAGTCTTGCCATTGCTGCCGCGGAACATTCTCCTCTAAAACCTCTACTCCTTGACTGCGATGTGGAGGAACCTAATTCAGGTCTTTTCCTTGATATAGATTACACCTACGGCAGAGATACCGGAGTGCTGGTTCCGGAAGTCGATCTTGATAAATGTACCTATTGCGGCAGATGTGCTGAGGTATGTGTATGGAACTCAATCGCCGTTGCAGGTGAAAAAGTGCTTGTTTTTCGCGATCTATGCCACGGCTGCGGAAGCTGCGGTCTTGTCTGCCCGGAAGACGCCATCAGCGATTTTACTCATGTAACAGGCAGAATAGAGGGTGGTACGGATGGTTCTATTAACTTTGCAAGGGGAATCCTCAATGTAGGGCAGGCCATGCCCGTTCCCGTTATCACGTCCCTGCTCAACGAGTACCTTACTCAGTCGGTCGATGGCACTGTTATCATTGATGCTTCTCCTGGAACATCCTGTCCGGTAGTTGAGGCTGTCAGCAGGAGCGATTACGTTATTCTTGTAACGGAACCGACTCCGTTCGGGCTTCATGACCTGAAGGCCGCCGTGGATGTGGTGGTCAGCCAGCTGAACATTCCTGCCGGTGTTATCATCAACCGTGACGGAATTGGCAACAATGAAGTTGAGAAGTACTGCCAAACCGCAAATTTACCCATTCTGGCAAAAATACCCATGGACCGGAGAATTGCAGAGTTTCTCTCAGAGGGAATTCCTCTGCTTACCGGTCTTCCCGAATACAGGGAAGTTTTTCTGGATATTCTCGCGGCTGTCAGGGAAGAGGTAATGAAGTGAAGCAGATAGTCATTCTCAGTGGAAAGGGCGGAACGGGAAAAACATCTCTTACAGCGGCTCTTGCTCATAAGGCTGCAGATCTGCACAGGCTTGTTCTCGCGGATGCAGATGTTGATGCTGCCAATCTGGAAATACTTCTAAAAACGACGAAACTGGAAGAGTTCCCCTTCACCGGAGGATACAAGGCTGAGATCGATAGCGAAAAGTGTACCGGCTGCGGCAGGTGCGTTGATGTCTGCAGGTTCAATGCAGTGATTCCCCCGGATTCTTCCGACAACACATACAGGATAAACAGAATCGCCTGTGAGGGATGCAACTCGTGCGTCTACCAGTGTCCTCTGAATGCGATAACAAGCGCAAGGACTACTGCCGGAGCATGGTTTGTGTCCGATTTTGCCTACGGCACTCTTTACCACGCGGAGATGAAAGCAGGTGAGGAAAACTCCGGCAAACTAGTTACAACCGTCAAGAATGCGGCAATCAATAAATCCAGAGAAATTAGTGAATCCATCCTTCTGGTAGATGGCCCTCCGGGAATAGGCTGTCCCGTTATAGCCGCATGCGCGGGGGCTGATCTTGCAGTTATCTCTACCGAACCCGGCGTATCGGCAATTCATGACCTCACTCGTATTCTTGCTACGGTGAGACACTTCGGAGTTACTCCTGCGGTATGCATCAACCGAAGCGACATTAACCCCGGTAAAACCCGTGAAATAGAGGAATTCTGCGAACTTGATGATATCCCTCTGCTTGGCAGAATACCTTACGATCCCAACGTTACACGGTCGATGTCAAAGGGTCTTCCGGTGAATGCATTTGACCCTTCCTCTCCGGCTTCAATCGCAATGTCCGGAATCTGGGAAGCCATTTATTCCCTTATCGGAAAGGGTTTGGATGCTATCGGATCCGTACCCCTGCGACCGGAAGCCTGATGGGAAAAGAATCAGTTAATGTTCGATTGCATCCTCACGCCGGGTGCGTCGTATGCAGTTCCATAAATGAACACGGGCTCCGTCTGAGCTTCAAAAGTCTTCCCGACGGCAGCGTTGAAGCGATGTTCGATTGTAATCAGGCCTTCCAGGGATATCACAATGTGCTCCATGGCGGGATTACATCTGCTCTTCTCGATGGAGCGATGACTAATTGCATGTTCGCGCACGGCATTCATGCTGTAACTGCCGAATTGAATATCAAATTCCGGCACCCGGTAATATGCCGCCAGTCAGTTACCGTCCGGGCATGGATCACTCGATCCTCTTCGAAACTTCACCTTCTTAAGGCCGATATCTCACAGAACGGCCAGATCATGGCGACAGCAAGGGGCAAGTTCGTGCGAATTGAAGAACAGCCTGATCCTGAGTCGATCGGAGCTGAGACAGCTGCAACCACTTGAGGTGAGTAGTGACTGATGCGGTAGAATGGCTGAAGCCTTGATTGCTTTCGGACCGGTTCCGTCGCGGCGCCTGGGCCGCAGCCTGGGCATCAACAACATCCCGCACAAGTCATGTACGTATTCCTGCGTGTACTGCCAGGTTGGGCGAGCCATCCACAAGGAAATCGATCGCCGGCTGTTCTATAAGCCTGACGAGCTGCAAAGAGCGGTCAGTGATAAAACCGATAAAGCCGAAAGAAAGAACGAGCCAATTGACTATCTCACTTTCGTCCCGGATGGTGAACCGACACTGGACATCAATCTCGGCCTGGAAATAAACCTCCTGCGCTCACTTGGGTTGAAGATCGGTGTGATCACGAACGGTTCTCTACTGTGGCGAGAGGACGTCAGAGCAGAGTTGATGAATGCAGACTGGGTTTCGATCAAAGTAGATTCAGTGATTGAGAAACCGTGGTATACGCTCAATCGTCCGCATATGACCCTGCAGCTAGAGACACTTCTTAACGGGATGATGGAGTTTGCCCATACCTTCGGGGGAATGCTGGTAACAGAAACGATGCTCGTGAGAGATATCAACGACACTGCTGCCGACATCGAGGCCGTAAGTGATTTTCTGGCTATCCTTCAGCCGGATATTTCCTACCTTGCTGTACCAACAAGACCACCGGCGGAAAAACATGGGCAGCCGCCCGAAGAAGAGGTCGTTAATCGATCATATCAGCAGATCAGCAGGAAGCAAAATCGGGTGGAGCTCCTTGTCGGTTACGAGGGGAGTACATTTGCATCCACAGGGAATGCTGGTGAAGACCTGCTCAGCATAACAGCGGTCCACCCGATGCGAAGGGATGCCGTCGAAGATCTTTTGAAGAGGTCGAATGCTGATTGGGCGATTGTTGACGATTTAATCTTCAGAGGAGATCTAGTTGAAACGGAATATAGAGGAAAAACGTTCTATCTCAGAAAGTTCCGTTGAGAAAAATCAGCCTGCAGATTTTATACTGTTCGATCAATGACGTTGTCCTTGTTTATACATTTTGTTTATCGTACAGAGGTATACTCAGACGATAGGAGCGGGACATGAAGAATAAGAAGGATCCGGACTGGATTGCGGCAAGACTTACAACAGCGGTTTCTTCCCAGGAAAATCCCGAGGACAGGATCGGTGCCCTTGCTAAATTCATCTCCGGTTACAAACCGGATGAAATCGGTAAAGCTCTTGGGTCGATGGTCGCAGATACCTGCCAGCGTATAGAGGCCGGCATAACATTCCTTTCATTTATTGACAGACCTCTCCTTGGAAAAAGTCTTCCGGACTGGGATTGGACTGCTCTGGATGCCTGGTTCTCAAAAACAAAACTCGAGGAAGTGTGGAACCTTTACAACAGCATTCCCTCTGGCGCAACGAAGTACGTGATAGCCAAGATATCCCTGCTTACCGAGGTTCTTTACGTACTTATTGAAGACGATCTTCTCGACCCTGAGTCTGATATGGACTGCTCCGGCGCGGACGTTGCGCTGAGAGTACTCCAGTCGGCTGGAAAAGAGGATTCAACCTTCAGGATAGCTCTCAATTCCTTCCCGGTAGAGTTACGCAAATTCATGAAAGATATTCTTGCTGAATTTGACTTCATTGAGAAAGCACCCGGAATATGGAAGTTCTCTTTCAGTCCAGCGGCACTGGAAAGCTTCGCTTCGGGAAACAATCTCCTGGTCCATATGGGATCCGGACAGATGTCGCTGGCTGTAGCCCAGAGGAATGCTGAAAATCTAGTGAAAAGGCTTGAACTGCTCATGAAAGCTCTTCAGATGTTTCCCTCCGGACACCCATCAATAGACCCATCGACGGAATCCTTCCTTAACGTCCTTTCTAAATTTTACAAAGAGAAGGAACTGGTAACTCTTTCTGTAATGGGTGATACCGTAATGGTTAACGACATAAGCGTGGAAAGAAAGAGCGCAAGTATGAGCGGGTTTCTCAGAGCTTTTGCAGAGCGGCACATAAGCAGCCTGACCTTTGATCCGGGAGTAACGGCTCAAGATGTGAAAACATTCTCAAGGATATTCAACAGACCTCCCGCATACATTTCGGAACACGGTGGTATGGACAGGCTTCTTGAACTCAAGGGATTGGGTTCGATTTCCGTAAATCGCTTCCATTACCAGCTCGTTTCAGAAGGCGGAAACACGGATCAGACTCTGGCGCGTGGGGAGGTCACCATTGAGGACGCTATCTTCTCGGAGCTGATAGACAGGCTTGAAAGGGGAGATAGCATAGATTCCCTTCCTGGCAGCAAGATCGGTGATGCTCTTAAATCCGTTCTAGCGGCCGCAAAGGAGAACAGGGAAGAGCAGAGAGGGATGATAGCCAGGTTCGTATTTGCCCTTGATCCCACCCTCCTTGAAAAGGGGCTTCTTTCAAACCGTGTCATTCAGAGGGGAATGGCATGGAAGGCTGTCCGCAAGATTATAGACAAGCTTCTGACAAGCCTTCCCTCTCCTGACCCGGACACAAGACACCGGACTGTCGGCAAGCTGCAGGACATGGCTCTTCTGGCCGTGGAGCGGGGAAAAGAAAACTCAACATTACAGATAATCGAGAGTATTTCCATGCTTCTGAAGCGCGAACAGGATCCGGACGTTCTGTACAAAGGAGTAATTCTCATAGCTTCACTTATGGAAGCGCTTCTTGCCAGGGGCATGATGACTATAGCTCTTGAGGCGGGGAAGATTCTTAATAATCTGGAATCGATGAGGTACTCAAGAACTGAGTTGGAGGCTGCCAGAAAACGATCTCTGTCGGAAGCCCAGAGAAAGATGGATACTATAAACGCAGCAGAAGTACTTGTTCATAATATACTGTCCGAAGATGAGGTCGTTTCCAGGGAGGCCAGCCACCTTGCTATGATAACTCCTCCGGCTAATCTGGTATCTCAGCTGGTGAATATTTTTAGCGAGGACAACAGAAGACTTAGATCCAAAGCCTTCCGCATGCTTCTTAAAATGGGCAAAAGGGGCCTTTCAGCAATCCATTTGAAACTCACCGAGATTGTAACAGCCTTCAATTCAAAAGTCGGTGGAGGAACCTATATCCTGCCCGATACAGACTGGTACAAGGCCAGAAACATGATACAGGTTCTTCGTGATCTCGCTTCACCCTCCAGCGAGAGCATTCTTGCGGAACTCTGCAAAGTCCCGGATTCAAGGATCAGGCGTGAGTGCCTTCTGGCCCTCACCAAGGTATCCGCGACAACTGGGGAAGGCCTTTCTATGCATCTCATTTTTGATAAGTCAAAGGATGTTGCTGAGATAGCTCTTGATATTCTCACCAAACAGGCAATGAGCAATCCAGCTTTCATTCCCAGAATAACCGAGGCCTTCCGGAAGAACAGTGATATCAGAGCCGAGATTATGGAATCCTTCAGTATGCTTGGTAATCAAAAAGAGATCATCAGTTTTCTTTCCCGATGCCTTAGGGAAGGTCCTTCCGGCATACTCTTCGAACAAGAGAGTTCTATTTCAGGAGCTTTTCGAATCATCAGCAGATACGGAAGCGCCGCTGAATTGCCTGTACTGCAAAACCTTCTGGATGAAGTAGAGGGAGGTTTTTTCAGGAAGAGTAAAATCGATAAATCTCTGATTCAGCAGTTAAAGGAAACTATGAGGAACCTCGCGCTTTCAGAAAACGTGATAGAAAGCATTGCCTCTCCTGAGCCTGTACCCGGCAAACCGCGCAAATCACAAAAATCTTCGGATGCTGACGAGATAACCATCCTGGGTCCCGATTACGGAATCAGCGACTAACATGAGGACTAACTATATTTCTTCAACTATCAGAAAGTTTCCCTGATTCAATCTTCCTGATCGGTGTTATGGAGGGAGATCTTCTTTTAAGGTGTGATATGGCGAAGATTGAGCTTACCGAAAAAACAGTACCTTTTTTTAAACGTGTGTCTATTATTTTCGGCTCCGTTCTCGTGGTTCTCGCAATCACATCCAACCTTCTCCCCCTCATTCCAGACTCCACATCAACTCAAGGAGAACAACCATAGACTCCTGGATTTTAGGTCTTTCTGCATTCTATCACGATTCGGCTGCATGCCTGGTTCACAATGGAAGGATCGTAGCTGCGGCGCAGGAAGAACGGTTCTCCCGCAAGAAGCACGACCACAGCTTCCCCAGGCATGCTCTGGAATACTGCATGACCGCCGGTGGGATCTCCCCCCGGGAACTTACCCACGCTGCATTTTATGACAAGCCCTTCCTCAAGTTCGAGAGGCTTCTTGAGACGTACCTCTCGTACGCGCCTGCCGGACTTCCATCGTTCCTTCGCTCCATGCCTCTCTGGCTCAAGGAGAAACTCTGGATGGGAGATCGGATCAAGAAGGATCTGAAAGGTTACACCGGCAGCATTCTATTTCCCGAACATCATCAGTCTCATTCGGCCTCAGCCTTCTTTCCGAGTCCTTTCGAAGAGGCTGCCATCATTACTATGGACGGTGTTGGCGAATGGGCGACCGCCTCCTGGGGAACAGGTTATGGCAACAGGATTCAGCTTCTCAGCGAGCTTCATTTCCCTCACAGTCTGGGGCTTCTGTACACAGCTTTCACCTATTACACCGGTTTCAAGGTAAATTCCGGCGAGTATAAGATCATGGGGCTTGCTCCATATGGCGAGCCCAGGTTCGTTCAGACCATCCTGGACCATGTCATGGACCTGAAGGAAGACGGAAGTTTCAGGCTGGACATGAAGTATTTCAACTACTGCCAGGGACTCACTATGACCTCACGGCACTTCCATAGCCTCTTTGGCGGACTACCCAGGAAACCAGAGAGCGAACTCACTCAGAGGGACATGGACCTTGCGGCTTCGGTTCAGGCGGTGGCCGAGGAGGTTGTTCTCCGGATTGCAAAACATGTCCGGAAAGAGACGGGACTCAGACATCTCTGTCTTGCAGGCGGTGTAGCCCTCAACTGCGTTGCCAATGGAAAGGTTCTCAGGGAAGGTATTTTCGATGATATCTGGATTCAACCGGCTGCTGGAGATGCCGGAGGTGCTCTGGGAGCGGCACTGTTCACCTGGCATCATGTTCTGGACGGCGCGCGCGTGGTGGACGGGAAGCGGGATCTGCAGCAGGGCTCGTACCTTGGACCATCCTGGACCGATAATGAGATCGAGCAATGGTTAAAGGCGCATGGATCTCCGTACGTTCTGATGGAAGAAGAAAAGCTCCTCGACGAAGTCTCCGATGCCATTATGAACGGAAAAGTGGTCGGATGGTTCGCCGGACGGATGGAGTTTGGCCCCCGGGCGCTTGGCAACCGGTCGATCATAGGAGATGCCAGGAACACAACGATGCAATCGACAATGAACCTTAAGATCAAGCACCGGGAATCATTCAGGCCTTTTGCCCCCTCTGTCCTTCGCGAAAACGTAAGCGATTTCTTCGAACTTGACTGCAGCAGTCCATACATGCTTCTGGTTGCCCCGGTTCGAGGGGACAGGTGTCTTGCTCCCCCTGACGGCACCGAAACGCTCTTCGGCATAGACCAGTTGAACGTGCCCAGGTCGGACGTGCCTGCAATAACTCATGTAGACTACTCGGCAAGGGTGCAGACGGTTGACAGGAAGGACAATCCAAGGTATCACAGGCTAATATCCCGGTTCCGTGAGAAGACCGGTTACGGTGTGATCATCAACACCAGTTTCAACGTTCGGGGTGAGCCGATTGTCTGCTCACCATCCGATGCCTATATCTGTTTTATGCGAACGGAGATGGATGTCCTGGTACTTGGCAACTGTCTGCTTCTTAAGGAAGAACAGCCGGAGTTGCAGGAGAAGGCTGACTGGCGAAATATCTACGAATTGGATTAGGAGAGGGTTTGAAGAAAGGACCGGCAGAACTCAGAAAATTCGGGGTGATCATGGCGAGCGCATTTGCTGTGATATCAGGCCTTCTGTATCTGAAAGGGGCGGAAGTCTGGTCTGTTACGGCTTCATTCTCCGGTTTCTTCCTCACTACAGGGATTCTCTTACCAACAATTCTTCGCCCGATCGAATTCGCCTGGATGAAACTCGCTGCGGTAATGGGTTTCATGATGACCAACCTTCTGCTCACACTCGTGTATTTTATAGCAATCACCCCTATGGGGCTGATCATGAGGCTTCTTGGAAAGACTCCGCTGAAACTCAGGTTCGACAGAGAGTGCGGGTCCTATTGGATTCCCGTCGATCCTGACGGGCCGTGCGGCAGACCGGACAAGCCATACTAGAAAAGAGATAGACTATGGGACGAGCTGGCGATATTTGGGGTTTTATAAAGGTAAGGAAAAAGTGGTGGCTCACACCGATCATCGTTGTGCTGTTACTTCTCAGCCTTATACTGGTACTCTCTCAGGGATCGGTGCTTGCACCGTTCATCTATGCCATATTCTGATACTTTATAGTAATCCTGCCGTTAGCAGAAACGTCCTGATGCACCAGGGAGCTGTATAAGATCTCACTCCTTCGCTCAAACCATCAGGATCGTCTCCGAGTCCCTCTCGGACAAAGTTTCATGTATGGATGACATTCATGAGATAGAGGCTATGATCCCAACGAATTCCAGAGAAGAAAGACATCGAGGATAACAACGCATACACCGATCACTGTAACGGAAACGGCTATGTCGCGTCTGTACTGATAGCGACAGTGTATAATGCCCTCGAGTAATGGAAGGAGAAGAGAATGGGAGATGAGGGAGTTCGGATCATCAGACCTCCTGTTATGTTAAGCTTAACATAACAGGAGGTCTGAGGCTGATAGATGACTACGGAGGGCTGGTTCACGCGCTGCTCCAGCGTATGATTCAGGACCAGGACGCGGCCAGGGATCTTGCGCAGGAGACGTTCGTGAAGGCTTGGACCAGGCTTCGCACACTTCGGAAACATGAGAGCTTCCCACAGCTTTGAATAGCGTCAGTTCCAAACCACTGATAATCGGGGTTGGAATCGTACTCGTAGGAATCGCTTCGTTAGTGGCTTCGCTGGTCCCGGAGGAATAGCCGCATCAACTCTTTTTAAAAGCGTGTGAAGCCAGGGTAACTTCAGTGCGTAATAGTATTTAAGCTGAGATTTACAGTATTCTACTTGTATCTAATGCAAAGCAGTGCTCCCCGCGGGTGCTGACAGGAGGTGGTGGCACTATGAAATTCAATATCGTTTGTGCATTATTCCCGGTGCTGATAGTCATTGTTCCAGGGTCCGGGGATGATCCTGATGCAGTGGTAATAGAGCAATCAGATGAAATGGTGGAGCTGTCTATCGATTACAGTATCGGTATCGAAACAGGCGACAGCACAGAAACCTTCGGTTCTATAACTGATGTAAGCCATGATACTGCCGGACAGATACTCGTACTCGACCAGATTGTATGCGGAGTGAAAGTCTTTAGTAGTAATGGTGAATATGTCTGTCAGATCGGCCGTAGTGGTTCAGGACCGGGGGAGCTTCTTATGCCGCTTTACGTTGCTGGTCTGAATGATGGCAGAATTCTAGTTCACGACCCAATGAGTAACGCTTTCAAATCTTACGATAGTACATTCAGTTTTATAGAGAACATCTCCCTCTGGGATAACCGCCCGCCCATTGAAACCTGTGCTGTTGCTGAAAGCAGCTATGCCGGGATTGTGCTGGGATTCGACATGGAGAGAGACCAGCCGATGATGATTCGCACTATTGCAAAATACTGCGTTAACAGGGAACCTGATATCCTGTACTATGAGGACGAAGTGCCTTTCGATTTCTCTAACTTCACAAGTATACTCACCAGTATGATGTTCTCTTTCTCCATCACAGGAGACAGCCAGGGCAGGTTCCATTACTCTCCCACATCCAGCGAATCTTACGAAGTGTTCGCCTTCAACAGGGATGGAAGCGAACTTTTTCACATCATCAGAGACATTCCACGTGTCGAAAAGACCGCGCAGGAGATGGAAGATGAGATTGTTTATATTGAGAGCTGGGCAAACAGAATGGGAATGCAGGGTCCTGTGATAGAATGGGAGCCGGACCCCTACAGAACATTCATTAAAGCTCTCGGTGTTGACAACGAAGAGCGCCTGTGGGTTGTCAGAGGAACCGAGCTTGAACCGGTTTTCGACGTTTACGATATGACAGGTGCTCATCTCTTCTCGGCAAGGCTCCCGGTCGAAAGCGGCAGCTGGAAGTTCCATATCGACAGCTTCGGCATACTGGGCTGGGAAGAGGATCCTCCTGATGGATTTCAGAAACTCTATGTAATCGATTTCCCTACCGACTGATATAATAATGAACAGCGGGTATTGATATCTCTTGACAGCTAACTCGGTATGTATCATGTATAAATCAGTTGAACTTCAAGTTGTTCTTCGCAAACCAACCCAGGGAGGTTTTCTCTGAGTCCTATGTCCTTTCAGATGTGCATGACACAATTGTGCGGAACCGGTTTCCTGTCTTTCGTGAAGGGAGTGGCTGTAATCCGCACTGGCTGAAAGGAAAGTAGACATCATGAGAACGCTGACCGAGATCCCGTTTATTTTTGTATAAATTTATCCAGGAATCCAGGATACGGACTAATGATTTCAATTTTCCGGCTGACATTCTGCTCGAGTCGGTTCAGGTCATGTTCGTATGCGTGCCCGATTCGGAGGATAACTGGTACATATGGCAATGGTTCGATGAGGAGGAACTGAAATGACAGACAGAAAGAGCATCAGTAAGAAACATACAGTAATGGTTGCAATCGCTTCGATGTTAACAGCAGTGTTACTATCCATGGCCTGCCTTACCGGTCCGAGCAGCAGTACACCTCCGGGTGCTCCATGGGATACAATAGACAGCGCCTGGAAGGTGATCGAGAATCTGGAGTACGCGTACAATGCAAGGGATATTGACCTCTACATGAGCTGCTTCAGGGAAGACTTCGAATTCCATCTCCTATGGTTTGATCCTCACGGTAATTCCGCTAAACAGGACAGCTTCTGGGGATACGATATCGAAGAGCTGTATCACCAGAACATGTTCGCGTACGTAAACTCCATAGCGCTTACTATTTATGGCACCTCTGAGTCCCCATGGACAGGTGATTCCACCGGACTGTCGCTTCAGTTGCCTCGCACATTTGATCTCAAGGTCTATACGAATGAGGCTCAATCTGAAGGATTCAGGGCAGCAGGTTCTGCTCTTTTCATATGCCGCCAGGATACCACAGATGACCAATGGTACATCTGGCAGTGGTGGGATCTGTCGGATACCAAGGAGAGTAGCACCTGGGGAGAGATAAAGGCAATGTTCTGAAGAACTGATTTACTATAGTCGGTTGGAGTGTTTCTTCCAGAATCTTTGGTTCCCTTGCCATGTCATTAATAAGGGACAAACTACCCTAAATTGTTTTGTGCTTTCCGCTACTGAAACCGCTCCAGCCTGAGGGTTTTCTGTATGCTGTCCCGCTGTCGGGGGAACACTCCCGCTTCGTCCGCGTAGTCTCTCCAGTTTGATACAACTTCCTGTACTTCGGATAGTATGGTTTTCCACTGTCCCTGTTTCATTGAAGCTGTTCGGGCACATTGCCTGAAGTCTTCTTCTGTAAAGTTGCCTCTTCTGCCGTTGAGTGTCATCTGGTGGCTGGAAGTCCACTCTCCTTTATGCCGGTAGCTGTAATTAACATCGAAGGCAGGCGCCAGCAACCACCTGCCGCTTCTATCCATAAGAAAGGCAATGTTCTTCACATGGTCATCCTGGTTCCTGGCAACAATGTTGAACACCATTCTGCGGTACTGCTGTTCAACTGAATTTTGTGGCAGATCCAGCCTTCGAATCACCTGCAGAGCCTGCTCATAACTGTATGCTCCCGCCTGATTGAAATTTAAGTGTGCAAGGGCTGCAAGAGACTGCATATGAAGCTTCCCGCCATCTGGAAACCTGTCGAAACGACGGGTCATGAAATGGTTCCGATTGTTTTCGGTCAGAAGCCTGCATTCGCTCATTTCAATTCCGCAATCTTTTGCCATTACTGAGTAGGCATATTCAATAATGCCATAACCTTCGGGATCGTTCAGCTCATTCTCTCTGTTACCGCTTACCCCGTCGAATTTCAAGAGCCAGTACTGGAACCCGTCCCCTGCGCTGATCTGGCCGGAGCGTACGGCATTGGTCAGTGGATTCCATGCTATAATGGCCTTCGGCCGGGCTCCGCCAGCTGAAGTGCCAACTCTTAGAATATCTGTAAGTGAATCCTCTGAGTATTCGGTGTTGAGACTGCCCTCAATGCTGTCTCTGCGCTCCAGTATCATTGAAGCCAGTTTGACCAGTTCATCCACCTGTACTGTTCTCTTCTTCCCGGGTTCCGGACCTTCGGCAGGAAAGAATTCAAGTGCACCCATTCCCCTGGTTCCCGTATAGCACAGACGCTCTACTGTATTGAATGACTCCGGTGTGCGCCCCTGCCTTGCAAGCCATTCGTTGATAAGAGCATTACCGAACCGGTCCGGCAGAGAATCAGAAAGAAGCCCCGGAAGCCCCTGAAAGGACAATCGGCTTAGCTCAGGAAATGAAAATATCCTTTGAGAAAGAGGCATCATCAGCGGTGCTACCTGAATACCACTTTGCGAGAAAGCCCTTTCATACTGAAAGGAAGAGGTTAAGCCTCCTTCCGGAAGAACCACAGCCCCTATTGTTCTTCCCCATAGTCTAACCTCAGCAAGGGTGTTCACTTCCGGTCTCCCCAGTGCCATGGTTCACTTGCTTCATCCCGGCGGGAGGAAGCCCTTTTCCGGTCTTTCCCTTTTGTTTTTAAAAGCTCCATCGGGTGCGGACCCGGCTCGGGAACCAAACGATCAAGATTATCCATAAGATCCAGGACTCGCAGTAATCTTATCAGGCTGGAAATTCTGCAGTCTTCTCCGGCTTCAATCCGCTCAAGCGTCCGCTTGCCCAGTCCTGCCTGCTCTGCAGCATCAGCCTGAGTAATTCTCAGATCAACACGACGTCGTGTAATCCGCCGTCCCAGTTCTTCCAAAACGGTCTGCTCTGTTATCTGCCTGTTCAGTTTCATTCAAAACCTCCGAATATTCCAAGTTATAGTTATATCGTAATATATTACGAGATATATTCATGTCAAGTATTAAATCGTAACATTGTACGAGTTACAATAGCATTGTTCATATATGGATATATCGTAGTATGTTACGAATTAAGGGAACATTATGATGTATATCGCAGTATATGACGAGTATTCTATATACTACTATTTACTGCTCTCGGGAACTCCATGGCGAGATGGTCCGGGATAACCTCACCAGAAAGCAGCTTGCGAACAGTCATGGAGTCTCCTCTGACAGAATAACTCAGTGGCTTTGTCTGCTGAAGCTGCCAGAAGAGAAGAAGCGTGAGATTGAAGCCTTGGGTGATTGCTGGAATAGCCAGGTTATTACAGAACGAGAGTTGCGGTCGAGCAGAAGATCTACTTGCTGAACGTCTATCATCCATTATTCCGTTAACAATAACCTTGACTGCTATACGCCAATGGCGTATATACTGTTTATGAAATTCATAGAGACTTCAATATTCACAAAGTTAATCCAGAAGCTGCTTCCTGATGAAAGCTACAGAATGCTGCAAATGGCATTGATGTTACGACCTGATGCTGGCTCTGTGATTAAAGCATCCAGTGGCTTAAGATAAATCAGATGGAAAATGCGTGGCTCTGGAAAGAGAGGAGGATTGCGTTTGATTTATTAGTGGGACCCTCCGGATGATATCTACATGATTTTCATATACAAAAAGGCAGACCAGAAAGATCTGACGACTGAGCAGATAAACACACTGAAACAGCTGATTGAGGAGAATATGTCATGAAGAACAAAGATTTTGAAATGCTAGTTGCCAGTATTAAGGAAGCTGGTGATATCAAGGCTGACCGAAAAGCTCCAAGTCGAGTATTCAGCATGAATCCCCCTGACATCAAGAAGATTCGGGAAACACTTCATGTTTCTCAAAGCGAATTTGCACTAATGATTGGTGTAAGTGTACGCACTCTACAAAACTGGGAGCAGGGTAGGAGGAAACCTGAAGGACCAGCTAAAGCACTATTGAGAGTAGCGTCAAGGAATCCCAAAGCTGTGCTTGATGCGCTTCATACACAGTAAATGTACAGACCAACGGATTAACAAGCCACGAAAGTATAGCATTGAACTAGTGAAATATCATTGTTGGATAGCAGAGTGTTATCTTCTTATCTTGAATCTGAACTCAGAGCTGGCTGGTACACCGGGTATTCCTTAACTCGAACCAGTTCTGGTGTGGTGGTTATCCTGTCAGGGAGATTATTTCACTGGGTGACAATTGGGACAGGCAAGTAGTTACTGAAAGAATGCTCAGAGCATTGAGGAGAGAAGTCAGGGGTAGGGATCGTACTCATAAATGACAATAGTGCTGAAAGCAGTATCACAAACAAGTACGTAAGTACCATCCGGCGTTTCTTCGCTGATTCCCTCTGGAACACCTGGTCCTGAACAGCAGGACCAGGTATTCTGGGTGATCGGGCTCAGTTCAGAACGGAAACCGTATTACCGGAGAAGTTACTCACGTACAGGTACTCTCCGGATGGAAGGGAACAGATGCCGAAGGGGTCGTTACCTACATCGATGGTCGCCACAACGGTATTGTCCTGAGTCCTGATTATCGAAACGGTATTGTTCTTCCAGCTTGTTACATACACTGCTGATCCAGATGGAATGCAGCAGATACCCGAGAGTTCATCACCAAGCTCCCATATCTGATCGACAACAGTGTTACTTGCCGTGCTGATAACGTGCACATCCCATTCTCCACATCCTACGTACACGCGCGCTCCGGATGGGGTGGTACAGATGGGTACGGGAAGAGATGCTACGGCTACATTTGCTACAGTAGCGTTGTCCGAAGTACGGATAACTGAAACGTTGCCATCCGAATGATTGGACACGTAAACGTAATCCCCTGAGGGAAGCGCGCATATCCCTGCAGGGGAATCCCCAACAATTGCAGAGTCGACTACGGTGTTGTCGGAGGTGCGTATTACTGACACCAGATGACTCATGAATCTGGTCACATACACATACTCTCCATCTGGAAGGGCGCAGATTCCCATGGGAACGTCTCCCACGTCGATCGTCGCCACAACCGTATTGTCAGTGGTGGCGGATAACCGAAACGTTGTCATCGAGTGTATTGGTCACATACACGTACTCTCCGGATGGAAGGCTGCAGATACCCTGAGGGCCATCCCCCACTGTTACTGTCGCCACGACGGAGTTGTCAGACGTGCGGATTACTGAGACGGTGTTACTACCATTATTGGCAACGTATACGAAATCGCCGGAGGGAAGGGCGCACGTTTCAGAGGGCCCTTCACCCACATTGATTACTGCAACAACACTGTCCGGCATTGCATCGGGTTCCGCTCCCGACGGTCCGGTGCTGTCTTCTCCACAGGAAGCCAAGAGTGCAACTGCAGCAAACAATGACACGCTAATAAATGATTTCATCTCTGTCTCCTTAGGTTTGAATATCGGACTTCCGGGGAACATGTGGAAGATCTGTATCGATGTAAATCAGAAACGGCAGAGAAAGTTCCGGGATGTGCTTCCTTCGGTCAATCACGAACTGGACTGGTACACCGGACTCTTGTCCAGTCGAACTCAGGCAAAATACACTTTTCCCGTTCGTATAAGGCGTCCAGATCTATCGAAGTTAAAACCGGAAACCAAGAAATACCGGAATCCTGTGATACATGCTCAGGAGCTTCATGACGAGATGGTCCGTGATGGTCTCACCAGAAAGCAGCTTGCAGAGAGGTATGAAGTATCCTCTGATCGGATAACTCAGTGGCTATGTCTGCTGAAGCTTCCACAGGAGTATATGAAAGAGATCAAGTTTCTTGGGGACAACTGGGATAAACAGATTATCACGGAAAGACTGTTAAGGAAACTGAGAAGAAATTTCTAGAGCTGGTAGAACCTTCCTGTAACGTATCAGGGAACTTGGACTTTAAAGGGTAGCCAGGTCAGACTTACCATTCTCCATAGATTGCCGGATTCGGGAAAAAGCAGAACTAATCTAAAATCGATAATCGGGGTAGCTGGTACTCCGGCCGACAAATGGTAGCCGATCCTGCTCAAATCGATTGTCTTAAATTCTCTGTTAGATCCTGTCAGATCCTGTTCCCAATCCATATTTAGATAGTAGTATCCGGGACCCGCAGCAAGACTAAATAAAGAGTAATTCACTGAAAGTGCAAGATCCATAGCGAAGTAGTCAGCATCATGGACATCGTAAGATGGGTATCCTGGCAACTGTTCCCCAGGAGGTCCTCGCATATCGAGAGCAGCTCCTGCAGCAAACTCCACAGAAATCAGAGAGGAAAGGGGAAACTCGGTTGCTATCCCCAAGTAAGGACCTGAACTGGGATGAGTGGTTACACCATTGATATCCCCGGGAGTAAGCACACCTAGTCGGGGACCGAATCGCAGCTCTCCGCAGAGAGTCGGAGTGGTAAGCAGGATAAGAGCCAGAAGAGATTTTATCATTGAACATTCATAGTAAGAACTCTTGTATCGGTCAAGAATTAAGCTGGTAGAGGATAAACTGCAAAAACAAAGGGGGCTCAGCCCTCCTCTATTTGCTGGTACACCGGACTCTTGTCCAGTCGAACTCAGGCAAAATACACTTTTCCCGTTCGTATAAGGCGTCCAGATCTATCGAAGTTAAAACCGGAAACCAAGAAATACCGGAATCCTGTGATAC
>JAUWMQ010000151.1 GCA_030613065.1 Candidatus Aegiribacteria sp. | reverse complement strand
GCTTACGAGCTACCTCCTACCAGATTCATTATACTCATAATATTATATTATCAGAATGTTATTTGATTCACAAGTGTACGTTGTTACGTCCGACCCTCCATATCTTGACAGCAGTTGAGAGCATTCTTATCGTTTGACCTTCGATGATTTATTAGAAGCTTCGGAGATATTTCTCTGACAGGCAGGTGTGAGTTGAAGAGTCTGGATGAACAATCAAGGATACTGAAGGCAATCGCACACCCTCATCGAATGGAAATAATCAGGCGTTTGAAAGGGGATGGCTGTAATGTGTCTGAGATCCAGAAAAACATGGGACTTCCACAGTCAACAATCTCACACCATCTGTTGATAATGAAGAACGCAGGCATACTTTCAAGCCGCAGAAATGGTACGACCGTCTGCTACAGTATTCAGATAGAGGAAGTAAAGGAAATACTTGACATTCTTTCCGGTGTGTGAGTCTTTTTTTCGCGATAGTAACGAAGTATTCACATATATGAATTAAGTAATTTAGAAACAAGAATTCAATCCGGATTATAGATAAAGGAAAAATGGAAAAGTCCTCGGAAATCGAATTCACGCCTGCAATCGTAGGTTTCCTGTGTAACTGGTGTACCTACGCGGCTGCTGACCTTGCCGGTTCATCAAAACTCGAACTTCCCCCTTCGTTCACTGTGATAAGGGTGATGTGTTCCAGCAGGATCGATCATAACCTTCTTCTTTCAACTTTTTTTAAAGGGGCTGATGGTATTCTCGTTGCGGGATGCCATCCTGGTGACTGCCACTACGGTGAGGGTAACTATTACGCCAGGCGAAGATTTGCTCTGCTGAAAAAGGTCATGGAAACCCTTGACCTCGCCCCGGACAGGCTGCAGCTCTCCTGGGTATCTGCAGCAGAGGGAAAACGCTATGCAGAGGTTGTCAACGAATTCACGAAGAAGATAACAGAACTTGGACCTAATCCCATAAAAAACAGTACTCGTTTTTGACGGAGAGTGGATAATATGCCTCAGACCGGGAACATTCTTGTCATAGGAGCCGGAATCGCCGGGATGAAGGCGAGCTTGATGCTCGCCGGAGCTTCCAGTAAGGTTTACCTTGTTGAGAAACTTCCCATCATCGGCGGAAAGGTCATCAAGAACGAGGAGAGTTTTCCCAATCTCGAGTGCTCCACCTGCATGGTCGCTCCCATACAGCAGGATGTACTGCAGAATCCGAATATTGAAACCCTCACATACAGTACTGTTGAAAAGATCGAAGGCAGCGCTGGGGATTTCAGTGTTGTCATCAGAAAAAAAGCCAGATATGTCAGTCTGACAGACTGCATCGGATGCGGAATGTGTTACGAACCCTGTCCTGTGTCCCTGAAGAACGAATGGGAAGAGAACCTGATTAACAGGAAAGCAATATATGTTCCCTGTTCCGGATCGCTCCCGAATGTTCCTGTCATTGATTCCGAACACTGCCTGAGGCTCAGCTGCGGGGAGGACTGCAGCCTCTGTGCGGAGTCGTGCGCATTCGAAGCGATCAACCTTGAGGACGTCGATGAAGTTCTGGAAATAGACGTTGATGCTGTCATACTGGCAACCGGATCATCGACTTTCGATCTCTCATCCATTCCGGATCTTGGATACGGTACATTACCGGGAGTATATGCTCCGCTGGAGTTCGAGAGACTGTTCGCGTCAAACGGCCCGACATTCGGCTCCATAACGCTCCGTGACTCTGATAAGGTTCCGGGCAGCATTGCGGTGATTCATTGTGTCGGGCGCAGAGAGCAGAAGTACTGCTCTGCTGTCTGCTGCATGTATTCATTCAAATTCGCGAGGTTCCTGAAACATAAAATACCGTCAGTCAATGTTTTCAATATCTATTCGGACATCTGTGTCCCGGGAAAGAACTACCAGAGTTTTTACAAAAGTGTTGAAGGGGTGGATACCGAGATGCTCTATACTTCGTCTATCGCGGACGTTTCGGTTTCAGAGAGCGGATCGGGCCTGAAGGTAGCCTATCCGGATGCTGCAGGAGCCATGAAAGAATTAAGCGTTGATATGGTGATACTTGCAGCCGCAATTGTTCCCGACGATGACGTTATTGAACTCGCGAAAATTACCGGGGTAAATCTTGATTCACGGGGATTTATTGCGACAGTGCATGATGGAAGCGGATCCATGGAAACCTCAAGAAAAGGGGTATTTGTTGCCGGTACTGCGGAAGGCCCGAAGGACATTCAGAATTCGGTAGTGCAGGCGGAATCCGCAGCCGGACAGGTTATGGGTATCGTAACATCCGAGGTTTCCGTTTCATGAAGGAATTTGAAATGCGGGAAGCGGGACAGGACAGAAAGATGAGAGCAAAGGTCGGGGTTTACGTTTGTGAATGCGGACCTAATATCGGGGGGAAGATTGATCTTGACAGAATCCTCTCCGATCTGTCCGGGCTCGATGATTATCAGGATGTTGAGCTGGTCGTTAAGAAATACGGATTCCTCTGTTCCGTTCCGGGAAAGGAATTCCTCGAGGAGGAGATAAAAAGCAACGGTTTCACGCACCTGGTCATCGGAGCCTGTTCGCCGCGCGATCATGACTCGACTTTCATGAGTGTCTGCAGCAAAACAGACCTCAATCCTTATTTATACAGGATCATCAATATCCGGGAGCACTGCAGCTGGGTGATAGATGACAAAGAAAAAGCTACTGAGAAGGCGGAAAGCTATCTCCGCGGAGGTATTGCCAGGGTTCTTCGTCAATCCGAGCTGTTCGAGAAACCGTTGGATATCAACCCTGATGTACTCGTTATCGGGGGCGGAATAGCAGGCATGGAAGCAGCTCTTTCTCTTTCAGGTGAGGATAGACGGGTATTCCTCGTGGAAAAGACGGACCGGCTCGGCGGGGTATCTCTTGATCTGTCAGGATTACTTCCCGGACAGGGTTTCGTAATCAGCAAGAAGATAGAATCCATCATGGAAGACAGGAACATCAGACTCTTTCTGAATACCAGGATCAAGGCTGTTATCGGTTTTCTCGGCAACTTCGAGATAGAGCTTGTATCAGAAGAGAATGCAGAAACAACTGATATAATGGCTGGCGCGATCGTAGTAGCAACAGGCTGCAGTCTTTCTGAACCGGGGGTAAGCGATCACTTCAGCTATGAAGCTTCGGATGAAGTGTATACCTCTCTTTCAGTCGAGAAAATGTTCTCAGGAGATGAAGGAGTTAAGCTTCGTTCAGGAGAGCAGCCCTCTTCGGCAGCCCTGATTCACTGTGTTGGAAGGGAAGAGAAGAATTACTGTTCCGGAATATGCTGCAGTTACATGATGAAACTTGCAGGACTTTTCAAAAATCAGTCCTCTGATATTCAGATAACTGAGTTCTACAGAGACATCTGCCTTCCACAAAAAGATGATCAGGAACGATACAAAGCGGCTGAAGCAGCTGGTGTCACATTTATACGAATTAAAGATATCAGCATAAAAGGCACCGATGTCAGTTTTGAAATGATGAACGGCGAAAAAAGCAAGCAATCCTTCGATATGGTAGTACTTGCCCCTGCACTTAAGCCATCAGCTGATACGGAAGAACTGGCTGATCTTCTGACTGTTCCTCTGGATGAGTTCGGGTTTTTCCAGGAAGTACACAAGATGACAAATCCGGTGGGAACCTCCACGGACGGTGTCTTTATTGTGGGTACAGCTCATGGCCCTAAGGGAGTCTCCGATTCGATGCAGTTTGCCAGGGCATCCGCCGGGCAGATACTTACAAGATTGATCCCGGGCGAACAGCTTATTCCGGAGGTAAAAGTAACCGAAATTCTAGAAGCTTACTGCACAGGCTGCGGCAACTGCCTTGAAGTATGTGTCTACGGAGCTATCTACTCCGATGATTCAAGAGGGATATCGGTTGTCAATGAGGCTGTATGCAGAGGATGCGGAAACTGTTTCGGAAGCTGTCCGTCTGGAGCCCTCAGAACAAAACACTTTACTAATACTCAGCTTTATCAAGAAGTTGATGAGGCGCTCCGGTGATCCGGGAAAGGATGAACCCATGACAGATGCTTCGCTGCAGGGAGCTGTTCTACCGGCCCCGAAAGAGCCCGGTGACGCTGTTCTGGACTTTCTCAGACTTGCCATTACAAAGGAATTGGCGGACGCTGTTATCCTTCCGCTGAAAGTACCCTCCGGTGATTCTTATGCATGGATATTGATGAATGACATCTCCATGCTTGAAGATGCCGTTCCAATAGCCGCCACCATGCCTGTACAGGGGGCGAAAGCTCTCAGAAGCCTTACCCGCAAAGGTCCCGGGAATCTTAAAATTATTGCTGTGATGAGACCCTGCGAGATAAGGGCGGCCATGGAACTCTCAAAGCTCGGACAGGTGCATTCTGATAATCTCATCCTGGTTACTTACGATTGCCCCGGAGCGGTGCAGCTCCGGAAATATGTGGATGATCCCGCTGGCAGCGAGGAACATTTTGCCGGAATGCTGCAGAAAGGAAAACCCGATAATTCCGCCAGACCTGTCTGCCACACATGCGAGAACTTTTCAATGTTTGATTGCGACATACACTTCGGTTATCTGGGACTATCTGAAAAGGAAGTGCTCGTTATTCCCGGCAATGAGAAGGGAACTGAACTTCTTGAAGGGCTTGGGCTGGATCTGACGAAGAATCTGTCATCGTGGGAAAAAGGTATTGAAAAACTTAAAGCGGATAGAGCAGAAGCAAGGGAAAGCGCTTTTAAGGAAACAGGAAAGCAGCTGCGCGGTTTTGATGGGCTGCTGTC
>JAUWMQ010000058.1 GCA_030613065.1 Candidatus Aegiribacteria sp. | reverse complement strand
ATAATCATCGGGGTCCTCAAAGTCTTCCGATTCCAGAAGAGTGCCGACATAAGTAGGTGGCACGCCGATGCCCCATACTATGACATTGTAGAACATCTGCCAGCCACCGTCGGGTGTATATTCGCTGGCATCGTATGCGCTGAAGTGAATTCTGCGATGCGTAGTAATCTCATCCCTCACGCATACTCCGGAAAGATAATCCAAGCTATCCGAGAATGTGAGGAGAGCATCGCCGGGTGAATTGTAGATCAAACTGTCAAGCACTGACTGCATGCCGAATGATGTGGAGTCGTATACAAAGAAGATATTGTATTCATTCGGCAGATCTCTATTAACCGGATGCCAGGTATTGCCGGGCGTCATCCGGTCATTGCTCAGTTCCCGAAAAGTATGACCCATTGAGAAAATATCAGCCGCATCTCTGGCATTAAGAGTGACAACAGGAATCTCCAGAGGAGCGGCAACAGGGTTGTTCAGTATATCAGGATACGGGAAGACCCCTCCGGCATCCCTGTGCCTGAGAATAATCAGATTTATCCCGTTGCCGATGTAATCGTAGGTTTCCATTTCCTCGTCGTTAAGAATAGTGACGCTCAGTCCCCAGAAGAGCAGCCTGTTTATCAAAAGCAGCTCATCTACATCAGGATTATGATCCTCGCCGGTTCCTGGAACGTTGAACACAACCAGTCCATCGAGATCCGGAGGCGGGAAGAAAGCGGGGTTAATGTTATGGTTCATCCCCAGATTACGCGGGGTGATAGTGGTGTTGACCTCCGTTGTGTAAGAATGGTCGCCCCACGTATCGCTGAGTTCAATGGATATCTGAACATGCCTGACAAGGTCTCTGTCAAGTGAATCCAGAGGTTCCGAAAGCGGATTGTGCAGTTCATCGAGATAGCTGAAATCAAGGGAGGTGATGTTGCTTCCAACAGAGCGAACATCACCGGTGCGATCAGCAATGATGAAGCTCTCATCCGCGAGAGCTACAAGCCTGTAGTCCGAATCGAGAAGGGTTTTTGTCTTGTCCCAGTCCGCATAAAACTCAAACTGGTCATTATCCGCTTCGACGACAGGATGCCAGCTGTCATTGTCCCAGCCGCCACTTGGCATATAACCTGCATAGATGATCTCATCGGTAACCTCTTCGAGAGCTAAGCGCCCGATTGTGATCAGCTCGTTCTGCCGTCTTGCGAAGTCAAAGTGTTCGGTACTTTTTGAGAAGAAGAGGAAAACAGCACCGAAGATCACAAGAAGCACTACAAGAACAATAGTGATCTCTACAAGGCTCATTCCCTTTCGTGAATCATTTCGTGTTTTCATTTTACACCACCTTAGAATATTGTGCTGAAAGTGAAGGTTTCTGCACCGGATGCTCCGGTCCAGTTGACAATACACTGCACATGTCTCGCGTTTGGATAAAGAACATCATACATTGAGATATCGAATAGCCTTTCAAAGCGTCCGACAGAATCGGGAGTGGTCAATCCAAGCGGCATTGAAGCTACGTCGAGCGACATGATCTCCTCCAATCCCTGCCTTGCAATCTCCATGGCCTGGGTCCTGTCATCGACGATATCTGACTGTTTCAAGATGTTCGTGAAGAAAAACCCGATACCGATCAGCAGAATGGCCAGGATAAAAGCTGTGATCACGACCTCAACAAGAGTGAACCCTCCACCTCTATACTTTCTTTCTGTTCCCTTCATATTCTCCTCCATTCAGAATTCATTGTTCCATTCCGTAAAATCTTTTTACAAGTTCAACACCCACATTATTTTCACAGTTTACTGATACGCTCAGCTCCTGGACACCAGGAGAAACTGGAGTGACGGTCTTTCGTATTCTGAATTCGATTCCACCGGTATTCTCAGTGTCAAGAAAAACTCCTGCCTCCGGAAGGTTTCCGGATTCGTACATTGAAATCACTGAATTCGCTATCAGAAGCGCACTCCTCCTCTGTTCTATTTTTCTGCTTCCCTGTAAGAAGAAATTCAGGGCAAATACCACAGTTCCAAGAACCAGGAGTGTAACAAACGAGGCCATTACGCATTCTACAAGCGTCATACCCTGCCTGTCAGCTTTCACCGACTCCCTCCCTTCCGGCGTAAACCCGCGAACCATCTCCGTGTCCGTATATGGCTATCCACCACATGTTATCAAGAATCAAACCTTTATTGCCCACTGTCCTCACTCTGAGTGAAAGATGCAGCCCATCCCCGCTGAGGGGATTCATGAATACTCTTAATCCATCTTCCTCAAGAGATAGAATATCCGTTCCGGAACCATCGAGATCACTCATCAATACTCCTCCTGAAGGGCAAAACTCTCGAGATTGTCCCTGAACATCTGAGGCTGTTCGAATGATTCCGTCAGTAGAACCCATTACAATCCCGCGCGCGGACTCGATCCTGCCTTCCCAGTCAAGAGCGAGTATCCCGATGCCCGGGTACTCCTGAAAACCGTTCCAGGATAGTTTTCTCCAGACAATGGATCCATCGCCAAGCATCCATCTTCCCGCGAGATTGAATGTTCCCTCGATCACGCCCCAGGCAATGAGAGTTCCTTCGGGAAGTGTATCACGATGAAGACGACCTCTGTACCCCGATAGAAATGAAAAACTATGCGGACCAGCCCAGAACAGGTCTTCCGTTCCATCCATGTCAAAATCACCTCTAAATACATCAACTATCGGAAAAACTGAATTCAGGGAGTCCTGAAGGTTTCCAATATTCCCATAGATACCTCCGTTACTAAGGAAAGCAGGAGACGTACCCGGTTCACTGGAGGCGAATAGAACCCTTTCAGAAGCGGGCATTACAAGGTGCGCCCTGTTCCTCCCGTTTGAAATGAGCAGAGTCGGTTCTTCATCGAAGAAGCCGGCAGAAACAAGTGAAACGCTGTTCCACAGAGGCAGATTCGCAGGAAAGAATACAACGGAAGCATCTTTGAACACAGTGTAAACGGTGTCTTCTTTTCCTTCTCTGAATGCTGCCATGAGCAGTGGCTCACCATCAGCGATAATACCAGCAGCAGTCCAGACTTCCGGTATCGCGGGCAGATACTCCGGAAAACCTTCAAGGCTGCTCAAAGTAGCAGTGTCGATGAGATCTATTTCAAGGCGATTCTCTGATTCACAGATCAGAAACAGGTACTTCCCGGCCGGAAATACTGATATCGCATCAGAAGATTCCCGCGCAAGCAGGACTTCTCTTGGGGGAACAACATCCGTCTCAATGAGAGTGAATGTGGTGCGCATCGGTCCTATTCTGTATTCCGGAAGGTCACTGAAATCGGATACCTGATTGTTCCTGAAGTCCATGCAGAGAGCATCAACAGCGCTTTCCTCGGTTAGTCTTGCCTGAGTACTCTGTTCCAGATTTTCCTGCTGGTCGACAACTCTGGAAACGTATCCAATCAGAATGGCAACTGACAGCATTACCGCAAGTGAAGCAGCAAGGGCAATAACAAGCGCCGCGCCGGAGGTTTCCCCTCGGGATGCATAGTGAGCTGAAGGATTAATGGAATTGTTCATAACACTAGATAGTAATGCATAACACTTGCCAGAATTGGATTGATGTTTATTATCTAATATTTTAAATATATATCTGATTCCTTTTTAGAAGTGTGCAGAGATCTGCATACTGTGTGAAAGGTTGTTACATTATTCGCAAAATAACTCTGACTCGGTTGTTTCAACCAGAGCTGCTCTCCTGATAGTTTTCCGGGCATGCGAAAGACCAACATAGAATCGCTCGGAGTAAAGCTCATAATCATCTCTTAATCTGGAAGGTGTCATATTTACGGTAATAACATTTGCTCCCGCATTGAAACACTGAAGCTGGCCATCCTTACTCAGGCGCTCGAATGTACTTGTTGCAGGTATTAGTGTGTTCTTCAGGAATAGTCTCATGGCGGCTATGAAACGCAGGCCCAGATCAACATCACCAACAGGATAATCCTGAAGAGGTGTACCCTTCGCGGGCAGGAAGACAGAGACACTCGACATATCAACATTCAGATCCTTCATGAGGATCAGATCATCAGCAAGAGAGTCCACCGTCTGCCCTGGAAGCCCGAGGAGAGGTCCGGATCCGATATGATACCCGTGCTCACGTAGAATTCGAAGCCAGCGCAATCTGTCCTCCAGCAGGAACCCGGGCTTCATCTCTTCAAACAGCCCTTTACTGGAAGTTTCATGTTTGAGTATGAATTTTCTGGCTCCGGCTTCAAACCAGTAGTCAAGATCATCTTCCCTGTGAATCCCGACACACAGAAGCACCATCATACCCATATCGGATATTCTCCGAATGACATCGCCCAGCCACTCGGCGTTGTACTCCTCACTTTCGGCCGCCTGGAGAAAAAAGGTTCTTATTCCATTCTCAAGCGCGGTTCGGGCTACGGATACTATTTCGTCAGGGTCGAGTGTGAACCTGGTGATTTGCGTATTCTCAGCTCTCATTCCACAATAAACGCAACTGCATCTGCACGTGTTGGCAAATTCAATTACAGCCCGAATGAAAGCCCTCTCCCCGAACAGCTTCTTTCTTACATCACGGGCGGCACTGTACAGAAGATCGGCTTCTCTGTCGGATGACATGAGAACAGCTTTCAGATCATCTTTTGAGAATCCATTATTCAAGCGCTTTTCAATCCAGCCAGCGTCAATATTCAACAGCAATCACAACCCTTCTTCGTTTCTTCAAGCTTTTCCCTCACAATTTCAAGAACTTCAGCGGTTCGGGGCATGATGCCCGTCCATATTTCGAAGGATTTTGCGGCTTGATGAACAAGCATCTCTTCACCGGTAAATACTTTTACTCCGAGATAGAGAAGATCGTTCCTCCAATGCCAGGAACTGCTGTAATTCAGATCAGCAAAAATCATATTCGCAGGAAGAGGTTTATCCAGAGGAAAGATATCATCATCTCCCCAGCCAATAGTGGTTGCGTTAACAACCGTTCCCGCATCAGCTGATCTTACAGAATCACTGAGCTCATTCAGTTTTCCGGCGGAAGCAAAACCACTCCATTTTAAGGGATTCCTGCAATACACCTCATATTGCAGGCCCCTTTCATGAAGAACATAATCAGCCGCGAGAGCAACGCTTCCGCATCCAGCTACGAAAAATGGTTCAGGAAGGCTGCACCTGTCAATAAAACAGCTGAAACCATAGATGTCGGTATTGTAACCCGTAATATGACCATCGATTGCTTTAATCGTATTGATCACCCGCAGATCCCTGGCATGACCCTCCAGGGCATTACACATTCGGGCAGCCGCCCCCTTGTGGGGATAGGTAACATTAAGACCGGTAATACCGCTGCGCAGCAGCTCTGAAAGCGTTTCTCTGATTATGTCGGGCAAAACGGGGTAAGCGACATATTCACCGCTGAGGCCGGTTGATCTGAAAAATTCCTTATGAATCAGAGGGGATAGAGAAAACAGAAGAGGCCATCCTATCAGACCGAACCTGAAACCCTGTCCGGGTTTATCCATGTCTTAAACTCCGCATCTTCTGGAACAGTCTGTAAAGCCAGTCCCCCGGGCCGCGCGATCTGTAAAAAACAGGTTCAAAAAAAGTACAGTCTTCGTCCACAATGCCCTCTTTTTTCATGTATCCCGCAAGTGGAGAATGGGCGTACACCCTTATCGTGCCGATATTCACAAATGTCGATTTCCAACCAAGAGTAGATCTGACCCTGAACATGAACCATATTTTTCTAAGAGAAGACCAAAATCCTTCACCTGGATTGCCATTAAAAAAGTTAATCCCGACCTGAAGCCCCGCCAACCGTGCAGACTTTACAGCTGGCAGAAGATCAGCGGCCTTTCCCCTCTTGGCAAGCTTTTTAAGCCCCTTATCAGTAATAGCATCGGGAGAAAAGTCAACCTTGACGGCACCGGCAGCCTTCATTCTAACAAGCTGAGATCGGGTTACACTCTGATCCAGCCAGGCGCTCCAGGACATTCCGGAATCAGATTTCTCAAGGGCTGAAAGAAGTTCTTCAAAATAGTCGTCCGGAGCGTTGAAAACTGAATCAACAAACGAAAATCGGGAAACTCCCAGATTCTCAAGTTCCCTTACATCCCTGATAACCTGATCTACAGACCTCAATCTAAAAACAGATCCACTTAAATAGCTGTAAGTACAGTAACTGCAGTTGAAAGCGCATCCCCTTCTGCTCTGTACACCTATCGAGTCGGGAACTGTATATCCGGAAATATCAATGAACCTGTAATGAGGAGGTGATATGATGCTGAGGTCTGCCTGTTCCCAGGGCAACATCCTCCCTCCGCTCCATCCTTCTATTGTCGTGCCTTTCTCGAGGTACTCGATCAGTTCCGGGAACATCTTCTCTCCCTCGCCGGGAATTCCGTAATTGATCCTGGGAAACCGTTCCATGATAATCGAAGGATAGATGGAGAATCCGGTACCCCCTGCTATAACGACTCCTTCCCATGATTCCAGAACACTCATTATTTCAGAAAAAGGTTTAACGTACGAGTATGTAACTGGATACGAGCTGTCATCGATATTTCTGAGGGAGACAGCAATGACATCAGGCTTGAATGATTCTATTGCATCTTTGAGCAGCACCTTGTAGTTATTGCTAAGGCTCAGATCCAGACCCTTCAGCTCGTGACGTAAGAGCTGTCCTGCGATGAAAGCAAGTCCGATAGGATAGATTGGAGCCTCGGAACGGCCTGTTGGTGACTGGACCAGAAGTATTTTCAAAGTAGAGCCCTCTTTTCATTCTAACGTTAGAGAGTATTTTTCAAGTATAATGAAATCGATGAGAACCTGTTTCTGCATAACAACTCTGATATCCCTGTTCGTCTGCCCAGTGCGGGCGCTGGCGAATGTACCGCCTCAGCGTATTCCGCAGTTGGACAGCCTTGCCTCCGATATTTCATATATTGGATATATTCCTTCCGGGGGTGAAATGCTCATACTGGCCGCATCGAATAACTGGTTCGGACTTCTTTCAGGTGTGAGGCTTCTACCGGGGGACAGCGATGAGCTGGATGCAATTCTTTCTGATACAACAGGAAAATGGGGATATTTCGGTTCTGCCACCTGGAATCCCGGAGGTGATATTATCCTGGTTACCGCTCCTCTGTCTATCTGTCTCCCTTATAATCTGAACCCCGCAGCCGGAACTGAAGCTGTCTTCTACCTTGAAGGTTACGAATTGCTGAATGAACCGCAGACAGCCGTTAGTACTCCGGAACTGGAAGTACGAGAGATCGGACCTGATTCAACGGGCAAGTTTCTGTTCAGCACTCCTTTGAAGGGAGTCTACTGGGTAGAGGTCATGCAGCAGAGCGCGTCCGGACCCTCAATCGCACTGCTGTTTCCTGTGATTGCAGGGGGAACCGCTGAAGATGTCTTCAGGGGAACCATCGAAATTCCTGTTTCCGAAGCCGCCAGCCCCTCGGAGATACTTCATGAATTGAACAACATCAGACGAAGCAGGGAAGTACCGATCCTGGAGCCAAGTGAGATTCTTGACAGTCTGGCTTCTATCAGAGCCGGAAACCTTGCTTTTTCCGGATCATTTTCGCATTTCGGTCAATGCAGCCTGCCCGAAATCCTCCCGGAAGGCATATCAATGTACGGTGAGAATATCGGAAGAGGAAGAGGATACCAGGAGGCGTGGTCCATGATCCTCATAAGTCCATTCCATCTTCAGACCTGCATGTCTGAAGCTTATACTCATGCAGGAATATCCGGAGCCGTGGATTCCTCCGAATATGAATGGCAACTGGTTCTGGTTCAGGTTTTCGCATCAGGAGTGGATTAAGAATGATAGCTTACATTTCTGATATTTTCGGCAACAGCGTTCTTGAAGCAGTAGCTTTAACAAGCCAGGAATCCCTGATACTCCTTACAATACTGGCAATTGGGAGCGCACTGACAGGCGGGCTGCCTATCCTGTCCTCACCCCTGTTCGAATTCTCCCTGAACAAAGCTTTCATTCTGTCGCTTTTCTTTCTCCGGTCACAGGATCCTACTGTCTACTTTGCCTTTGCTTCAATTCTGGCAGGCATCATGCTTCGACGAACCGTTTCAGGCAGGGAATTCTGGCGGTATGTCACAACCGGCATCACCATGGTTGTTTTTCTTAACTACGGTCCGGCTTTATATCAGAAATTTCAGCCGGGTGTACAGGACCAGATAGCGATCATCACAGTTATACCGATTATGATCTTCTTCGAAATCATCATCAATACCGTTTACACCCGAAAGGGCTCACATATCAACATATTATCAGGAATAATATTGATTTCGTATATAGCTGCAATACCACTTTCAATCATGATTGTTATCATGGTGATCCATCAAGGCATACTCGGAGCAGCGCTGGCATTTGCAGGATTGACCGGTTTCTCGTTCATAGGAAGGTCGATTAACAGAAAGCATCAGTGGAATACCCAGAGAATAATGGAGATAAGCCGTCAGGACAGAATGGCCATACGTCTGATGGGATCTTCTTCGTACGAGGAGTTTCTTGGCGTACTGCAGAATAGCCTCTTCGAGACTGAAGGCAGCAGTATCAGGGCTCTCACAAGATCTTCCGGATCTTATGACTGGGTTTTGTGGAGTACCGATGAGCAACAAAGCCTCCAGGAATCCAGTATCATCGGCACCTTACCTGCAAAAGGGAGGTTTACCAGGGATTTTACAGTAAAAAGTATCTCCGGAACAGCCCTGGGGTTATCGGATAACGGAGATCTGATAATTGTGCTTTCCGGTCCTGAACAGAATATTCTCCAGAGCATATCATCCGGCCTTCTTGAAAACCTTGTTCTTCTTCTGGGTAATACCTGGGAAGCAGTGGGGCATTCCCTGCGAAGTGAAAGATCATTTTTGGCTGCGGCGGTTACTCTTGCAAGGCTGGCTGACTCCAAAGACAACTATACACACGGACATTCACTGAGAGTTGCAGGGCTTTCATGCTCACTGGGAAGATATCTGCACATTTCCACTGAGAATATGCAGATACTGCGTGTCGCTGCAATTCTCCACGACATTGGAAAACTGGTAATACCAGCTGCAATTCTCACAAAAAGAGGTCTTCTGACGAGAAAAGAGCGGGGAATTGTGGAGGCGCATCCTGTAGAGGGTGCAAGAATTGTCTCAGGGCTATCAGGTTACGAAGAGGTGGCCAGAATAATTAAGAGCCATCATGAAAGGCTTGATGGAACTGGATATCCCGATGGTCTTTGCAATGTTGATATCCCATTCATGACAAGAATCATTGCAGTAGCTGATACTTTTGATGCAATAACAAGCGACAGATCGTACCGTTCGATATCCGGATCGGATAACGCGCTTGAAGTATTAAGAGAAGAAAAGGGCAGTAAATTCGATTCTAGAATCGTTTCCGCTCTTGAAGCGATTCTGTCGGATGAATCAGCTGGCATGGCATGAAAACGAACGAACCAGGCGGTGGATTGACACTCTTCACCGGAGCTGTATTGCTTCTGCTTATCCTGTGGATACCCGTTCTTTACATCTCGCATCCGGGTGTCAATGATTATTTTATGCTTTTCTGCATCTGGATCGGACTAATATACACAGTAGCTATGCAAAGTCATAGAACAATAGGATATACAGTAACATTGTTCCCGGTTTTTCAGGGATACATGGCTCTGATCGGATACACTTCTATGCAGGAAATCGGCTTCATTCTGGCCGCATTCATTGGAATGCTCATCCATACAGACAGAATAGGAGAAACATATAGAAACTGCTTTCTCCGCTCAATTGAATTCATGCTTATCAGTCTTATTTCGCTGAGAATAACTACTTTTATCTTTCAGCAGTTACGTTCTGGTATTTTTGGAAGTGATTATCTGACTGCGGCGGCGCTTACGGGTTCGGTAATAATTGCGGTGTTTCTTAATCAGCTCTTTCAGTCCGCATTTGAGTTTCCAGGGCTGAAGGGGTTGAAAAAAACATTCAGGAATTATCTCAAGTCTGCTGCCTATCCAGGACTGTTCATCCTATTCTTTCTCCCTGCAGCGATACAGACCAAAGTACCTTCATCAAATGTATGGGAATGGAATCTGATAGCTGTGGTCGTTACTGTGCTGATTATTCAGACCGGAATGTCATTACTCCTGGACAGAGCAAGATGCTCATATGCAAGAACCAGATTTCTTGAGAACGAGCTGGGAAAGCATTCGGAAATCCTTACCGGCCTGGACTCTCCTATTGAAGCTCTCAGTATCCTTGCTGATTTCCTGTATCAGGCTGCTGAGCCTGAAGCTGTCAGAGTAACCTGGAAGAACATATCAATGACATATCCCACCGGCTTTGAATCCTCAAGCTCCCCCCCTATATCGCTGAAGGGAAAAGAAGGTCTTCTTATCGAGGTCTGGCCTTCGCCAAGAACAAGACTGGACAGGGAACGTATCGAGATATTCATTTTACAGACCGAGACAGTACTGAAGAACCTTGAACTAAGAATCAGTGTGGTTACGAGTGGCTGGAAGTGCCTTGAGGCAATGGTATACTCACTGGATGTCTCAGACAGCAGACAGGCCGGTTACAGCAAAATTGTAGCGAATATTGCCAGAGAAATTGGTCGAGATATGGGGATGACAACCTATACTCTTGATGATCTTGAAATGTCTGCAATGCTCCATCTGACTGCCGCAAATCTGGAAAGGGCCGAGGAAGACTGGCATGAGGTTTTTTTCACGGCGGATCTATCTCGAACCCAGTTCCAGCTCCCTCCCGAAGTGGTCAAGGGAATAAGGCATATGACTGAGAACTACGATGGTTCTGGCAAACCGGAAAAGCTTAAAGGAAAATCAATCCCCATTATTTCAAGAATACTCTCTATCGCCAGCAATTTCGCGGCGAATATATCCAATCAATCAGTTGATGACGCCATTCTTGAACTTAAGAGGAGAGCCGGTCTGATATACGACCCGGATATCGTTGATATACTTGCAAATATATCCCTGCAACAGGATAAAATGCTGTTTTCGGATAAATTGTAAATTCACATGCTCCCAAATCACTGGTATATGAGGATCGCCGGTCTGGTCTATCCAAACCGGCGATTACTGATAGGTAGATTATCAGTGCAGTTTACTGACTGTACCGTTCAACCCTGTCGATCTTCTCCTCACAGAGAGAGATGGAGTTATTGGCCGCCTGGATCATGCTCTGAGCACTGCTTGCTCTGTATCCGGTTACATTCGAAAGATAGGAAATAGCAGTATTCAGATCACTTATGGCACCCTGCCATACAGGAATGTTATCAGAAACAAGTTCCGAAATTCGAGCCTTTGTTGAACCGCTCTGGTAGTAGAATGCACCCATCATGTAACTGGCGAGTGGATCGTTCGGATAAGCATTGCTGAGTCGGGAGAATACACTCTGCATCGAACTTCGCTGTCCGCTGTCACGGTATATGGAGGCAAGAAGAATATACCCTTCCCGGTTTCCTGTGCTGGAGATAAGAGATTCCAGTCTGTTAACCGCGCTTGTGGTTCTACCGGCCCATGATTCAACCTGGGCAGTGTAGAGGATCTTCTGCGAATTGTCCGGATCTGATTCAAGAAATATGACTGCATGGTCAGCAGCATTGCCGTAATCGGCTATCTTTATATAGGATTGAATAAGGCGCTGTCTGAGGGCGTTCATTGTGCTGTTAACAGCAAGTATTTCCTCCATGTACGGTATTGCTCTGGAGTATTCCTCTGTCTGGTAATAGAGAAGTGAGAGGGGGAATTTAATGGAAAGATTGTCAGGATTGGTTGCAAGTGCTGTCTCGAAGCTTGTAATTGCCTGATCGATCTCTCCAACCGCCTGATAAGCTTCCGCAAGCCCTAAAAATGCGTCCGCATTCTCAGGATCGATTGCTACAGCACTCTCGAAGTATGTCCTGGCCGTAGCGGGATCATCATTGGCAAGGTAAACCTTACCCATACCGGTGAGGGCATCCGCATTTGCTTCATCTTCTGCGAGAATGCTTTCGTAAACCTCAAGGGCCTTGTCAACTGAATCTACATCAGCTTCAAGGTAGACTCCAGCAAGCAGGAATTTTGCATCGATCAGCGTCGGGTCAACAGAGAGAGCCTGGTTCAGGAACATTATCGCCATAGACCAGTTCTGCATCTGGATACTGAATGCAGCCTGATCCAGTGCCTGCCGGGTTCTGCCGCCGATAAGCTCAGAAAGATCTGCGATCATGTTTTCGGCGAGTTCCTTCACAGGCTCAGTGTTCTTGGCAACCGTGGCAGGATCGGCATTTATCGTATTACCGGAAGCGGGTATACTGACATTCCAGAAAACCTGAAATGCCTCTCCGGCAGGGGCAATATTGCCGTAGAGTATCATCTCGGCTCCCAGAGCTATACCTGCATCCGCCACAAAGTCAGGCGGAACGCCATATTCGAAATCAGATGGGTTGAAGCCCAGATCCTCAAACGCGTCTTCGAGATCACCCTCGGAGATAAAAGAAAACTCCGGGCTGTCCTCAAAAATATCTTTAAGACTGTCATAAAGCTTGTTACTTATCCATTGGGCATCAGAACCGCTATAGCCGAATGGTACTATTCCAACTCTTGCAGATTCGGAATCCCCGGAAGCCACTGCGGTACCGCAGGCCAGCAGGATAAGGCATACTGTCGCAAACATTATTCTCATCATATTTTCCTCCATAAGCTCATGATGCCAGATAAGCATTGTTCAGGTATAATTTTGTAATGTAGAAGGCAAATATTGCACTATCGATAGTTTCAGGCAAGCATCTGCTATTAGGTTATTACTATCCACTGAAGGTTCCTTTCATCGGTTACATCATATCTGTAAGAAAAGAACAGATCAGGCCTGCACATCGTGCATTCCGGCACATTGTAGACATCGCTTCCATCTGGAAGGCCGGCAGTTATCATCTGATCAAGCACAAGTTTCTTCAGGTCGATCCTTCCGGGCGGATGCGAGCCGGATAAAGCCGTTCGCAGCAGTGCTTCCCTTACGTCTTCACCAACATGATAGCAGTTACTGCAAATGCAGTTTCCGAGAACCACAAAATCAGGTTTTTCCGGAAACTCTTCCATCATTCTGGCTGCTATACCCCTGGATAATCCTCTCCATCCGGCATGAAAAGCCGCGGCATACCCATGGGATTTTATAAAAACAGGCAGACAGTCCGCTGTCTTTATTCCAGCGGCTCGATCGCTTCCCCTGATTATCATTCCGTCCGCCTCCTCGCCGCCCGACGGATCATGCACTAATCCCGCTCCGTGAACCTGGGTCAGAAATACAACATCATCCTGTTCTCCGGGGACACATCCTCCCCTTCCTCTTATTTTCAGACATGCTCCGGGAAGTGGAATGTCAGCCGTTCCCCCCGCAGGGAACTTAATGTCAAGGTCGCAAATCTTCATTCTTCCCTTCCTGTGCATCCCGCACTGTTGATACACCTGAGGAGGAACAGTGTTCCATCACGAAATCAATAACCTGATCTTCAGATACGATCCGAAAGGGCGGGATGGATCTGAGGAATACTTTGCCATAGTTCATTGCAAGGATCCTTCTATCCATGATCATGACAACACCCATGTCATCAAGCGATCTGATCAACCTGCCCACTCCCTGTTTCAGACGCACAGCAGCAAGCGGCAGGGAATACTGCCCGAAGGAGCTTCCTCCATGTTTTTCGATCATATCCATTCTGGCCCTTATAAGCGGGTGCCCCGGAGATGCAAAGGGGAGCCTGTCAATGACAACCGCCTGGAGCATATTTCCCGGCAGGTCAACACCCTCCCAGAATGAGGAAGTTCCAAGAATGATCCCTCTGCTGCATTCCCTGAATTCCCTGAGTATGCTGCTTCTTGACATCTCACCCTGTGTAAATAGTCTTATGTCAGGAGGAAGTTCTTTCTCAGCGAGCTGCTTAACCAGCTTCAGGTTCCTGTAACTGGTAAACAGCATGAGGGTTCTTCCGTTCAGAGCCTCCGCGAGCCTTCTCCCCCATTGCCATACTGCAATGGCCAGATCTTCATGGGAATTATGAGGAGGGAGGCTGGCCGGTATTGAAAGAATCGCCTGTGAGGGATAATCGAATGGGCTTCCAAAGCTCTTTGCCCGGGCATCCCATGCGCCGAGTCTGTTGCGGAAGAAATCGAATTCATCCGCAACCGTAAGTGTAGCAGAAGTCAGAATGGTAGTGTCGAACTTTGAGTATACGGTATCCATCAGGTCCGGCCCGATATTCAGGGGAACACCCTTCAGTATGGGCTGTTTTCTGCCTGTTTCCGCAAAGCAGCAGTATTCCTCGGTGCTGAGTTGCAGAAATCTATCGGCTGTGTATGCAACCGAGGAGGCAGTCTGGGATACCGGCAGCAGTTCCTCTATTTTCTCAGTATCACTGACAAGCTGCTTTGCAGTCATCTTAACTTCTTCAAGTCCTTCAAGGTACTCAACAGGATCCCAGACCGATGTCTCTTTGATACCATCAGTCAGGTCTGCTATCGCAGCGGAAAGAAGCCTGGTTTTCTCAAGAAGCGCAGCTTTTTTCTCCGTATCGATCTCGCTGAATGCAATTCCATCAAAGATCGGCAGAAGCATTCCTTCACTGAGTGAAAGTCCAAGACATTCGCTGGCTGCATCTTCAAGGCGATGCCCCTCATCTATTACAAGCACATCCGCCCCTGGAAGAACTTCATCAGCCAGCAGCCCGGATACAAGCAGATGATGATTCAGGATAAGAATATCCGATTTCCTGGCCTGATTCCTTGCACTGAAGAAATGACAGGAACCTCTGAAGTGGCAGGATGAGCCGGTGCAGTCCAGATGATCTGATCTGAAATGTCTCCATACAGCAGAGTGAACCTCTTCAGAGAAAGTTGAGATATCACCGTCTTCCGTCGTTTCGGCCCAATGGATGAAACCAGCCTCCGCAATAACCGATGCACTTCCCGATACCCATTTTCTCAGGCAGAGATAGTTATTCCTCCCCTTCAGCACGCAGACCATGGCATCCGAATTCAGCGCAGAGAGTACCGCCGGGGCATCCTTCCTGGCCAGCTGGTCCTGAAGGGTTATTGTGGCGGTTGATACGAATATTTTTCTGCCGGAGAGAACAGCGGGAATAATGTAGGCGAGGCTCTTGCCTATTCCCGTACCGGCCTCAAAAAGATATATGCCTCCCAGATCCATGGCGGAACCCACCGCTCTGGCAAATTTTATCTGTGAGGGTCTTGCGGAGTATTCCGGAATGCTTGAAGTAAGAACACTTCCGGTGAAAACATCCTGGATCCTGTCCAACAGGCTCAATTGGCAATCCTCCGATGCCGGCGGATATCCTTGAGGACAAGCTGTATACTTCCGTCGTCCCTGTACGTATCCAGTGCCAGAGTAAACGCGAGATCAACTTTATCATTAAACATGGATTGCCTGTTCACCATGTTGAAGCCTATGGCTCTGTAAACGGCTGAACCAATCCGGAAATTGCAGCTGAGGTGATCCGCTTTTTTCCCGACTGCTCTCCATTGGACCGGATAAGCTCCCCTTGCTATCCAGACAGGATTTCTGTTGCTCTCGCCGAAAGGCTCAAGCATTTCCATGGCCCTGACAGTTTCAGCATTAAAATCCTCTTCTTCGAGTTTCCCGTCAATGTAAAGAACAGAGCCAAGATGTCCATTCCACTCATCCCCTGCAAGAATACTGTTCAGTTTTTCTCTCAGAATGGGAATATTGGCTTCTGAAATTCTGAAACCCGCAGCCATCGGGTGGCCTCCAAGACTCTCCATTAACCGGAATTCATCCTGTATTCCGGTCAGAATTGAGAAAATTGAAATTCCTGGAACGCTTCGAGCAGAACCGTAGCCATTATCATTCTCGATTGAAATCATAATAGATGGTACACCGTATTTAGAAACAAGTCTCGAAGCAACTATGCCTGTTACTCCCCGGTGCCATCCTTCATCGGCCATGACAATGCAGCGCGGGTTATCAAGATTTTTTACAAGACTGATAACGTGGTTCTCAAGCTTACGGTCCAGTTTTCTGCGAAGCCTGTTATACTCCTCCACAATTTCTATCAGTTCTTCGGCCTCTTCACTGCTTCCGGCAAGAAGCAGTCTGACCGCATCGGCCGCGTGACCTACTCTGCCGCATGCGTTAAGCCTCGGGCCAAGATAGAATGCGAGATCGGTTGAACTCATCTCCCGGATATCAAGCGACGCGGATACGGCAAGCGCTGAAACACCAGGCAAGGGGTTCTTTCGAAGCTGCTTCAAACCCTCTGAGACCAGAATCCTGTTGTCATCGGTAAGATCTACTACATCTGTAACGGTACCTATAGCTGCAAACTGCAGCAGTTCATGTAGATATTCAGTATCGGCACCAAGCAGTTCGTAAACTGCTCTTGTAACCATCCAGGCGACACCGGCTCCAGCCAGTTTCGAATGCGGAGCTTCCTCATCAAGTACGGGATTAACGATTGCCTCAGCATCGGGCAGGGTATCACCGGGCTGATGATGATCGGTGATTACAGTATCAATATTCATACCTTTAAGGATACTGACATACTTTACAGCGGTGATACCGCAGTCAACGGTGATCAGCAGGCTGGCTGCGGAGCAGGCTTCAATGCTGGATTCGCCGAGTCCGTAACCATCTTCGAACCGGTCCGGAATGAAGTAGTCAACAAGAGCTCCCAATGCCTGCAGTCCCATGTAGATAATCACGGTCGCGGTTATTCCATCCGCGTCGAAATCACCATGGATCAGGATTTTCTCCGAGTTCTGCACGGCGGAGACAATCCGCTGAGCGGCCTTCCGAACTCCTCCCATATCCTCCCAGTTTGAAAGCAATTCCATATCCGGATTGAGAAATCTGTTCAGTTTTTCACCGGAGAAACCCCTTCTTGCTAGAAGGAGAGATATCGATTCGGGAAGATCGCAGGGATTGTCTGCTTCCGTCAGGTTCAGGTCAGGTGCTGGTCTGGCCACCCATCGTTTCCTCAAGAATCCTCCAAAAGCAGAAAGGGTCAGGCTGTAAGCCGGGTTCTGTTCCGCCTTTCGGCGGCAGTGGCCATCCGTCTTGGATGCCAGTTACCTGACACCTCTAGCGGCCAACCCGGAGGTCAAGGGGAACGGGCAACTCCCCGGCCTCAATGAGGACCTTCCTCCCTATTAGGCCTTGCACCGGACAAGGTTTACCGTGCGAATGCTGTTACCAGCATCCCGGTGGGCTCTTACCCCACCTTTTCACCCTTACCCCCGATGAAAATTACAGTCAATTTATGGAACATGTCTGCGAAAAACCATCAGGGGCGGTTTCGTTTCTGTGGCACGTTCTCTCCG
>JAUWMQ010000076.1 GCA_030613065.1 Candidatus Aegiribacteria sp. | reverse complement strand
AATAAAGCTTCTTATCGCTATGCCAGACTTTCCAGAAAAGTTGGTGGCTATGATAAAGAAGGCTATCGCCTGACCCCAAATCCAACCGGATTTTGCGGTAATAGCAATCCTTTGACACGAATGTGCATAGCTTCTTGATCGGTAAGCCTTGCAACCATGCTGGCAACATGCAGGTTGGGATACCGCCCCTCCACCAGACCGAAACGTTTCAATAGACGATGATCTTCTTGAGATACTCTTACTCGCTTCTGGATTTTGTCAAGCAAAATAACTTTTTCAAGATCGAGGTCCGTTCGATCCATAAGCAAGCGTGTGTAATGTTCATCTAGGATTTCTCCCCTGATTGTTACACAAACCCGAGTTGGATCAGAAAGGTCATAATCGGGGAGCGGGAAGAAACGTCGTGCTTGTGTTAAGTACATACGCTTGATGCCACCTCCTTGTGTATCGATCATGTTTAGATTCACCATAGCTTCTGCCAGGAAGGGGTTGCGGTATATCTCTGACGGGGTATCCCTTCTGATAAGCTCTTCAACAGAGCCTGGAAGAAAGCTGCCAACGTTAGATAGTAGGACAGTGTTGGGAGTCTCAACGGCATTGATACGTCCATGCAGAGAATAGTCCTGGTGGGCAATACAGTTATGAAGAGCTTCTCGCAGTACCCACTCATCGTATTGCGAAATTTCCTGAGGGAATAGCGTCCCACCTGGCAATGTCCGCAAAGTAAGATTCCTAATGTGCGCTAAAATTTCGTCGACCTTAAGTATAAATGGTGGACTAAGGTGATCGTAATCTAGTTCTCTATTCGCATTGTCTTTGAGTATCCAAGAGATTTTCGCTACTGCCGGAGCAATTAGAGATGCAGACTCTGGATTACCTAATAGGATGATCGCTGTGTTAGTAATACAACCCCGAATCGCTACCCTAGCTTTATCAAGAAAGAGTGAGTCATCCCAATCATCTACTTCTTCGGATAATGAAGGGTTCTTCATCTTGAACTGAGTTCTTGCTTTCAATACTGCAGCGCGATCAAGATCATCTATTGAAGCCCTGCTGCAAATGTGAGAACTCCAGTCGATTCCTGTTGCCCAAATCAACCTTTCCTTCTCTGGAAACTCTCTTAAGGAAGTTTTGCTGGATCCCACACGGATGAATTCCTGTCCGTAGAAAGCTACAGGTCTCCCAGATGCAGCACCTATTTGAAACAACACTACCCTGCCATCTGGGTGATTGACAATGTACGGGTGAACATCTACTCTAGGATTAAGTCCTATAGTAAGCCAGATAAGCAAATCCTGGTTTCCACGACCTTTTTCAGCAAATGGATCGAATTGAGTCCCGATAACATTATGAGAAATGTTATTGATGCCGAAGATCAAGTATCCCTTTGGTTCTCCTTCTAGACACGCTGAATTTGACAAGGCAGAAATGTACTCTCCAAGCTCCTGTGGATCGATAGCGTTAAGCTTGAACTCAAAACATTCCTTCTCGATACGTTCTCTGCGCAAGGAATCTATCAGTGATACCAGCTCTGTTTCGTTCAAATTCTCTCTCCGAAATCAACACCCATTAAGAAATAAAGATCTATTTTCAAGTACTTCTACTAAATAAACTATAACAGTAACTATTGGAATGTCATTGGGCATTCTGAAGATACATTCTCTAATGATTTTCACTATTAGAACACTAGTAAGCAGGCTGAAGGAAAGCCCTCACCGGGGCGCCGTCCCCGTTTACGATCTTAAGCGGGAAACATATCAGCAGATAATTCCCCGGGAGGACATCGTTTAGCTGAAGATTCTCCAGTATTGGTATCGATGCTCCCAGAAGGATTTCATGAACAGGTGTTGAATCCGGTGGGTCTACAGAGAAGGTGTCGATACCTATCGTCATAATACCCATGCTGACAGCCAGTTCTACTGCCTTCACTGAAAGGTACGCGTACTCCATCGAATCACTCTTTTCTCCCGGAGAACCTGACGATGTCTTCAGAATAAGAGCTTTACCCTCAAGCGAAAGGTCCTCAATAAGATCTTTTTGAATTATGCGCTTTTTCCCGCAGTCAACTACCACTGCTGGGAGAATGAGCCTGTTAAGGGGAATATCGTCAACGAAAGTTCTGTATCGGGCCAGGTGTGCCGGGGGATCTATATGTGTTCCGCAATGGCTGCTCATGGTGAGTTTCGATGTGCGAAAAGCGCCGATAGCTTTAGTCTCTTTGCTGAATCTGACGTCCCCTGGCCATGCGGGTGTATTACTATCAAGAGGTCTTGTTATGTCAATCAGCTTACCGGGCGACAGTCTATACTCCATGAATCAGCCTTTCTCTGGGATTTTGGAAGGACATTGATCTCTCAACGGGCATTTATTGCATAGTGGTCTTACCGGCTTGCATATCTCCTGCCCGAATCTGACCATGATGTGATTGATTCCCGTCCATTCCGCTTTCGGGAAAAGCTTCTGAAGAGCCGACTCGGTTTCCTCCGGTGATCGCGCAGTTACCAGTCCCAGTCTGTTTGAAATCCTGTGAACATGAACATCGACACATATTGAAGGTTTACCAAAGACCATTCCAAGGACGAAATTCGCGGTTTTTCTTCCAACCCCGGGAAGGCTCAGCAGATTGTCAATATTGTCAGGAACCCTGCCATCAAACTCGCTTTTGAGGATATCTGCTATCTTCTTTATTTGTAGTGCCTTCTGTCTGTAGAATCCCGCGGGTTTCAGAAGCAGTTCAAGCTCCGTTCTGTCAATAGATATCATGGTATCGATGTCTGGAGCTTTCTTCAGAACCTGAGCGGAAACCTTTCTTGTAACAGCATCCCTTGTTCTCAAGCTTATTATTGTTGAGACCAGTACAGGAAAAGCTTCCGAGGATTTTTCCATGGGTGCTGGTATGCCAGTATCCTTCAGTTCGTTTTTCATCATGTTGAGAATTTCAGATGGAGTGACTTCAGACACTATTCTATCTTGAAGAAATGGAGTCCCGCTTTGCCTTCGGGGTTCAGTTTCATGGCGAGTTTCCCTTTAAGAAGAGATACGAGGTCACTTCCAAGGGCTTCCTTCCGCCAGCCGGTGAGCTCCAGCGTAGAATACAGTTCTTCCTCATTGTCAGGCGGGTTTTTCGCCAGTGAGCTGATCAGGTCCTTTGAAAGAAGAAGTTCTGGCGAAATACCGAGTCTGGACGATTCCTGTTTCAGGAATATGCGCAGTATATCTGTGCGAGCAGAAATACCGGGCGCGGAATGAAACGTTGGTATGTCGGGAATATTCTCATCTGGAAAGTTTTCTGCTTCCTCTATGACTTTGAGAATTTCGTCACCCCATTTCAAAATGAAACCACTGGAAAGCCCCCTCACTCTTGAGAGTGCCCTTTTCGAAATTGGATTTATTGCAGTAATTGCTCCGAGGAGATAATCCTTGACAACGAAATTTCTTGGTCTGTTTACCTGTTCCGCCGCATTTTCCCTCCACTTGATAAGCGCCCAGAGGACCTGCAGCCTGTTACTCTTTACCTTTGCTGTTGATCTGACCTTTCTGAAGAGCTTGTGAGCGGTATTGTTGTATGTTGACGGATCCGTGAGAGATTCCGCCTCCTCAAGATACCATCCAAGATGGCCCTTTGCCTTAAGCTTTTCGACCTGGCTCCGGTATATCTCCAGCAGGTATCTGACGTCATCCAGAGCGTATTCAATCTGATCATCAGCCAGCGGCCTCAAAGACCAGTTGCTGAGAGTGTGTCCTTTTTTCGGGTAAATACCGCATTCAGCTTTGACCAGTTTGAAGAGAGATGTCTGCCTGTCATGCCCCAGAAAAGCCGCTGCAAGCTGGGTGTCGAATACTGAGACGAATCTCACGCTAAGATGATGCATTAGAACTTCTATATCGTTTCTGGCCGAGTGAATGACCTTAACTGGTGATTTGGACTCAAAAAGTCTGCCAAGTGGAGACAGATCCTTAATTTTCAGAGGATCGACCGCTATTGGACCATTACTGCCTGCTATCTGTATAAGAAATAGATCAGGCCAGTATCTTCTTTCACCATGAAACTCAGTATCAACGGCAATAGCATTCTCTTTCCGGAGTTTATCCGTAAGCTTCTCCAGCTCTTCCTGTGTACTGATAATCGCGGTTTCGTTCAAGTCGCTCCCGGTTCAGATTTCGTCAGTGCGAAATGGATTCAGGTGATTCCGTCACACCCGGAATAAAGCACGTATCCCTGTGAAACGGGCAATATATACCTTCTGAGATCAATTCAAAATAAGCGTAACCATCGTCCGGGCAATGGAATCCGCCCCTCTGGCTGAATGCACCATCGCTCCGTTCGTACATTTCCCCAAAGCTGGGCGGATACTCGTAACCAGCGTAGACATAGTCATAGATTACTGTAGTCAGGCTGTCCCTGAAAGTTCTGCAGGTTGAGCCTCCGGTGTCGAGTCCGTTTCCAAGATGACCTGCGGAACAGAACAGAACAGCATCTTCAATATAATAGTGGGAGCCGCCCGCCACAGGACAGAGAAAATCCTCCGGGGCTCCTCGATCGTACAGGGCGGGAATAACTGTATCCTTTGCGTATGAGGAACAGAGAAGGGTCGCATTACCCAGGACATTATCGAGAGATGTGTCTCCTGTAATTTTCCAGTTTCCATCTGACCCTTCTTCGAGCCATAACGCTCTTGAACCACCGCAATCAAGTGAAATGGAAATATTGAACCCGCGATTTTCTTCTCTTCCCGCTCTTATACCACCCTCGGAGGGGGCACTCTCGAGATACGCCAGGGTATTCGGAGTCAGAAGAGCTGCAAGGCTGTCCGACAGGAAACAGTATGCTTCCTCGGTTTCACCAGTAGCCAGGTGTTCGATGTATCCCCTGCCTGTATCGATCAGCCTCTTTCCGGAACTGTTACCCCTGGCCACTATAGCAATAACAATCAGCAGGATTACTGCAGCGGCTTTAAGGGTTATCTTCACCTTGTACCGGTAGAGCTGGTTGAACTGGTGAATAGATCGGTGAAATCGAGACCCGTTCCGCTTATCATGAGTCCCCATTCCTTGGCTGTATTTTCTCCTCCGAGCCGGTAGAACACCTCAGCCGCAAGATTAAGGCTTTCATTATTTACTGAAAATCCTGCCCGGAGATCCTGCTGACTGAATGCGCTGCCGGGCTGGTCAGTCCAGTTTCCATCCAGTCTGGCTCCGGTTTCACCTCTTGTAGCTATTTCTCCTCCAAGCCTCAGGCTTAGTTCAGGGTTGATCGGTAGAACCAAAAAGCCGGCAAGCCGCAGTTCGACTGGAGGCTTGGTTTCCGCCGAGTCTCTTCTGCTGCCATGAAGTGCGTCCCAGGCTGACAGGTAATATCTGAGTCCGGCGGTTGCTTCGATATTGATGCCTGAGCCACCTGAGATAGAGGTTACTAGAGTCATTGCTCCGTCAAAGGCGAAATGCCTGTCGCTTTCAGAATATCTTCCCGATTCGAGAGCACCTTTAAGAGGAATTCTGATGGCTCCCCTCGCAAAAAGCCTTGGTTCCCTCGTAAGCCATCCGTCGAGGGAAATCCAGGGATCCGCAATCCCCAGTCCGGTGGGATCTCCGGGTCCCTGCAGCTGAATGTAACCGGGAATGATCAATGATAGTGTATGGCTGTTTGTCAGTCCGTATCTGCCCAGGAACTGGAATCTGATTACACCTAGACTCGTGTCGTATTCGTATTCCTCGCTGTTTCCGAGGGTATCCGTCCACCAATACTTGCTTGCTCCGAAGTACCCGAAGGCTACATCCCCGTCGGCCTGCATGGATCCCAGAGCTTCCGTAAGATTGTCGTAATAAAGAGGATCGTACGATAGAGCAATACTACAAAAAAGGAGAATAACAGAAATCAGACATTGCTTTCCAGACATGTGAAATATCCTTTCTCCAAATAGTTCTCCAGTTTTCTGTTAGAGAACAATATTATTCTTAACTGTTGACATATACAGCTTATCCTTTTCTAATACCATAATTGTCTTTGCGCAAGTCATAACCAGTAATGTACGAAAGGAAAGTACTATGAAAACCAGGGGTTTAATACTGATCCTGACGCTCTTGCTTGCGGCTGGATCCGCATTCTCTATGCCCTCGATCATGGGGTTCAGGGGAGTCAACAGAGTTATTGATGCCAGAACCATCGGGGCTAACCAGATGTCATTCGGCATCGTAGGAAGATACTGGAGCAGTTCGGACAAGTACGACGATCTTCATTACCGCCCGGGGGGAAGCACGTCGGATACCATTCTAAGCGTGGAGGATTCCGAGCATCTGTCTCAGGGATACTTCACCCTTGGTTATGGTCTTACAAGCTTTATGGAAATTGCCGCAAGAATCAGTTACGTCGGAACGTACTACGAGTTTGACCTTACACCACCACGAAATGAAACCATTGGCCAGTGGGATGGTGTTCACGGCATGGGTGATGTCATGCTTGGTTACAAGGCCGGTTTTACACCTACTCCATCCAGTGAAGTCCTCTGGCTCGGACTTGATAACTGGTTCTCGTTTGCTCCATCGAGCAACCAGACAGTCGAGTGTGAGGAGTATGACGGCAGGTACGATGCCGGAACCCCCATGTTTACCATGCGTCAACCCAGCCTTTCAACCGGGCATACAAGCATAGGTGTAGATGGACTGATCTCTTTGGATATGGCCAATCTCTGGCCAGGAACACCGATCAGATTGCATTTTAATGTTGGTTACTCCCTGTACAAGCAGACAGTAACAATGGATGACTACAGACTTGTATTCGACAGTACAGGGAACAGATCACGTGCGAGTGAAATACTTGTAAGCTCTCTTGTTGAAGATAACGCAATGGATTTCGGGGTTGCCATTGAATTCCCGACCAAATTCGCTGTTCTCTATACAGAGTATTCTCTTAAAAAGTATCTGGACAGGGATAGTTTCAACCATGTAGCTTACTTCTCCCCGGGAATTCGTGTATTCTCCGGCGGCGGAGTCGTCATGGATTTCTGTTTCAATATGGGTCTTACAGCTTTCAATCCGGAATTCTTTGATTTCGGTCATGGCCTTTACCAGAGCGGAACAGTAGATATTCTGGATAGAGATCAGAGAGCTCCCCTTCCCGATGGAGGAACGCAGGACTGGGGAGTCTCGGGAAGCATAGCATTCTCCAGCGATCTGCTTATTGAAGGACCTCCAGTAACGACCGGAACCGTATCCGGTATGATCACAGAAGCGGAACAGGGAGAAGCTGTACAGGCTACCGTTTCCTTCCCGGGAACTGCTGTGCTGGACGTTATCTCAGATCCTGCAACAGGATTCTATACCGCCACGCTTCCCGCAGGAAGTATCCCTGTAACGGTAGCTGCCCCAGGATACAAGGCTGCATCGGCTACAGTTGTTCTTATAGCGGAACAGGATGTTGTTGTAGATTTCGCTCTTGAACTGCAGGCTGGCCTTGGTCAGATTGCCGGTACGGTAACCGAGTTTGAGAACGGCGATCCTCTGGTAGCGACCATTTCAGTTGAACTTGAGGATACTACCATAACATTCGAATCAACCGCAAGCGGTATTTTCCAGTTCGATGTTCCTGAAGGAACCTGGTCTGTTACAGCTGAAGCGGAAGATTATAGAGCATCTTCTGATATAGTAGTTATTGAAGCTGACCAGACGGCAATAGTGGACTTTGTCCTTAGGCCCGCCCTGCGGACCGGACAGGTCATCTCGTTCGATAACATCTACTTCGACAGCGGCAGCGCCAACATCAAACCCGAATCCTTCTATATCCTTGACAATATGGTTGAGATACTCAACGCTAATCCGAATGCCACTGTTCAGATAGCAGGACACACGGATTCGGACGGAAGCACAAGCTACAACCAGACCCTCAGCGAACAGAGGGCGACTTCGGTATTCAATTACCTTGTGCAGCGGGGCGTATCAGCAAGAATGTTGACCATCATGGGATTTGGAGAAAACCAGCCGGTTGTTCCCAATACTTCCGCATCGAATAAAGCGATGAACAGAAGGATTGAGTTCACGGTTCTCTCCAGCTGATTGTGTTCTGAAAAAAGGGGGCGGTTTAATCCGCCCCCTCCCCCTCTTCTTCTGTTAACTTATGCCCCTTTATCAGAATGTTGTTGTAAGCGATTCTCTGCACTTAATCTTTGTTTACATGATCGGAAGGCCCGAAGAGCCTGAAATGAGATTTTACTACTATCAGGGTGAGCTGATAAAAATTGTTGAGGATTCCAGCGATTATAGCAGTTTCAACTCTGAACAGATCGACCGCAGCAACTCGGTTCAGAATCAGGGTGAAAATCTGATTGGAACGTTCAGCAGGTTGTTTTATTAGTAGATCAGAACTCCCCGCTTCTGTTTCCAGTTTTCACTGAATTCCTGATAATCCATATTTTCTCCCTCCGAGTGTTTTCTGTGAAGAATACAATACTCAGAAACAATAGATACAGTCAATTCAAGCAGTTTGAAGAGAATTCAGTCAATTGACATGGCATTTTCCCGCTGATAGTATAAAACAGCGAGAAATTGACAATTGTAACGGTGCTGCTTAATCGGGAGGGGAATCATGCTCAATCGAAATCCGGTTCAGAGTTTCATCAGGAATTTCATAAGACTTCTTATTCTCGTACCACTCTGGCTTCTGCTGGTCTGGTCCGATCTCGCCAAACTGGAATCCATGTATATCTGGATAGCCGTCAAGTCCATTGCGCTGCTCTGGTTTGCCAACATCTTCGCGAAAATGTTCTTCGTTATCCCGCAATGGCAGAGAATTGTACTTCTGAGGCTGGGAAAATCAGTAGGAGCCAGGGGCCCCGGGGTCATCGTTGTTCCTCCATTCATATACTCTGTTGCCAAGACAATAGATATCCGGATAACCACTTACGAGGTCAAGGCTACAAAGACACTGACAAGGGATAACATACCCATCGACGTTACCGCTGCCGTTGAACTTGAAGTGGAAGATCCGGAAAAGGCCGCAATCGATGTTCAGAATTACTGGAAGACCACTGAATGGGCATCAATGGAAGCTCTTAAGAGCACGATCGGCGGGAACGATCTCCGGGACATTCTCAGCGAGACAGACCGCATCGCTTCCGATCTCAAGAAAATCATAGATAACGAGGCCGCGGATTACGGAGTGAATGTCAGGGCGGTTCGTATAACCGATGTGGGAACACCAAACTCATTGATAGAGGAACTTGCGGTTATAGCCCGAGCGGAAAGGGCAGCCAAAGCCAAGATAATACAGGCTGAAGCGGAGAAGATTGTAGCCACATCTCTGAAAGAGGCTTCGATCCTGCTTGCCCAGCAGCCCAACGCCATGAAATTAAGACAGATACAGGCTCTGCTTGATATCTCGAAGGAAGAGAGCTCCATGGTTATCATATATCCCATGGACAGCCTGACCGGACAGCAGATTGCATCTGCCACTGCAGGAAATCAGACGGGTGCAGGTAATATTAAGAGAGTTTCACAACTCTCTTTAGAGGAGTAACTGAAGAAATCAGGGAGGAGCTACTCTTCAACAGATGGCTGGAGACCGGTATTTTTCCACTGCAGAAAATGCTGAATTATCTTCCTGTGGTCAAAAGCAATAACATCTGGAAGATCATCAGGAGCATAAGCAACAGCTTCTGCGGCATCATCGCCGCCTTCGGGGCAGCCGTCGGCCCTGCAGTAGTATACAACGCTAACCGTGTCTCCCCTGGGGTCTCTCCAGGGCTTTGAGTAGACATGGAAAATGCATACCACCTCAATGTCCAGGGAGGTTTCCTCCCTGGCTTCCCTGCGTACGGCCTCAGCCAGACTTTCCCCCGGATCCACGAATCCTCCAGGAATCGCCCATCCAGGGGGAGGATACCTGCGCTTCACCAGTACTATCTTACCATCAGAAAGCTCGATTATTGCGTCGACTGTAATAAGCGGTGTTACGGGTCTCATACGATCTCCATTTGTTACGTTTGGAACAATCACTCTATATTACTGTATATATACGAAGCAGATCGATTGAGAACACCTGTGAAAGGAAAGAAATGAAAAAACATCTGATAGTGCTGATGATTGCCGGACTTATCACTGGAGCTTGCGGAAGTGCTGAGAACGCTGCCGGTGAAACAGCCGAAGGACAGCAGACAGAACCCTCTGGAGAACTCGTATGGTTTGTGGATGATTTCGATGCCGCCAGCGTGGAAGCCGCGGCATCGGGAAAACTTCTGCTCATTGACATGTATGCCGACTGGTGCGGACCCTGTGTAACCCTGGGAGAAGAATACTTCACAAGTGAGGAAATGCACCCTGTTCTCTCGAACTTCGTTCTTCTAAGGCTTGATGTCGATAATCCGGAAGTTGCCCCCTATGCTCAGCAGTACAACGTTTCTGCTATTCCATGTGTGGTGATAGCGGAAGCCGACGGCACGGAAATCGACAGAATCGTCGGAACTACGCCCACAATAGGCGAGTACGTAACGGCTCTTGAATCCATAATCTAATAGCTTTCGACAGAATGCATGGGGTCGTATCTTGAATCTTGGCATTAGAAAACACCAAAATTCAAGATACGACCCCGGAAGCTCGACCCCGGAAGCTATTTGAAACAAAGCGGGGAGTTCAAAAACTCCCCGCTTTCTGGTTGCAGAGCTTAAAAACGCTTTCTATTGAATCTGCTCTTCAACAACCATCACTGTGTCGGCAAGCTCCATGGTGTAGAGCTTCTGATAACCATCAGGAGGATCCAGCGACCAGGCCAGTATGCCTTCCTCATCCACATGTACTTCCCAGAGAAGACCTGAGTACCCGGTTATACCGGGGATCTCAGCGGTGAAGAGGTGGTTTCCATCGAAATCGAAGACATCAAGAGTAGGAGTATCCTCGGTTCCCCTTCTTACCCATAGCCTGTGCTGATCATCGATTCCCATAGAATGGATCTTCCATCGGAAAGGATCAGGCATGTAGTTCAGCTGTCCGTTGGCTCCCATGTTCCTTGCCCTGGTGTTCCAGAACTCCGCTTCCTCGATTATCTCCTGTTCACTCTTTTCGACCATGGGAATGTCCAGTCCGAATTCGACGAAGATCTCCCCGTTCACGTCAAACCCTGTGATCTGGTATTCTTCAGTGTCCCGTTGCGCGAGGAAGACGTTGCCCTCCCTGTCCGAAGTAAATACGGTCGCGAAGTAGGATTCGTTTATCAGGACGGTGAAATCGCTGAAATCAAATGGAAAGGTATTCTCCCAGTACGTAATGGTCGGTTCGGTGGAATCGGATGCGAACTTACCCACGACAGCTGTTACGAGAAGCTGCTCGTCCATTACATCGAACGTGTTATGGGTTCCAACGTAATTGTTCGACTCCGCAGGAGAGATCCAGAGGATCGGTTCATTGACAATATCAGCCGTTATTCCGAGCCATTCGCCCTCTGGACTGAATGTATGCAGCCCTCCGGTCTGCATGTCCAGAATCACAATGTTTCCGTTCGTCAGACGCGTCATAGATAGTGGATTAACAACCTCGCCTGGTCCGGTACCCCTTCGGCTGTACTGCCTGACGAACTCCCCTCCGATTGTGTACTCACGCACACAGCAGGCCGGACGATCAAGAAGAAGGATGTTGCCTTCCAGTGTATGAGAGGAGGCTTCAATCGAACCGAGAACGTAGTTCGAATCACCGAGTTCAACGCCGATAGAATCGACGAAAACAAGTTCCAGTGCAGCAGCGGTTCCTTCAGAGGATTCATCTACATTGGGTTCCGGCTGATTGTCTCCACAGGCTATGGCCAAAACAGCGAGAATCACAGTGCCACAGATCATCATATGCTTCATACATACTCCTAACTACAATGATTGATGTTATTTCTATTGTAACATCGAATATATGAAATACATTGACCACTGACGGGAAAATTGATTTTACAGCTGACGATCAAAAAGATTCTCATGAAACTATTGACCAGATGTACAATAATAGATATTACTAGCTACTTATAAGAGTACGTCAACAATTTGTGAGTTAGAGACTGAAATATTTTGTTGTTGTGTGTGCGAAAGTCAGCAAACGGACCGCACCGGGGATTGACCCCGGGGCATTGGAGGATTCTCAATGAAGACATTATCAGGGATGTTCCTCGTCATACCTCTGCTTGTAATATCCATTATTTCCGCAGAGGCATGCATACGTTATGATCGCAGCAGCACCTGCACATCTTACCCGATAACCGATTTCTATTTCAGTCTGCCTGTAAGCCAGTCCGACAGCATTATCACCCGCGATCTGGACATGACTACCAGTCTTGGCTGGATGTTCGTTCTGAATGAGAGAATTGATCTTGGCCCCTCGCTATTCTTCAGCGCTTACATGAATGGTGGCTGGCACAGCCAACTGGGGCTCAGAGCAAATCTCAGATATCACCTTGATGACGAATTCAATCTCGATTTCTCTCCAGGCCTGATCCTGACTGACAGTCCGTTTCCCGATGGTTTTGCCGGCTACACTGTCGAGCTTTCTCTCGGCTGGAAAGACTGGGTGGGGCTGGCAGCCAGACTGGATATTGTAGATACCTTTGACTCCGGTCACGATCAGGTGTTGCATATAGGTCTGCGTTTCGGCTCCTATGGGGGTATGGGTCTGACATCTGCGGGAATCATAGGTGGAGGAATAGCCTACATGTCGAGCCGGATGTACTGATTATACATGGGGTCGTATCTTGAATTTTGGCATATGTATTGCTGTACTTAAGCTATGGCTAGAGCACTCCGAATAGGATGTTCTGGCGCAGTGTATCACGTGACTGCTCGTGGTATCGGTCAACGGTCTATTTTCAAGAACAACTCTGAATAAAGTCGTGTTTCGGGCAGTGCCAGTCGAAATAGAGCAATCTATGTTGCTCATTCAAAACATGGTTATAGCCAGCAGGAGATTGCCAGACATACTGGAATGCACTACAGTACAATAAGTAAGATCATAAACCCTTGAGAGCAATCATTAGAAAACACCAAAATTCAAGATACGACCCCATTAAGTTCGACCCCATTAAGTTAGCAACCCTCCTAAGGAAACAGCACAGCGCAGCGCTGAACCAGGAGATCGGAATAGAGTTTCTTCATTTCATCCGAAAGAAAACTGATCTCAATAAGATCGAGCCACTTCGGAGCGGCAGCGCTGAATGCATTCATGCACTCAGTAATTACCTTCTCATTGAGTTCCAGTCTCTCTATCCCGTAGTAGTCTACCCAGTCTCTGCGAGTGAGATGGCGCTTTTTACCCCGGAGAGGAAGGGCGACTTCCTCAATATCATTCAATGATCTTCCCATGGCCTGCAGCGCAATTGATGAGTTCAGATGGTCGTAAAGCGGGGCCAGTTCGATCTTGCCCCCGCGCCGGATAAGTGAAATATTTTTCAGATGCATATCTTCATTGCCGCTCAGATAACTGAAGAGGGATCTCTTGAAGAGCTCGAGCTTCTCAACCGCTGGAAATGTGCAGTGTTCATCAAGAATTCCAGCCAGTTTCTCCATGCTGGATAGGTACTTAGTCGATCTGTCCTTACCACTTAACTGGGCGAAGTCTTCCGTTGCCAGCTTCCCGGCTTTTCCCGCCCTGTCAAAACGCCTTATGAAGTATGTAAGTGAACCGTCTCTGGAGTAGATAAGACCCCTGAGTGGAACATCCATACCTGCAATGTCTGCCATATGCATTGTAAGACCTTCATTCTCAGGCAGCTGGGGATAATCGCTGTGCTGCGGCTTAAGAATGTAATGCGCCCCTCTGTCGACAATCTCAAAGACCGAGTTCTTCACGCTGAGGCTTGCGCTCAATTTGGGCTGTACACCCTGCAAAGATATTTTTCCAGCCCTGGCTATGGCTTCTCTTCGCTGCTCCGTCGCAGAAAGGGGAAACTCATTCAGTTTTGAAAGGTTGCGGTTAAGAAGGTGCAACCCTCTCTCGGAGTATTTACCGGCATCACACTCTCCGTAGGTTATCGGGCAGCGGTTCATTCTTTCAAGTAACTTAAATTTAACACATTGCTACAGCAGGAGATAGGTTTTCATCAATATTTGGGCATGGAACCAGTTCAAACCCCATCTGAGATGCTCGCCTTTTCAGATTATTCAGTACTCGATCTTTGTACTGATTT
>JAUWMQ010000051.1 GCA_030613065.1 Candidatus Aegiribacteria sp. | reverse complement strand
GTAATCCCTATTCCATTTTTAATGAGTGCGGTTACGAGAATATGGATTTACCTGACACCGGATTCAGACTTCTGGCTCTCTACAGGTACTGGGGAATCATTGAGTACTACTTCCCTTACAGTTATGCAATTGATGGAGAATGGGATGATATTCTTGCGGAATTCATCCCTTCTATGATAATGGCTGATACTCATCTCTCTTATTTGCTCCAGCTTCAGAAGCTCATAGTCAGCATCGGTGACTCTCATGCTAAGATCAGCAATGATCCGGATGCTTTGAGGGAGTTCTTCGGGATTTATTTCACACCTCTTTGCCTGGCGTATGTAGATGGTCAATGGATTGTTGATGGATTTACCCATGAGTCCACCATTTCAGCGGGTATGGAGATCGGTGATGTGATTACTGCCATCGATGATCGACCGATACAGGAACATGTTGCAGAAATGCTTCCATTCATTAATGGCTCAACGGAGGAATCCCGCTACTACAGACTCGGCCAAATATTTCTGCGTGGAGAAACGGCAGAAGTAAATCTCAACATTCAAAGAGGCTCTGAAACACTGGTTATCACTGTTCCCAGAATGGAAGAAGACAGCCTGAATATGAACATGGCTGATCAGCCTGCTGCAGGTGATGGACCGTATACCCTTTTGAACGATAATATTGGATATGTTTACGTCGGCATGCTCACAAGAGGTGACATTGAGGGGATGATTGACGAACTCGGGAACACGGATGGATTGATACTTGATCTGCGTGATTACCCGAAAGATTTCGTGATTTACAGTGTGGCTGATTTCATCCTGCCCGAAGAAACGGTTTTCGCTCACTTCACATGCCCGGATTACAGCAATCCAGGGACTTTCATCTGGATTGAGCCCACTTCCGCCGGAGGAGGAGATCAACTTTACTCAGGAAGAATCGCCATTCTTCTTGACGAAGGTTCCAAGAGCCAGGCTGAATTCACAGCGATGGCCTGGAGGCTTGCTCCAGAGGCACATGTATTCGGCAGCCCAAGCGCTGGAGCGGATGGTGATGTGGTGTTCATTCAGCTTCCAGGGGGCATTGAAGCCAGGATCACCGGGATAGGAGTTTATAATCCCGACGGAAGTGAAACACAGAGGGTAGGTATATTGCCCGATGTATACATCAGACCTACTATAGAAGGTATGCAATCCGGTCATGATGAAGTATTTGAAGCAGCACTGGAGTGGTTGTTATACGGGGAGTAGAGTCTTCCCGAGTGGTGTACGTAGGGTTGTCTGAGAGTCAAGAATAATCATGCACGATTAAGGGGAGACACGAATGCCTCCCCTTGCATTACTTAAAGAGAATTATGCTAGTTCCTCTTTTGCTTGTCGTTGGCAAAATCCACTCTGAGCTGACGTCCGTCCATTTCCTGTCCGTCCATCGCCTTCTGGGCTGCAATTGCGTTTTCCTCAGTCTCGAAGGTTACAAAACCGAACCCTCTTGATCTGCCTGTGTCTCTGTCGCTGATAACCTTGGCCTCTTCTATTGTGCCATGCTCCTCAAACGCCTTCATGAGACTCTCATCATTCGTTGCCCAGGCTAATCCTCCAACAAACAGCTTCTTACCCATTCGAACTCCTGTTCTTGGGACTTCAGTCCCTACGTACCATGCGGCATTAATGCCGCTGTTGCCCCTTAAGCAGGGGCGTGCCATCCGGGATACGGCCCGGAACCTTGCTGCATAAACACAGCAATCTGTTGTGAAATAAGCTATTTCACTTATGTGATGATAGTAGTGGAATTAATGGAAAAAAGATGGTTCAGAAAGTTCGTAAACTTCCCTAAAACAATAAGAATCTATTAAAAAAACTATCTTTCATATTAGTGCAGTATAATACATTTAAGAGATTATCCTGGCAAGCCCCCGCAAAAACCGGGAATGGCTTCACGCGAAGCTTGAAGAGACTGAAAATGATCTGCTGAAGGTGATGCTTCACCTCACAATCAATTTGCTTATGATGAACGAAGAGGCAGATTAGCCAGGTGAGCTGATCAACGCTCAAGGATGATCCTTGCTGTCTTGCGTTTCTTGTACTGTGAAAGGAACAGGCCCGAGATGATGATGGCCATTCCGATGATCTTTCTTTCCGAGAAGCTCTCGTTAAGCAGGAAATAGGCGGATATGGCTGTTATTACGGGTATGATGTTCGTGAACACGCTCGTTCTGCTTATACCCAGCTCCCTTATGGAGACGGTTATCAGGATGAAGGCCAGGGAGGAGCAGAACAGGGCCAGCATGACCAGGTTCAGTATCACATTGGCGGGCGGGTTCACTGACAGGGTTTTCTCCCACTCGAAACCTATCATGAGCGGGAGGAAATAGAGCCCTCCTATCATGTTCTGAATCCTGACTATCGTTAACGGGCGATAGCGTTGTGAAAGGTTTTTTACGACAAGAATGTATCCTATGCCTGAAAGCACTGCGAACAGGAGAAAGAGCAGCCCTTTGACGGATGCTTCCAGATGAGCACTTCCAGTGGTCGTGAAGATCGCAAGCCCCAGGAAGGAAACGATCAGACCGGCAATATTCACTGCGGATAGCCTTTCCCTGTATAAGAGGTATGCGAAGATGGGTGCAATCACGGGGATGAATCCTATCATGATGGATGCCAGGGTGGAGGATACCAGAAGCAGGCCGAAGCTCTCTCCTATGAAGTAGCAGAATGGTTGCAGGAAGGCGATCAGGAGGAAGAGGGGCCAGTCTTTCCTGGATACTTTTTCACTCTTTTTTGTCACCATGGCATAGAAGGTGAGAAGAACGGAAGAGATCACCAGCCTGAACAGCAGTGTGGTGAACGGCCCGTAGTATTCGAAAACGATCTTGGTCCAGACGAAAGCGATACCCCAGAAGAACATGGCTCCCAGTGTCCCGATATACACTTCCAGCTTTCTGTATGAATTCTTCATCTTTACCTGTTCGGGGTATGGGATATCAGATCCCGGATGGCGTCATATAGTATTCCATAAATGGACCGTAGAGAACGCTGAAGAAGAGCATGGTACTGTCCGGTGAGAGAACTGCCTGATCCAGGCCGGGCAGGAAGAAGATCGGAGCGCACTCTCCTCCGAACCAGGTGAGTATGCGGGATTCATTCCAAACCACGGTGCTGTCCTCTGTTCTTATCAGGGACATTTGAACGGGAACGGTAGGTGGGTTAGCATCAAGGTATTCCTCGAAGTTCAGACACGCTTCACACATGAACTCCAGATCCTCCTCCGAAGCGTCTGTTACAAGTTCATAGGCTGCATGCTCAGGAGGAGGTTCGGAATCAGATATCACTACGGTTCCAGGTTCAGTTGAAGGGATACTGGAGAATGATACTTCTTCATAACCATCATTTGTTATGAGGAAATGTGTTTCCTCGGTAATGTCTGCAAGATCATGGTAGACAGTTTCTCGTACATAGGCCGTGTCCGAATGCCAGCCAAGAAAATCTCCGTAGTTATATGTACAGAGCAGTTGAGTCATAGGACTATCCGGTTGATAGTAGTACGAGATCAGCATCAATAACAGTATTTTCATAGAGCAGTCCCTGCTAGTGTAATCGTGTTCTGGTTCTACTCCAAGGCAGATGATCCAGTCAGGTAATTACCTTTCCTCTGAAAGATAATGAAATTTTTGTAGACGAGGTTCCGGCTTGGATCGTATAATAATGAAAGAATATCGGGATTCGGTTGATCTGGAGAGTCTTCAGCTGTTCGAGTCCCTTCCTCTGGATGTGATATTTGAGCTTAACCCTGAGGTTGAGCTTTGCGATGAAATCGCAGGATTATTTGAAGTATCAGAACTGGTATTCACACTGGAAAGCGTAACCAGGTGCATCTCCATCCTGGGCTGGTCATCTGAACGGTACGACCTTGAAGTCGGAAAGGTTCTGAAGGGTTATCTGGAAGAGGAGATCGTAAACCTGTACGTTTTCCCCGATGGATTTTACTCCATGCAGTTCGCACCTCTTACTGAGGGTTCCGGGGTAACTGTCTTCGCTTCACTGGAGAGTACTCATAGAGCTTTGGAGGGTTTTAATACAAATGAGGGTAAATGGGGCGTGATCCTTCATATTCAGCCCTTTGAAGCAGACTGAAATGGTGGAAGAAGGGAGCTGAAGTGAGAATTGCTTCAGGTTTTGTGCTTACTGCTTCTGGATTACTTGCAGCGAGTCAGGTGTTCTATATGAGCCTTGAGAGTATCTTACAACTGCTGAATCCGGAGGATGTACTGTAGAGGGATCGGGCAGTACAGCAGCCCGACCCCTTTACTTCATTAGCCAGGTATATCAACCCTGATCCATTGGCTCGGATGAGGTTTAAATAGAGAGATCCTTTACAACCGGGGGAAGATCATCGGGAGTCGGTTCTTCAACTGGCGCACACCTGTTCTCTAAAGCCAGTCTGGCACCAGTATCAATGATGATTGCGAATGGATTTCCACCTCCGAAATCGATTGAGGCGTTGAACTGGATAATAGCTCCATCAGCAGTTCCTGACATGGTCACGAATCCGAACTCTTCAAAATCGACAATGTTATCTGCTTCCCTGTTTAGCTCGTAAGCGTCTGCCAGGGCACCAACGTCCGCGGCTAACGCGAATCCGCCTTCATCCTCGATATCGAGTCCGGTTCGTTCGAGATAATTGTCGAAAGTTACACCATCAGCCACATTCTGGAGTGTATAGCCACCGGTGACGACGAAAACGTCATCAACGACCCCGATTTCAAGACTCTCTATACCAGCAAGGTCTCCTACATCTATTCTAAAACATGTGTTCCCCCGGAACTGGAAAGATGTGTAATCCTCACCTGACATTCCCATCATTCCGGAAAGCTTGCCAAGCAGTTCCTGAAGGGCTCCCGGGTCGGATAAACCGTATGCTATCATACCGGAGTAGGTGTCTCCGTCTGTCTGAAGCGCAAACCAGGCATCTCCGGAAAAGATATCCAGTATCTCATCGATTGATTCGAATCCGAGCATTGCAGCGCCCATCTGAGCATCTGGTGGTAAATTGGTTGTAACGATCTCCTTCAGTGCAGCCATATCCGCGCTGACATGCATAGCGCAGGTAGCATCGGCAGGTATCTTCATAGAGTTACCGCTGGAGTGTTGGGATACTACTGCGGCGAACTCCAAAGCTTCCATGTTGTACATACGCGAGATGAACTGGATACTCAGATTCGATTCCACCGAGAAGCAGGTTACAAGCATAGCTTCCATTTCACTCTCAGCAAGTACGGAAGCATCAATGAATACTTCTATCGCTGGAGTACAAGGAGTTGATTGCTCCCTGAGTTCGGCATAGATCTCGTCCGTTCCAACGTGGGTTTCCAGTGAGGCATTGAATTCATCGAGGATCGACTGCCGTGGTGCGCCCGCAAGGATGACGTAACCTTCTGATTCGGTGATCAGCGGAATCGCTTCCATATCAGGTGCCTGGGAAACTAAATCATCTATGAATCCCTGTACCTTTTCAGCATCGGTAGAGGGGAGGAAAAGAGCAATGAGTTCCGGTTCATCATCAGCAAGTGCGATGAGCAATCCTATTTCTCCCTCGGGATCGAGAGCGAAGGTGCTAACCCAGGCATCCCAATCGAACGGGTCAAATCCGAGGACCCCGGCAACAGGAAATGGCATCTGCTGTTGAGCCTGCTCAGCGATTTCCTTAATATTGGAAAGGATTGCGTCTGCATCTATCTCCGATGGTCTGAATGTAACGTAAAGGTCATATCCGGCTGGCATCGAATCGAGCAGTGCAGGTTCGTGTTTTTCCTGACCACAGGAAGTGATTATGAGCAAAATGGTTAGCGTAATGACTGAAAATCTGAAATTCATATCGTTCTCCCGCCGTGAAGGTTTTCATCTGAAAGATATGTACAGAAAGCGGAGATGGCAAACAATCCGGAGTGTTTTCTGTCTGGTTCAGTTCCTTACAGGGACCTGAGCGCAGGCATATTGCCCGCTGGACAGACAATTCATCATACTTGTATGTTGTTGCAGAATTCAAAATTGAAAGGTTGAGCAGTATTATTGCAGGCAGCCGGGGAGATGATACTTTCAGGAGGTATACAATGATATCGTATTTCAAAATCGTCATGTCTTTGCTTGCGGCCGTTCTTCTGGTAATTGGCTGCAGCAGTGATCCGGCCGGGATAATCGTACCGGTTGAGCACAGTCTGGGCTGGGGTCTGAATCTTTCTGATGCGGTTCGTGACATACAGTTCCCCGATGGGGTGCTTTTCATGTTATCATGTGCTGACCTGAACGATGAGGGGAAGCCCGAGACCGGTTTCCCGTGGATGCTTTATTACGCTGAACCCTCGGATTCCACCAATGTACTGATTGTGTTTGTTCAGTATATCGGCACAACCAACTACCTCTGGGAGGATTCAACATCTGTACCCACGGGCTCCCTGCCTGATTATGACGATGCCGGTCCCTGGATGGACGCGGCCAGAGATTCAATGGGTTCGGTTTACAGCGACTGGGAGGAATACTCCCTGATAGTCCAGAGCAACGATTATCCTGAGTTTCCCCTGGCCCTGAACGTGGCTGTACTTCAGTTCGTGTCTCCAGATACTACAGGTCAGCTCACTGTAATACTTGATTCGGACAACGATAATGTGCTGGCGATCATAGAGTTCTGAGTACTTCCGAACCTGAGACTGCAGTAAATGACCATGGTCTGGAATCCCTGTCTTCGTAGATGCTGTCATTCTCCGGCGGGTAATGGAGACCACTCATTCCGCAGGTAATTTCAGCCCTGAACGATGTGATACGCTGTCTGCCATGGAAAGAGCCCTCGTAGAGGAATTCGATGTAACCTATGAAGGGAATCTGTCTCTCAAAGAAAGCCGGATCGTTTTCAAGTATCCACTGGACGGCTGCTTCTTCATCGCTTCTCCAGGGAACATCCAGTTCTGCGTATTTCCCGAGCAGTTGACGGTACTCGGTCATTTCAATGTAGGGGACACGCAATGTTCCGCTGAAATGTCTTCCCGGATTCAGGATTTCCGTGCTGCTCTGAGGTTCACGCGGCTGAAGTACCTGCCATGTAGACCAGTGCACGGTATCTGGTGAAAAGCGCACATAGACATCACCCTGGTAAGGTGTACTCACTTGACCGCTGTTCAGGGCTATTTCTTCGATTTCCGGATTGATACACACTCGAACCGAGACTGCGGAGGGAGCTCGCCACGAAAGCCCGAGGGCTATGGGAACCGTCTTTATCCATCCATCGCGCATTGATGCGGGTTCACCGTTCCATCCAAGACCGTTGGTTGTTACTGTGACAATATCCGGTTCCGACCAGGTTGCCTTGACTCCCGCATCAGCAAGGTTTGTGAAATCAATTTCCAGTGTCTTGAAGTCGAGAATCGATGCGGAGACAGATGTTGCAGAGAGACTTATCAGAATCATCACTGCTATTGTAGAGAGTATTTTCATTGTTCTCAGCCTAACGTTAAAGCTTTGACAGTTATACCGGAACAGTAATTGTTTATTCCAGATCGATGTACCGCGCATCGATCCTGGGAAGCTCCGTTTCCTCGATCTGGGGTGACGGGCAGGATCATACTTCTTCGAACCAAGCTATCGATTTTCATTATCGATTTCCCCTCTCAATTGTGTGCGAATACCCCGGACCGGACGTGAGAATGCTGGTGTTCTGAAAAAGCTATAATACTAAATCTGGAATTGGCGTAAACACATCAACAATAGTCAATTATATATTTCAGCCTTCTTCAAGTCCAGCGATATCGGGTTAGTTTTTCAGATCAGCTGACGCTGTGCAAGTTGATAGAATGCGGCTTTCTTTGTCATCAGTTCATCGTAAGTTCCGGATTCGAGAATATTACCGTTTTTGCAATACAATGCCTATCTGTTTGCGGACTTTGAAGATATCGAGAGAATTGATGTCCTGCCTGGTTCTCCAATAATGGCGATTATCAGATAAACATTTGGCGGCGATATGATCCTGTCCGTGGGTTTCGACGATTATTACTATTTTCTCGATTTCACCATGCTTGCCAGGTTCGACCGAACCGGCAGGATGATATTCAACATCGTGCTCCCGTGCGATCTCTCATGGGGACGAGTATGCGGAGACGCCAATCGGTTTTACCTTTGTGCTGTGCAAAGGTAAAAGGGATGATAATTTCACACTGCGCGTATCTCCGGCGGGGGATAATGTCCGCGTTCATGTGCCATACGTGACGCGGGGAGGAGGCATCTGCAGTGAGGAGGCCCTGGCGATGTCACTGGACGGCACCCTTTACGCAGCGGGTTGCGACGGCCGCTTCAGGAGTTTCTTTGAAATCGCGCATAATTTCTGAACTATTCCAGAAAACTATTCAATGAATGGATTGTCCGGGATCCTTTATTCGCTTCTGCAGCTTCGGGCATGACATGAAGCAGCTGTTGGAATATTATCTTCTTCTCATTGTAACTTGGGAAACAAGATTGGAGATGGTTATGAAACTGCTTTTGCTCTGCTCTACGATTATTGCCATTACACAGGTGGCCTCTGCAGAGATGGTTATGATGCCCATCGGTGATGAGACGGGTATGCTGACACTGGTGAGGGGGAATAACGAATTCGCTATGGATCTGTATTCTGCAGTCTGTGAGATGAACGATGATGACAACATATTCTTCAGCCCCTACAGCATTTCCATGGTCCTTGGTATGACTTACAACGGAGCCAGCGGCAGTACAGCCTTCGAGATGGCTTCGGTGCTTCACTTCGATTTACCGGTAGAGGCTTTAAACAGGGAATTTCAGTTGGTGACTGAAATGCTCAATTTAGGCGACCTTTCCATGGAAAGGGGAGACCCGTTCACTCTGGCTATCTCCAACGGGCTCTGGGTACAGAACGGTTATGAACTTCTGAACAGTTTCGTAACGGCTGTTACGGGATATTACAGCGCCTCTGTTGAAAATCTTGATTTCGCAGGGGATGCTGAGGGTTCCCGCGAAGTAATAAACTCATGGGTCGCGGAAAGCACCATGGATAAAATTCTTGACCTTATTCCCCGGGGAGTACTCGGTGCGGATACAAGGGTTGTGCTGACAAACGCCGTTTACTTCAAGGCCTCGTGGAGGCACCCCTTTGACGCACACGCAACATCAGATGGACGGTTCATCCTTCCGAACGGTTCAGCCGTTGTGGTACCCATGATGACCAATACAGAGCACTACGGATACGCTTTCACTGAAGAGTGGAGCGCTGTGGCCCTTGATTATGCAGGGGGCGATGCCGGAATGCTGATCATTATGCCATCGGGAGATATGGAGGAATTTCAGGAAGATTTCAATGCAGAAACACTTGATGCTATTGGAACTTCCATGACTTCCAGGAATGTGCATCTGACCATGCCAGGATTTGAATTCACTCGCAGCATGCCGCTCGGCGCTATTCTGATTTCTCTGGGCATGGAATCGGCCTTTGGACCAGATGCCAACTTCAGCGGATTCACGGGGAACCCTGACCTTTACATATCCGAGGTTCTGCACAAGGCCTTTGTAAAGGTGGACGAGGAAGGAACCGAAGCCGCCGCAGCCACCGCTGTGGTGATGAACATGCTTTCCATGCCTGAAACTCCCATAGAAATGAACATCAACAGACCGTTTATTTTCATCATACAGGACAACCCGACCGGTTCTATCGTCTTCATGGGCAGAATGATGGATCCCACGACCTGCCGGAACGCATGGGCCGACGGATTCCCTGATCTTTTTATGCGGCATTATCCAGTCATAGAGCCGCGTTTCGCGTACAGCCGTTAATCGATGTTGCGCCGACTTCTGACAAGGCAGCCCGTATTGAGGAGATGAAGTGCAAGCCATCTTGCTGCAACGGGAAAAAAAGCTTTTTCACTATTGTCAGATATGAATGGCGAATGAGACATCACGTAATTCGATATCTCCTTCAAAGGCAAAGCTCAGCAGTGCGGAGCCGAAACCCACCCCGGCAGACTAATTTCCGTTTCCTGTTCACATCATTGCGGAATAACGAGAAAAAACAGCCCTCTGAAAGTAATTTCTGAAGATTACTCCCGGAGGACATATTTGGATCAAGTTCTTTTTAATCCTTTTGATCAGAACGAGCTTTTGATTTCACCCCATGTGGTTCGATCTAAACTGGTAACAGCCAGTTCCAATTCAACCAGATAGCAATGAGTGTCAGTGTCTTTGAAAGCCCAGAAAAAAGCATCTCGCGTATCGCAGTAGGCTAATCCGTAAGAATTTTGTGTAGTCGATTGGTATGGATATGCAGCGCTACCGAGATAGTTAAGATTGTCATCAAGATCGAAGAAGTAGGCATAACCTGAGTTGTAAGTATTAACGATGAGGAAATGGTTGCCTCCATTATCATATACCGTAAGACCACTCATCTGCTCAGAAATGTAGGCTGAGACATCATAGTAGGTTCCTGTAGAAGCGAGATGTGAGAACGAATAGATACCGGAACTGGAGGAGGTTTCCCATACAAGATTAGTTGAGTAATCAACATCCATTCCTCTGCCTTCCGTTCCTGATGGATTCGTATATGCAGTCCAGGAAACTCCGAGATTCAATGAATTGAAGATACTGAGGTTCATATAGTCGTTGACATTTATACTTCCATATGGATAGCTGCCCCATCCCCCGGTGTTGGCTGGATCTAAAGGTAATTTATCATTCAATAGTCCATCATCGAAATTTATGAAATATATAGAATCAGAAGTAATCGAAGGTGACATGAGCAAATAACCACCACCGTGAGAAACTACATCTAAACCTCGGCAATATGGTCCAAACCAGTCGAAATCTGAGCAGTTGACCATAGTGAATGCAAAAGCATCCGTACCGGCTACCGGTGGTGTCCCAGGAACTTCGGAGTTACATTCCATAGAATTGTCTACTGTCGCAGGCTGTACAACAGACATATTTAAATTAATGGAATTAATGGTCCCGGGAACAAAACCATCCGGAGTGGATGAATTATCATTCGCGGCAAGAATTCCAACCATCAGGACAAGTGTTAACAAGTACGTTCTTTTCATTTCCCTCTCTTTTCTCTCACTTTTTCAGTAAGAATATTATAACATAATTTTAATTATAATAGGGAAATGGATTTTCGTGAAGCCCATTTCATACTCCCAAAACAGCCCACAGCTGTCTTCTGGAGCATGAGAGATGGTCATTTGCGGAAGAGGCAGTCTTCTGCTGCGGCCCAAGCCCTGGTGGTGATGGCGCTTCTAATGAAATACCGCAAACGAGTGCGTACATCCAACTCCATCGAGAGACTGAACCAGGAGATCCGCAGACGGGAGAGAGCGATAAGGATCTTACCGAATCAGGCATCAGCATTCAGGCTGATCGGAGCCCTGCTCCTGGAGCAGAATGAGGAGTGTACCGAAGGTAGAAAGTACCCGGACATGGAGGAGTATCGGGAATGGATGGAATCCCAGGGATCATCTGAGGGACAGATGAATCCCGTGCCTGAAGGGCTCATGAATTTGCACACTAATTCGGGCTTGACCGAAAAGCCTTGCATAACCATTAATGAGTATGGGATTATTTTGGAGGAAGCATGAAAACACTCATTGCAGTAATGCTCGGTATCTCCTGTGTGGTTCTGGCAGATGAGATCGCCGACATCAGGGAGTACTGCAACCAGGTCATGGAACATCTTGATGATGAGCACGGTTTGTACAGGACCGAGATATCCATCAACACGAGAAATGGCATTTATCCTGCCATAGGACATTATCAGGAGAACATTACATTCTACTGGGGCAGTGATGGTGGTTTTGTATGGCTTGTTCTGGTCACATGGAACGGGGGATACGCATCCCGTCGCGAATACGGGGAAATTTTTTATATCGAGCCTGTGTAAACCTGGGAACATGGAATACCCGGTGTATAGAGGGTCCGGGCGAATAATGATATGCCTTGTTCTGCTTGCTTATGTACTGCCTGCCTTTTCAGGGGAAGGTAGATATACGGATCTTTCTTTCGACGAATCTATTTCCGGAGTCAACGAAGATTGTCCCCGGTGGATACTGGATAACCAGGTTCTTGTTGACGTGGTTTACTGGGGTTTTGACGGAGGCCTGTACCATGGTCAGTTCGTGGCTGATAACCGGGTTGTGGGCGATCTGCAGATGGTTTTCATGCTGATGTTCTTGACAGAATTTCCGATTGAATCCGTGGTGCCGATATCGGAGTATGACTGGGATGACGGTGAATCCATGAGACAGAATAATACTTCAGCCTTCAACTATCGCTGCGTTGGGGGTACAGACAGGCTGTCCAGGCATGCATTCGGACTTGCGATAGATATAAATCCCTATCAGAATCCCTATTATTCGGGCCAGTGTATTTCTCCCGAAGGTTCGGTGTACGATACCTCTATGCCGGGGACCCTGTACGATGGACATCCGGTAGTCGAACTGTTAAAGCTCCTGGGCTGGAGATGGGGAGGGGACTGGCAGGAGAAGGATTACCAGCATTTTGATAAGCAACTTGAGGAAATAGAATTACACGGTGTGCAAAATCACCGTCCATGGCCCATGGGGAGGTTATTATGAAAAGGTCAATACTGGTGCTGTCCGCTCTGGTGTTTGTCTCAGTCTTCCTGGCCCGTGGTTCCGCAGAAGCCTCGGACTCAAAGGAGGGGCCTGTTGCATACCTCGAGCTGTGCTACGCAACCTCAATAAACATGCCGGAAGAGAGATATGGTCCGGAGAACGTATTCGATAATGATCCGGATACCTATTGGGCCACCATGCCCGGCGCGGCACCGGATGAAGGGCTCTTCTTCGCCTTTGAGGAACCGATAAACATAAGTTCAATAGATGTAAAATTCCTGCCGGGCGGCAGCGGTTTTGAAAGTATATCCGAATACGCAATTTACATAAATGGAATAGAAGGACCTGTCCTACAACTGCATGATTGGCCTGATTATATCGATACTTCGGTCAAGAGCGTTTTCATAAGGATAGTGTATACTGACTCGATGGAATGGGATGAGAACGGAATACGCAATACCGGGAACCTGCCGGTGGGTATCAGCGAAGTAACCCTTCTGGTATTGGACGCTGAAGGTGATGAAATCCCCCTGCAGGTAATGCCTATCAGGGAAGTTGGTGGACGCGTCCAGGCCAGCTCCTCCCTTGATCCTGTTGAGTCCTATAACCCGGATTTCCTCTTTGATTCCCGGCCTGCCTTCGGATGGGCCGACGGGAACGAAAACAGCTCAGGTGAGGGTGAGAGCCTGACATTTCTTTTTGATCAGCCGCAGCGCATAGAGCAGATCAAGGTCTGGAACGGCTACCATCGGTCCGGGACCCATTTTGATCAGAACGAAAGGGCGGCATCTTTTTCCTTCGGTACTGAAGGAGAGTACCCACCCTTATACCAGCTTGAGGATACCATGGACCCGCAGCTAATAACCCTTGAAACTCCACTTGAAGGAAGCAGTTTCACCATGGAGTTTCTTGAGGTTTACGAAGGCGAGACATACAAGGACCTGGTTATAAGCGAACTGTGCTTCTTCAACGGTGAGGAATGGTTCGTGGTTAACTCCGGAGAAAGCGAAATGCGAAAGCGCGCTATCCTGCAGTGGGCTCAGAACACACCTGCCGGGGCTTTCATTGACAGGCAGGTATATGCCGGTAGTTATAATGAATATGAATGGGATTACCACTTACAGACCCTTATCCTGCGCTCCAACAGCAGTTTTGTCATCTGGAAGACCGATGAGCGGGAAGATTCAGTGGAAAAGATGTATGCCGATGGTAACTGGCAGATTCTCAGCGATAACTCGGTGCGAATCTTCGGCAGGTTGAACAGAGTAGCCAGTATCGATCAGACTTACTACGATCCATATGCCGGAACATCGCCCGATCAGGGTCAGTCCATAGACCGAATGACGATCTTCAGCGATACGCTGCAGTTCGGTGAAGGATGGATTTCCAGCAACCGGGGAATGTTCGAGGACTTCACATTCTAGAGATACATCGGGCTTAAACTCTGATGCATGATAAGCTGATTTCAGGTATCCTGCTGCTTGTTCTGGCGGGAGTTCTTATTGGCAGCGGTCTTGCATCGGTCTATCAGACCGAGTACGCAAACGGCTGGGATGGCTACTATTACCTGGTGCAGGTGCAGTCTCTGAGCAACACAGGCGTAATGCATTCGCCTGAGTATTCCCTGGTGTATCTGCCTCTTATTGCCCTCCACGCAATCACCGGGGATTACGTCACATCTTACAAGATCAGTGCGGTTCTTTTTAAACTTCTGTTCGTCCTCTCGGTGTTCACATTGTCCTTCTCACTGTTGAGGTCAGTTCGCGATACCAGCAAGCGTCTGGCTTTTTTTACCGCTCTGTTAACAGCTACCCTGTCTGTCATGAGTCCCTCTCTGAATTACTTCTTTACGCAGTTCCCGAAGAACCTTCTGGGTTTTGCCCTCTTCTTTTTCTTCATGGCCTCGGTATTCAGCACAGGCCGGTGCTGGAGAGGGGGAGTGAAGAACGGAGGCCTGTACGTTAGAATAATTGGAGTGATACTGCTGTTTCTGGCGGCATTTTTCACCCACCGGTTCTCCGCTGTACTCTCCCTGTGCTTCCTGGTTCTGTATTTCGCTCCCTCGGTAAAACACCTTCTGAAACATCTGTGGTCAAGCACCGGGCGAAAACGGGCGAGGATATTACTGCCTGTTGCAATGATTATGCTGCTGCTGGTTCTGCTTCTGTTTATCTCGAACCGGCTGCCCCTGGCTCCATCTGTCCAGGATCTGGAAAGGATAACGGGTGACCAGTCGCTCAGCCCTATTTTTGTGCCGGTATCATTTGTGCAGAGTTTCGGGCTTTTCAGGATATCATCGCCATGGATTGTGGAGATCTTCCTTGCCGCTGTACTCCCTCTTTTAACGTGCCTTCTTCTTTTATGCAGGAAGAGATTCAGCTTTCTTCACATGGGTGGAGCGTATCTCATTCTGCTGATATTCAGCCTGACAGGGCTGTTCCCCTTCTTCAGGTTCTCTCTCACCGGCATTTCCTACAGGCTCTTCTTCGGAACCCTTCTGATGTTTCCCCTCATCTGCCTCCCATACATACGCCTGGCTGTGGAAAAGATCCTCGGGCTACGATTGGACAGGGGACTTCTGAGTCGCAGGGTAATACCTGTGCTGATTTTTCTGACATTACTGGCTTTATCCTTTTACACAAGCAGGTCTTATACTCCGGAGCTGCATGACCCTCCGTACGAATACTACGAGGAGATTGCGGGGGAGGCTGTGGAGGCGCTGTCAGGGGTGGACTGGGAACTGATAATCGCTCACGGGGCACTCGCAGAGATGATCACGTACAGGTTCGAAGTGGATGCACTTCCCTGGGCGCCTGAAGAGTATTTCCAGCGGGACAGGGTCTGGCGTATAACTGCGGGAATTCTCAGGGATGAGGTTTCGTATTACCTCAGTCCGGAGATTGCGGATCGGTATTTTGTCCGACTGAGCGGTGACTATGGCCTGCTGCGCGAAGACCAGTGGGAAGCCTTTATGGAGAGCATCGCTGATGATCCTGTCATGATGGAAGCAGTGGATATCTGGCGCAATCCCCTTCAGCGGAGACCGGCGTACCTTGTGAAAGAGAGACAGAAGTACCCGGAAGAATAGTTGAGAGGTATTCCTGTCAGCCTGTTACTTCATTGACAGATGATGATTTCAGGCGGTATCATTAATTCAAGTATATATTCTGGTTCAAAGTAACGGATGACCAATTGCAGGAACCTATTTGGAGGTATACCATGATATCGTATTTCAAAGCCGTCATATCTTTGCTTGCGGCAGTGCTTCTCGCAGCATCATGCAATGATCCCACCGGGGCAATCATTCCGGATGATCACGGCCTGGGCTGGGGTCTCGCTCTTGCCGATGCGGTTCGTGACAGCGAGTTCCCCGAGGGGGTGCTTTTCATGGTCTCATGCATCGACATTAACGATGAGGGGGAGCCGGAGACCGCTATTCCCTGGCAGTTCTATTTTGCCGAAACATCGGATTCCACCAGCGTGCTGATTGTGATGGTTCAATATATCGGCACCACAAATTACCTCTGGGAGGATTCAACTTCTGTACCACTCGGGCAGCTGCCTGACTACGATGATGCCGGCCCCTGGGTAAGTGCTGCCAGGGATTCGATGGGAGCGGCATACAGTGACTGGGAGGAATACGCCCTGGTAGTCAAGGGCAACGAATACCCTGAATTTCCCCTGGTTCTAAATGTGGCAGTGCTGCAGTTCATGTCTCCGGACAGCACCGGTCAGCTCAGTGCCATAATTAATTCAGACAACAATAGTGTCCTGGGGTTAATAGAGTACTGAGTACATCTGAATCCGAGATCGCATTTCCTGGCCTGTAGTCTGGTTTATACTCTGCAGTTCTCTTCGAATCACTGAGTAATCGATAACGGTTCGGTATCAACTGGATTTCCGAATCAGAGTTTTGAAAGAAGCGTGGTTTCGCGCTTTTCGATGATATTCAGAATCTCATCCTCATCCTGGGCCGTGAGCATGTCATCTATGAAATCCTGTGACCTCAGCATCCTGTTCAGCCTGGCAAGAATGTGAAGGTGCTCATTGGCGATTGGAAACACCATCAGAAAGAAAAGGGCGGTAAGCCTTCCGCTCTCCTCGCCGAAAGGAAGCGGATGGGGGGGGCTGAAAAGCATCAGAAGGCTATGTTCAACATAGAGTTTCGACAGATCCAGCGGATGCGTGAGCGCCGCGCCGCATCTGAGCGCGGTCGGAGTTGCCTTTTCGCGTTGGATCAGCTGTTCCAGAAGGGCCTTCTCATCGTAAAGTGCTCCTGTCCTGCAGGCTTCTGAAGCAATGGTTCGAAGCATGCTGGCAGCTGTGCCCACTCTGTAGGGAAGGATTATGTTGCCGAACAGCATTTCCGTTACGAGAAGGGTGGAGGGGTCGATCCCTGCCGTCTCAGCGTTCGACTGCTCCGCAGCTGCGAGCCTGTCCGCCGCCAGACTGCCAAACTCCCTGGTGAGCCAGTCGATAATGTCCCCGCGGAGGTAACACTTCCTGCCCTGATATAGAACCGTTTTCAGTCCAGCCCTGCCGATTTCTCTCACGGCCTCCTTGAGGCTCATGCCGAGACATCTCGCCGTGTCCGCAAGCGAGAGGTATTTCTCCATATCAACCCCCTTAGCAGCAGGTATTATGTGATATGGAGGAGTACAGGCACAACAGGAACATCATTTACATGCTATTGAACAGTTTCTTACTGGTAGGCGACCTGCTTTCAACATCAAACCATTTTCCATTGTAACCAAGAATACTGAAACCACCATCAGGGGAGAGGGTCAGTACTCCGTTCTCTTTTATCGGGCCTCCATCTCTGGTACTGGCTTCTGCAACGGATACATCCGTTGCATCCTGTGATACAGAGAGTATCTCGACCCTGTCATTCTCTCTATGTGCCATAATGAAAGCTTCCCCATCTGCATTCACGGCGGGTCCTCCTGTGGTGTAGTTGCAGGGGAGTATCAATAGTGGTTCCGTCTTCCGCAGAGATAATGAAAAGCTTTGATCTGTCAGCGCAGGTGATCAGCTGACGATTGTCCCCGGTGATAGCCATTCTTGGATCTCCACGGGTGGTTGAGGGGGTTATTTCGAGATTACCACGCTTCCATCTGAGCATCCTATCCTGCTTTGTGCTTATCAGGAGAGGAGATTCAGAGTGCGAGGGTTCAATAACGAAATAGAAGTTGCCCTGGTCATCACGTACGGCATCCCATACTTCCCTTGGCCATTCCACAGATCTTTGCAGCTCGTCGAACAGGAGGAACCACCGTTTCTTCTATTTTACCGGATGCAGCGTGTGCCAGAGATCATCGGGCAGATACACCTGCGTATCGCAGAAAGAACAATCGACCATTCGTTTTGTGCCGTCGATAGTAAGGTTGTCCGCGCAGTTCGGGCACTGGAAGGCGACGGGTCTGGATGAGCTTTCTTTGACAGGTTGTTTACCATGAGTACCCGGAAGAAGTGAAGGCTCTTCTCCAACGATTGCTTTCACACCCTGGAAAGCGTTGCCATATTGCTCCGGTATTCCTTCGTACGCTGGTGAGGGCTTTGGATACAGGATGCAGAACTGATCCTTTATCAATGCTCGCAAGCAGCGTGTCGATATCGATAGTGTCTTTCGTATCATCATACCTCGGTGAGAGCCTGCCATAGGTAACTTTGTAGTTATACGAACCGAATATTGAAAGGGAGCTTCCCTCTCCCTCTTCGTAAGCGGGAGCGTTGAGATCATATGATCCCCCTATTTCTTATATGTGTACATGAATAAGTATATACCTCCTGTTGCATGACGCCCAGTTCCGATAAAGGAACCGGAACGGATAATTGAATGTCATTTTGGAAATATGGTATAGACATTCCGGCAGCAACCAGGTTATCTCGAAAGGATGGAAGCATCCGAATCATCCTGATCATAATCGGGGGTTTTGAGTGAGCCAGAAAGTTATTATCTTATAAAAATGTAACTGAAATGGGAAGCGGCAAATATGAACAGTGAAGACAGTATCTCCATAATAGGCATCGACTGCGCGACGCGACCCGCCAAAACCGGTCTTGTCTATGCCAGGTATCAGAACAGACGTATTGATTTAATATCATGTTTAAATGCAGGAACTATAGAGGATTACAGCACTTTGCCTGATTACAGGTGGTATCCATTGGTGAAGCAGTGTCAGGATTGGATAGGAACCGATGAACACGTACTGTTCTGCATGGACGCGCCTCTGGGTTGGCCGAACAGAATGCGGGAGATCCTTCCAGGGCACAGTGCTGGCGAAGTCCTTGGAGTTATGGCCAAGGATCTGTTTAACAGGGACACCGATAAATTCATTGAGAAGACAATTCAGAAAAGGCCTCTCGAAGTGGGAGCTTCTCTGATAGCCAGAACAGCGCAAGCAGCTCTTGAACTGCTTTCTACTCTGCGAGTGGTCCTGTGCAGAGAAATACCGCTGTTATGGGAGCAGGGTCCGATCGAAAGCTCAGGCGTTATCGAGGTTTTTCCCGCTGCAACAATAATCGGAAGAATTGGTGAGAGTACAAAACTGAACTTCAAGACCAAGTCCGATATTCTCCTGCCAATTCTCGAAACTGATTTCGGTCTTGAATCGATAGATGTTATTGAGAAATCGGATGATCATATGCTGGACGCAGCATTGTGTGTGCTTGCCGGAGCTGATTTCATCGAGAAGCGATGCCATGAACCCTCAGATCTCAGCGTAGCGAAACAGGAAGGCTGGATCTGGTTCTCAAGTTAGGTCAGTGTCCATTCAGTGTCGAGTTTTCTGAGTATTCTTACCCGCCAGAGTCACACTTTCGATCCGATCAATAATGTTGAGGATGTGCTTCAGGTAGGCCTTGTTATTCTTCACAATGCGATCGCTTCGGTCAACACTTGCTCCTGGAGAAGCGGATTAATAACTGATTCATAACATAACTTCTCTGCTACGCTACTGATTCGAGAAATTCTAATGGTGAAGATATTGTAATAATTGCAAAACTTCCCTTCCAGAAAGAGAGCAGAAAACCAATTACTGATGAAAGGCATAGTAGTAAATGGAGCTGAAACTGCAGTAATCTCATTTCATTTGCATCTCACTTGAATACAGCTAAGTAACAGTAAGCTGGAAATGCTGTTGTGGTTAATAAAATCAGATGGTATCATAGGAATCACAAGGGTGTGTCATTTGAAAAACTTCAGCAGGTGGTAACTACATGCGTTCCTGCTGTAATGCGCTTTGAGGGGAGGGCATTGTGTTGTTTTTTCTATCTGTTCTTTCTGTTTTTCTTATTGGTGACACGGGTGCGATACCCGAGAATATGGATTTTGAAATGGTCACAAATCCAGACTCCCCGCCGTTTAATTGGACTTGTGAGGAATTCTCCGGATTTGAGTGCATGCCGGATTCAACAATTTTTCATACAGGCACATATTCTGCAAAACTCCAGTCTATTTTCTCCACATATTCTGTATACAACGACAGTATCGATCTTGAAATAGGTTACCTGGAAAGAGTAATTCCATTCAACACCGATTTTCGCAACACCAAAACCTATAACGTAATATACACCTCTGACAACCCGCCGGTTTCGTAAACTCTGACAGATTAATCGCATACACGCAGTACGTTCTTGAATATCAATACAATATCTTATACATTA
>JAUWMQ010000142.1 GCA_030613065.1 Candidatus Aegiribacteria sp. | reverse complement strand
CTCACCAAGAGAAGTGCTCCATACCCGGTCAAGAGATGTATTTGCGGATACCCCAAGATGAAAGGGCAGCAAAGGCAGATTGTACTCAAGGTTCAGGTCCCCGCCAAATTCATCATGTGTATCATCCACCACGGAAGGTTCGGTGCTTGCATACTCATGTCTTCCGGCTCTCATACCGAGGGAAAGTCTTAGTCTGCCCGGGCTCCATCTCCCCCATCCGTCAAGGCTGTACCTTTTTCTTACACCATCTGTGGGAAGGGTCCAGTCAGGGCTTTCTGTTTCTCCTCCGGATACAGCTGCAAGGAAGCCGTAACTGTAAGAGTGAGCATTTCCATGGATAAGAAGCGATCCGTCATGGGCTGTGGATCCGGATATACCCGAAAGCCTTCTGATACTCAGTGCAATACGGTTGATCCCGGCTGTAAATCCGCCCGAAAAGGAGAGGGATTTATCATCACCTGCGCTCAAAGATGCTCTGGGAGGCAAGCCTGCGGATTCCGGAATGAAATTCAGAGTGCCGGCCATACCACCTTTGAGAAAACCCGACCCCCCTCCTCTTGATACTTCAAGTCCCCCGAACAGTACAGGATCCAATGTCATTCCCGGTAGACAGTCCATTGTACTGCTTATTTCATGTCCATCAACGTAGTATTCCGAATGTGCCGCATCACTTCCCCTGATGGAGATAGAGATTACCGGCATCGCGCCTCCGTATTCACGGATATAGATACCGCCGCATCTGCTGTTCAGGCTCCGCAGCCCGGATCTGCCCAGGTATTCCATGTCATTCCTGTTCAGGACAGTCGTCGCAGGAAATTGGTATTTGAACCCGCTTCGACTTGCGATTACCGAGATCACCATACCTGAGGGAACGGGCACGGAAGTCAGAAAGATCCTTCCGGATGATGGTATCATACCCACCCATTTCTCGTATCCGATTGCCCTGACTTCCACTGAGTCCGTTCCATCGGGTAATGATACATTTCCCATGGTGTCAGAAATTCCGATGAGTGTGCTGTCCGTACAGATGGAGGCTCCAGTGACCGGATGACCGGCCAGATCGGATATTGAAAGATCAGCCTGTGATATGGTGATCAGGAGCATTAGCAGCTGTAGCACAAAAAAACCTCCTGCAGCTTACAAAAGCCGCGGAGGCTGAGCCTAAAACTTTATCCCTGTATGCGGGGACTCTGCTTCAGGCCGCGGTGCAATATCCTGACTTCCGGATCATCCCTTGCCCCGCCTTCCCACCTTTCAGCAGTGGCATCAATGGGGTTTGGTACCCGGTTACAGTGGCGCTACCGTGGCGGATTCACACCGCCTTCCTGCACCCCGCGACCAATATTTCAAAACGGTATATAATGTTTGAAGAGTTGAAAAGCAATAGAATTGAGGTATCAGAAATCGAAGATGAGACTGCAGCAGGTTAATTCGCCCTCAGTTTCCTTATCCAGATGATTCTTTAACCTAACATTGAAAATAGATGTTGTCTAGCAGCTATTTCCAGAAATCCTTCGTAAAAGCCTTTCCAGAGGAGATGGCCAGGGCCTCTCCGATAGAATGATCCATGTTGTTGTACCAGAATGAACCGCACCTGCCGGTAAGCTCAAGACCCTCCGGGAGTACAAGTGCGGATAATCTATTTCTGTATTCAAGATCGTACAGCGGGTAGGTTCCAGAAACTATCCGCCAGTCCATGAAAATGATATCGGAGGCCGAAAGCGCCTCCACCCTTTCCAGCTCATCAATCATCCTGTCTTTCAGTATTTCGGGATCATTTCTCTGTTCAGGGTTGTTCAGGGTTATCTCAACTATCAGACTGTCGGCACTCTCAGGAACCGCGTCGGTTCTAAAATTCCTCGGTACGGTCAATCTGTTGAAGAGAATATCCTCCTGGCCGAAGTAACACCACTGATAGTTGTTATTCTGCTCTTTCGAAAGTGCTATGTTGCATAGAAGCGTATCCATGAATCTGAAACCAGCATCGGGAAAAAGGATGGATACCGGAGCAGACCAGTACACATGATCGGCTGGAATGACCCCCATGTCAGCGGTTTTCACTCCTGAAACCTTCCCGTTTGAGGTTTCAACCCCCAGAGCCCTGCAGCCATACATTATTCTGCCGTCGTTCTTCTGAATCCTCTCCGCCTGTTTTTCGCAGAAAGTCTGAATTCCACCGAATGAGGGATAATAGAACATCGTTGATACCGGCCTCGGAATAAGGAGGCCTTTGAGCAGGGAAAAGAGGTCACCTGCATCTACATTCTTATCTATAACTGCGCGATTCACTCCCGCTTCAGCCCAGTCGATATGAAGTTCACCGGCACTGCAACCGGTGAATTTTTTCGTATATCCCCGGAAGAAATAATTGTATAAATTCTTGCCGTACTTTGATATAACATAGTCGGCGAATGTAGAAAGCTGCTCTTTCGAATTTCGGCTGAAAAGGTCGAGAAAACTTCTGAAAAGGACAGGTAGTGGAAGCCCTGCCACCGATTTCATTGTCAGGGGCCAGCTGCGGTACTTTCCCGCCATGTATACGTTGCTTGACCTGCTGATAGTTACATAATCATTCCCGAGGATCTCAAGCAGATATTCTCTGACGGTGCTATCTGATGTGTGAAACCGGTGTGGACCTATATCGAAGAGGAACCCGTCCCGCTCAAACGTCCTCGCCAGCCCACCTGGACAATTCTCACTCTCGAGTACAGTTACGGATATATCTTTTCTCGACGCTGTCAGTCTTTCGGCGAGGGTAAGCCCTGAAACACCTGCTCCTGCTATTACTATCTTTCTGCTCACGATGAGATTCCTAACAGTGATTCAGTTAACATTGCCTTGAGAATTTTTCAGTTTCGAATCCAGCCATAATAGTGGAATTGCCATGATCATCATAAGGACTGCCATAAGCGTCCAGAGTATATGAACACTGAAACCAAGTTCTACGATATTAATATTCGAAATTATGAGACCTTCGATTCCGACCATTGCAAAGCCTGCAGTCCAACCTGCCTCTACAGTTCCAATACTCAGCAGACCGTTGATCGGAAGGGCCATTATGATATTGGTAACTCCGCTTGCCAGGAAGACTTTCCATCTCGGGATTCCAGTTACTCCGAGGGATTCCAGGAGGAAACAGAACATTGTCAGCTTGCTTACCCAGACCAGAATCGAAATCAGAAATGCTGAAGTCAGTTTTCCCTTTCTGTTCCTTACAGAGGTAGCTTCAAGGAGGTCATCGAACCATCGGGGTTTTCCAAGGTGCAGAACTCTGTCAAGAATCCACTGAACCGGTTTTCGTGCGGCTTTAAGAAGAGGTGACATTAAAACAATTCCGAGAAATCCGGCTAGTAACAGAAGCGGAGCCATCAGGGCCATATCCCCTGCACCGGCAGCGACTGCGGAGCCGATAACGACACCCATAGCCATAAGATCAAGAAGCTTTGCTAAGAATACATTCGCGGTGCCATGTCCTACTGGAACTTCTCCGAAATGCCTGAAAAGACCTACAAACGCAACATCCGCCAGTCTGAAAGGCAGAAGATGCCCCAGTCCGACATGTATTACCGTTACGGCCATTGAAAGCGTATAGCGGTATTTCTTTCCGATGCTCAGAAGCATCCATCTGAATGCCCTCAGCAGCTGGCTCGCAAAGAAAAGAAGGAAAGCTCCCAGGAGAAGAAGCGGGTCAGCTTCTGAAACACGGTTGAAAATGCTGTCTATTGAATTGCTGATGCCGCCGCTGCCAACGGAGGATTTCAGGAGCAGCCATGCCAGTATCAGCCCTATCAGCGTTCCGAAAACTGCATTCGATATTTTTTTACTATATTTCAAAAATGTCCTGTTCGATTGAGTCTGATTAGCTGATATATACTAAAGGAAAGCTTTCTTGGAAAAAGATAATCTTATAAGAGTAGAGAATGTTTCAAAATCCTTCAGGAAGGTGCAGGCGCTTTCGGATTTCAACCTTGCCGTAAATTCCGGTTCTATTTTCTCACTGCTCGGTCCCAATGGAGCCGGAAAGACAACCCTTATGAAAATCCTTCTTGGTCTTGTTGGGTCGGATACAGGCTCGGTAACTATTTTTGATCTTCCCGTATCCTCTCCGCTCTCAAGAAGAGGTGTCAGATACCTTCCCGAGAACGTTACTTTTCCATCATGGGCTACTCCTGCCATTCTGTTCAGGCAGCTGGAACGCATAAGGCATGAATCCTCAGTAGAGGAATTTCAGTTTCGTTGTAAAGAGCTTGAGTGCCTCAATCTCATGAAAAGACCTCTCGGAAAGATGTCCAGGGGGCAGAGACAGCGTGTGGCTCTCTCACTCATTACCTCCGGAAAACCTGATCTTGTACTGCTCGATGAACCCTCCTCCGGGCTGGACCCGGGCGGAAGGATACTTGTTCGGAACCTGATACTGAGCCTGGCTTCCGAAGGAGCCACAGTGCTGATCAATTCTCATCTTCTTGGAGAAGTCGAAAGGGTCTGTGATACGGCAACCTTCATCAGCAGGGGCAGGCTCATCGCGGAGGGTAAGCTGGATTCCCTCTCCAGACAGACAGGCCTGGCCTACATCGAGACTGATAATGCAGAGAAAATGATACTCTCCCTTGAAGAAAGGGGTTATTCCTGCCGTAAAGAATCAAAAGGTGTTGTTGCGGAGCTTAAGGATTCCACCGAGTTCCGCAGTATGACTCATTCCGTACTTGATACCGGTATACAATTCAGTGGGATTAATCAGATGAGAGAAAGCCTGGAGGATGTATTTCTGAGGATCATGGACAAGGATTCGGAACGGGGGCAGGATATTGTTTCTTAACAGTGTTGAGCAGCTTCTAAGACGCAAGATCGTATTAACCGCCTGCATAGCAACCGTTGCGTTTCTTGGATTGTACTGGTGGGGTATCTCAGCGGCTTCCTCCGCTGAGCTGAATATGGGGAACGGACAGGCGGATCAGGCTGTTGCCATGCTGGGACCTGCGGATGCCGCTCTCGCCGCGATAATAACCGCCGGTCCGCTTGCCGCAACGCTTGTGACCGCCCTTATCATAGTTATAGGATCTTCCATGCTGCCAGAGGAGATAGGACAGGGACGGATGCCCTTCTGGCTTTCCCTTCCCCAGACGAGGCTTAAGGTCTACCTTTCCATAGGCCTTGCCCCCCTGGCGGTATCCTATGCCCTTGCATTGATACTCTTCGGCGGAATACTTGTCATTACAAAGATTTACTTCCCGTTCATTCCGAGGAACATCCCTCTGGCGCTTTTTTCCATGTTTGCGTGGCTGACTGTTGTATGGGCTGCTGTAATGATGCTTTCACTTGTCATAAAGAAAATCGCTTCAATGCTGATCGTCTTTTTTCTGACAGCAGTGGCTTCCCTTTTTGGTGGTCTGTACGAGCTGATGAAGATGTTCCCCGGAGATGCGCCCGAAGCTCTTGAATCGGTAACGAAAACCATCATGTATATCTTTCCCGCTGACAGAGGTTACAGAGGAGTGATATACGGTCTCATTCCAGGAGATGCCCTTGTAACGGAGAATCTCGCCTTTTTCGGTGTTTCGGCAAGTGTTCCCTCTGCCCATCTGATATATGCGTTTCTCTGGAGTATTGTTCTTCTCTCGATAGGGTACTGGAAATTCAGAAGGATGGATTTTTAGCTTCACTATCAATACCGGCTGGCCGGATTTCCGAGAATACGGGGTTATTCCAGCTTCAGCAGCATTACACATGTATTGGAATCACCAGAAGACAACCTTGCTGAATAGATACCATCGGGTAGTTCAGAACCTGTTTCTGATCTCCCGTTCCATAGGTAAACCGCTTCGCTACCGCTGAAAACAGGTTCTATCTCAGTGATCAGTCTTCCGGAAAGATCAAAGATATGAAGATCACTCGGATTACTCGTGAACCCTGATGCTGAAACAGTGACTGATGATGAAAATGGATTGGGAGACACTTCAAGGAGCAGGCCAGATAGTGAACCTGATTCATGTTCCTCGACGCCAAGGTTGATGGTAGTGTTTTGATAGCATCGAATGTAATCTGGTTGGCTATAGTTAGTTTCGCTTATGATGAGATCATAATCTCCGTCAAGGTCAAAATCTTCGGATAGCATGCCGTATGTGTCGTAGTTTGTATTCAAAAAGAGAAGACTGGCCGCGTCATGTAAAAAACTCCCATTTCCGAGACCGGGAAATACTATGCTGCCAATGCAGAAAGAAAAAGCTGCATCCAGATGACCATCCAGAATGAAAGCTCCAACCGCCCCAAGGGGCGGGGTATCTATAAGTCAAACTGCAACTGTTGCTACGCCCCAAGGGGCGGGGAATTAAACCCTCCCCAGATTAAAATCTTCTACTTCAACCCACTGACCCAAACCACTCAATGAATCTGACCGGATGTACTCGTCTCCATCCCATAGGAAAACAACATCATAATCTGATACAATTGATCCACACGTAGCT
>JAUWMQ010000123.1 GCA_030613065.1 Candidatus Aegiribacteria sp. | reverse complement strand
CAGTTCTGATCTGGAAAGGAACAACCTGAAGAAGACAACCTACCTGGACAATCTTACAGTTATGCCCTTAATTGAGGCGGCCGAAAGGGCTGTTTCAGAAACTCTGCGGCAGGGGTATGGACACCCGAGAAGCACCAATCTTCCGGGAAGACGAGCACAGAAGGTTCTGGAAGATCTGAAGGAACGCACAGCTCGTTCTTTTGGCGGATCACGAGTTATGTTCTGCTCCGACGGTGGTATTGCCAACGGACTTTCCATTCTATCCGCAGGACGGCTGGCAAGGGAGGCGGGTAGAGGGCACATCGCAGTTTCTCCGATTGAGAGATCATCCGTAGTTGCCGCCCTGAAAATTCTCAGAAACGAGGGATCAGTTGTAAGTGTTCTGAAAATCGACGATTCTGGCAGGATAATCCCTGAGTCACTTGCAGAAACCGTATCCGATGAAACTGGTCTGGTTACATGTGCCTGGGTCAACGGAATTTCCGGAACCGTTCAACCCGTACGGGAACTTGCGAAAACAGCCAGAGCCGCAGGAGCCTGGTTCCATACAGATGCGTGCGATGCGGCAGGAAGAATAGAAATTGACATTTCCCATACCGATATTGATCTTATCACGGTGTGCTCCATCAAGATCGGAGGCCCCCCCGGGGCAGCGGCGGTTGTTATGTCGGATGTGGATCCGTGGCTTATGAGCGCCGCACCTGAATTTTCATCTATGATTAACTTACCAGGAATATCAGGAATGGTGGCCGCAATGGATGTTATGGGAACCGGCATAGAACCCCGCAGCAGGATAGTCAATCAGCTCAGAAGAAATATTCTTGAGGGGCTTGACTCATTCAAAGTCAGGTACTCTATCATTGGAGGCGGCCTTGAGCATATTCTTCCTGGAACCGCACTGCTGAATATCAGCCATGCACCGGAGCATCTTCATCTTAAATTGGAAAAGGAGAACATTATCCTCCCCTCTCACAACTCAACCGATCGATTATCATACCTTGATAGAATTGGGTTGGATACTTCCAATCCTGACCGGTACCTGGGTTTCTCAATAGATTCGTATAACACAACTGTTGATGTTGAACATTTCCTTAGATCCTTTTCGGAGGTTTTTCCAACTACGAAGGGCGGCAGAGGTGAGAATTAGAACCATTCTTCTACTGGCTCTGGCTTTCGTTTCGGCCAAAGGTACTTATGCAGGGAATCAGGACAGCGACTGCCGATACTTCTGGGTCGTCAGGGATGGCCTTGAAAGCCCCGAGTCCATCGATTTACTTATAGATAGAGCCGCAGAGGCGGGGGCAAATGGAATAATCGTTCAGGTGGCCGGAAGAGCCGAAGCTTATTACAATTCCTCTATTCTGCCAGCAGCCACCTTTCAGGATGGTTTTGATCCCCTTGCGTATACAATCGCTAAAGCAAGACCCAGGGGGATGGAGGTTCATGCCTGGATAAACGCGTTCCTGGTCTGGTCCGCACCTTCCCCGCCGAATGATTCGACACATATCTGGTATACACATCCAGAATGGTTCATGGCCGACAGGTACGGCCGTTCAACAAGGGAGTATACAAGGGATGAATGTGATCGGAACGGGTTGGTAGGAGCGACGCTCTCACCAGCCTTGCCTGAAGTAAGGGCATTTCTCGCGGATGTTGCCCTGGAGATAGCGCTGAATTATAACGTAGACGGAATTCATCTTGATTATATAAGGTATCCCAATCCTTCTTTCGGTTTTGAACCGCAATCAACAGGAGCGTTCTTTCTGAAAACCGGGCTTGATCCCATGGATATGTTCAGGCGACAAGGTGAAAACGATGAGCTCACAGATATGTGGTCTCTGTGGAGAATAAATCAGGTAACACTGACTGTAGAGACGGTAAGATCGGTTCTCAGGGCGGAGGCTCCAGGGGTGCTATTGTCGTGTGCTGTAATGGCCGATCCGAACGAAGCAAGATCTCATTACTCCTGTGACTGGAGGTCATGGCTGGAAGCCGGCCTGGTTGATTTCGTGTGTACGATGGCTTACACCACCAATACGCAGAAAGCCATGGAACTGGCGGTTCTTGGTGCTTCTGTGTGTCCGGAGAGAGTTATTCACGGTATAGGCATCTACAACCAGCCGATGTCCAGCGCATTTACAGGAGCCTCTGAAGCTCTGATAAGAGGCTGCAAAGGTGTATGTGTCTTCAGTCTCAATTCACTATCTTCTGATAGTACCTGGATGCTGAGGAATTTTTGGGGAGAGCAGGGCAGTACAGATTTTCCGATAGATTCAGCTGTCTTTCAACGTGTTACTACTGAAAGCGGTGGTCCATGAGGCTTGGTGTTCTGGCCAGCGGAAGTCGGGGAAATGCCTTTGTGATCGAGCATGATGGCTGCATGGTGTTCATCGATGCGGGGCTGAGCGGAAGGAAACATACTGAAAGACTTCTTGAAGCAGGATTTTGCAGTATTCTTCCAGTAGCACTTTTCATAAGCCATGAACATTCGGATCATGTCAAGGGTGCCGGTATACTGGCCCGAAAATGGAATATTCCCGTGTACGGTTCCAGCGGAACTCTTAATGCCGCCAGGAGAAGTCTGGGGAAGTTACCAGGTACCGAGATCCTTGAAAATGGAACCGGCGTAGATTTCGGTTCCTTTACTGTAAGTGCTTTCAGCGTCGCACATGATGCAACAGACCCATCAGGATACGTAATCGAATGGGACTCAGGGAAACTGGGAGTAGCAACCGACCTCGGTAAGTCCAGCCCTCTGGTCGAGGAGAACCTGGCAGGCTGCAGCGCCGTGGTTCTGGAATTCAACCATGACGAGGACATGCTGTGGAATGGCAGTTACCCCTGGCATTTGAAACAGAGAATAGCTTCAACAACAGGACACCTGTCGAATATTGCAGCATCGGATCTTCTGGGGGCGGTTTATCACAGAGATCTGAAAGTCTGCGTTCTTGCCCATCTCAGCCAGGAGAACAATTCTCCGCATCTGGCCGAGAAAGCATCACGAGAAGTAGCAGGAGGAATAGTTAAGATCCATACAGGCATGCAGGATATACCTCTGCCTGCCATGGATCTGTGAGGAGGTAGATAGAATTGAAATGGGCCATAATACTGGCATGTTCGGCCGCAGCAGCCTGCTCGGCCATTGATATTGATTTTGCGGTGGGAACCGGTCTGTCATATCCAACCGGGCAGTGGGGAAACAGTCTGAATACGGGAGTTGATGCAGGGTTATCCGCTTCCTGGGTCGTAACTCCATCGTTCAGGGCTGGACTGGGATTTTCTTTAAGTGTATTCGGAAGCAGCGATCAGGGGGCGGCAAGCCTAACTTTTCTCAAACCCCAGCTGATAGCAGGATACTACCTTAGACCATGGGGAAAGGTGTTCAATCCAGGTGTAGTATGCGCCTTTGGATTATGCAGAAGCTCACTGAGCAACAGCGGGGGCACCGATCCTTCATCCTGGGATCCATTCTGGAAAGCTGGTCTCAGATGGAATTTCAGCCTTGGAGGCGCCTTCAGAGGAGAAGTCGGTGGAGACTATTCCAGTATAATGGCTGAAATTGAGAACGGGGACTTGTTTACTCTCCACTTTGGTATTTCCAGGGAGGTGACATTATGAGGTGGTGTATACTGATCCCAGCCCTGTCAGCCCTGATAATTGCAGCACTGGTCGGATGCGGTAGAAATCCCCTCTTCTACCGTATGGGAGCGGATTACTATCCGGTTAATAATATTGGAAGTCAGTGGGAGTATTCAATCAGCGGTGGAGGAACACTGATCGTATCGGTGATCGATCAGACTGAAAAGGGAGAAAGAGCCTGCTACAGGGTTCTTTCCGGGGCGGACTACACCTATTGGATAGCCAATGACGGATACCTCGAATTCTACGAGGACCACAGAGTGATGTTCAACGGGTACGAAGTTCCACTATACCAGGCCTGGGTGACATGGCTGGACTGGCCGCTTACAACTGGATATTCGCGAACCGATACAGCATCTACTTTTGCCGTGAACCAGGGCGTTACAATAAGCCATGACTGGGGAAGGACTTCGGTTGTACTGGGAATTGAAACAAGCCCGGATGGCAGATGGGAGCAATGCTATCATCTGAGACAGAACGAAACAGCGATCAACTGGATCAGGGCTGCCGGATTCGAGCCTGAGACCAGTATCGTTCAGAGAGATATCTGGCTTGCCCCCGATGTGGGGATGGTTGCCAGGACAACCGCTGACAGCAGCCTTACCCTTGTAGAGTATCAGCAGGGTAACTGACTTTGTCTTCCGGTCTTATCTTCGCGCTGTTCTTTATCTTCGCGTACGCCTACATAGCCGTCGCACATAAAAAACGGGGATTGGCGATCTGGATTACCGCAGTACTGGCGATCGTATTCAGTCTCATCTTTGGTTGTTTTGCCGGGTGGGGCGAGCTGGGTTTGATTGCCGGTGGTATTAATTTCAGTGTGCTTCTGATATTCTCCGGGATTCTTCTTATTGCCGAGGTGCTCATTGAAACAGGAGTGCCTGGATATCTTGCCGGTCACATAGTAACCCGTTCAAGGAATTTCGGCCAGGCTGCCATCTATCTTTGTATTCTGTCAAGTGTTATATCGATTTTTGTGGAGAATGTGGCCACGGTGATGATCGTAGCGCCGATAGCTCTGGAGGTGGCCAGAAAGCTGAAGGCTAATCCTGTAGTCCTTCTGATAGGAATTGCTGTTGCCAGCAATCTCCAGGGAACGGCCACGCTGGTGGGTGATCCACCGAGCATGATACTGGCTGCCGCGGAGCATATGGATTTCAACGATTTCTTCTTCATGAACGGAAAACCGGGGATATTCTTTGCCGTTCAGCTGGGAGCGGTCGCATCCTTTTTCATTCTCAGGAGGCTTCTGAAAAAGGACTCAAGACCACTTCCGAAAGTCACGATCCCTGAAGTAAGCAGCTGGTTTCCAGCCTGGGTCCTTGCCGGGGTGATCCTCGGCCTTGCACTGCTGAGTTTCTTCTTCCCCGGAGTGGGCATAGAGGCCGGCCTGCTGTGTATTGGCGGAGGAATAATAACTGTAGTGTGGCATGCCTTCTTCAGAAGAGGGCACCTTGGAAACAGAGGCAGAGGCAAACATGGAAACCGCAGAGCCAGGGAGATACTGAGGAAATTCGACTGGGATACTCTTTTCCTGCTTGCGGGAATCTTTTTCATGGTGGGAGCCCTTGAGGAGATGGGAGTCATGCAGAGGATAGGTGTTTTTCTGGCCGGTGTGTCAGGGAACAGTCCCTTTTTAGCGTTCCTGATAGTTGTTGTAAGCGCGGTCATACTGAGCGCGTTTATTGACAATGTTCCCTACGTGACGGCCATGATACCTGTAACCCATGCAATCGCTCAAACTCTTGGAGAAGGGGGTCAGAGTCACTACTATCTTACCTTCGGTCTGCTTATAGGAGCCTGTCTTGGCGGGAATATATCCCCTGTCGGCGCAGCGGCGAATATTGTATCCGTATCTGTATTAAGAAAGAACGGTTACAAGGTATCTTTCATGGAGTTCGTCCGAGTGGGGCTGCCGTTCACAATAGCAGCCACAGCGGTTGGAGCCGCTTTCATCTGGTTCGTCTGGGGGCCGTGATGAATTTTAAGTGGAATAATCCCACCCCGGTAACTGCGATTAATACCTGCTCACTCAAAGAACAATCCGCGTTGCTGGATGAATTCCAGGATGGGTGGGAACATCCATTCCTGATAATCGATTCGGAAGTGAGAAGACTGTGGGACAGGCAAATGCAACCGGCCATACTGTCAGCTTCGGGGCTGTACGTCATGGAAGCCCGGGAGGTGCTGAAGAATACGTTCACACTTTCCCGGATATGGGACAGCATGTCAGCTGCGGAAATCCACAGAGACACACCGGTTACTGTAATAGGGGGCGGGCTGGTGTGCGATATTGGTGCAATGGCCGCGTCAACCTATCTGCGCGGATTAAGACTGATGCTTGTTCCTACCACCCTTCTGTGTATGGTGGACGCATGCCTTGGCGGCAAAACAGGTGTGAATCTGGCAGGAGTCAAGAACCAGGTTGGAACGTACAATCCTGCCGGGAATATCCTTATAGCGCCTGATTTTCTCGATACACTTCCGGAACGCGAGTTCAAGAGCGGCATTGCGGAGATAATAAAGACCGCGCTGATCGGGGACAGATCAATAAAGGAACTACTGGAACGGATGGATATCAAGAACCCTGATAAGAACAGCATCCTGGAAATTATCCGTAAATGCCTTGAAGTGAAGGGCGGTATAGTAGCCGAGGATCTCAGGGAAAATGGGAAGAGAATGCTTCTGAACCTGGGGCATACTATCGGACATGCTCTGGAGAGCGCCAGCGAGTTCCAGCTTTCACACGGAGAAGCCGTGGGGCTGGGCCTGATCGGGGAAGCGGCTCTTGCTGTCAGCCGTGGAGGCAACAGGGATCTGCCTGGAGAGATCGAGCATATGCTGAAACAGGCCGGCCTGCCCACAGGCATAAATGAGATGGTTTCCGTGGAGAAACTTTCCCAGCTGTCCCAACTGTTCAACAAAGACAAGAAAACCCGGAGGGATGGACGGATATGGGCACTTCCCTTTGACTGGTGCGACTGCAGGCTTACACATTTTACGCCTGATCAGGAGGAGACTCTCCTTCCAGGAATAATGAGCCTGCTGAAGGTATGATCAACTATTGAAAAATATTATGGAGGGAAGCTTCTGGGAACACCTTGAAGAACTCAGACACAGATTGTTTTCCGTTCTGGGCGTTCTGGCAGGTTCAATCATCGTATCGTTCGTTTTCAGCAGAAAACTTATGGAGCTTGTTCTTTCCAGCTGCCCTTCTGAGCTTCAGGCCCTTGCTCCCACCGAAGCTATTGCAGCGCATCTCAATATTTCACTTGCAGCCGGTATCCTTGTTTCTTCACCTGTTATCTTCTATCAATTCTGGCGATTCGTCTCGCCGGGTCTTTACAGAAAAGAAAGAAAGGCAGCGGTGCGTGCAGCTTCTGCATCCGCCCTTCTGTTTCTCGCGGGGGCGGCATTCGCATGGTTTCTTATGCTGGAACCGGCTATCGGCCTATTCAGAAGTTTCGAGACGGGAAACATCGCAGGGCACTGGAGCCTTGCGAACTACATAGGCTTTCTCAGCAGGTTCATCATAATATTCGGTGTTGCGTTCCAGCTGCCTGTTCTTGTACTTATGCTGGTAAGCCTTGGAGTTGTTACTCCTGCAGGTCTTGCGAAGTACAGAAGGCATATAATCGTGGGGCTTCTTATTATCGCTGCCATCCTTACCCCGCCTGACCCCCTCACCCAGGTAATGCTTACCCTTCCTCTATATCTTCTCTTTGAATTAAGCCTGCTGACGGCCAGGATTGGATCTCGAAGAAAGCGCAATAACAGGATCGCAGAAGAGTGAGAATGCCCCCGCGAATCCGGTATCCGAGTACGGAAGAAGCTGCCTGATAAAAGAGAAAGAAGCTCAAAGAATATGTGATAGAAGAGGGCTGAACCTGGTAACAGTAAGACCTTTCAACATAATTGGCCCAGGTCAGGAACCGGTTATGATGGTTTCGGAATTCGCCCGTGATCTGGCTTCAGCAGAAAAATTCGGGACGCCGTCCGTTATAGAGACAGGTCCTCTTTGTACCCGAAGAGATTATGTAGCTGTCAGGGATGTAGCCGGGTTTATCGCAAGAGTTGCAGCTTCCAGCGGAGGCAGCCGCCTGAAAGATGTAGCGGACTACTGGAGAGCACGAATCTGACCCTACCCCACTCTATCCAGGGATCAGAGGCACATCAGTTTCAGGGTTGATTCCGATCCGGTGCAGTTCCTGACCCTGGCAAAGTAGACTCCCTGAGAGAGATCGTCTGACTCACCGAGTACGTACGACCCGGAGAAGCTGTCGCTGGACAGCAGGTTGCCCCTTATGTCATAGATACTTATGGTCGCCTGGCTGTCCAAACCGATACCTGTGATAGTCACCTGGCCGGCGAATGGATTCGATGAAGCTTCAATGTAAAGAGTGATGCCCCCTTCGGAACTCTCGATACCTTCGGTCATATCTATCTTGTAGATGCAGTCGTTCTCGATATCACTTACCCAGAGGTAGCCGCTTTCGTCCAGTGTTACCCCGCGGGCGTTGGGTACCAGGTCACTGAGAATATTATCGATCATCACGTTACTTGTGTTGTAGAGTCTCAACGGCATACTGGTCGATTCGAAGGCTACCCAGATGTTGCCTTCGGGAGTGATGGCTATATCTCTGGACTGATTTGCGCTGGTGTAGTAAATGTAGCTGTACCTGGATGCGATTGCCGGAGCTGTGTACCTGTAGGTTCTATTCTGGTTCCGCGAGCTGACGTAGAGGTAGTTGGAATCCTTTGCTGCAAGTCCCGTCACCGACGAGACAGGGTTGCCTCAACCACCGCACATGTTGACACCACCGATAAAGGTGCCCGAATAATCGTACTTAAAAACGTAACCGTTGGTGCTGTTGTTCCAGGCTCCGATGTACACAATGTCGTTCTCGACTGCAAGACCCGTAGCCTCGTAGCCTGGAGGTACGATCGTGGTGAAGGAGTCCAGAACATTACCCGATCCGGGATCGATCCTGTAGATCTCCTTCGTAAAGGCGTCAGTGGCCCATAGATTGCCATCCTCCCAGCCAAGACCGGCGATGTCCCCGGCTGGAGAGTCGAAGGTTTGTACGATGCTTTTGGCCGACGTGATCGCGAACATGACGATCGTGAGAGTGAGAGCAATTCTCATGCTGTTTCCCCGTTTCTCTGATCTGTAACCAATATAATCCACTAAAGTTAAAACTCTATCATATATATACTAGGAATCATCTCTTTCGTACAGGCGGGCCCGGCCTCGAATCTTGCGTTTTACTTGTTAATTTATCGGGGTCAGGCCTCGAATCTTAGCGTTTCATTTATCGGGGTCAGGCCGCGAATCTTGCGTTTTACTTGTTAAGACAGCAACAAATGCCAAGATGCGAGGCCTGACCCCATTTGCTTATAATGCTAACTTTCGA
>JAUWMQ010000086.1 GCA_030613065.1 Candidatus Aegiribacteria sp. | reverse complement strand
TACAGGAGGGACATCGAGGAGTTTTCACCCTGGAAAGTCTTTCTGGGGCATATTCACAAGCCCATGAATATAGATGATCTCTACTACCCCGGTTCGCCATGCGGAATTGACATCAACGAAACAGGAAGAAGACGATACCTTGTATTCAACACCGGAACCGGGCATATCATCTCAGAAACAGTACAAACGGATGTAGTCTATTTGCAGGAGAAATTTCTGGTAATTCCCGATTTGAATGAGGTTGAGAGGCTCCGAAATGAAGCTGAGGTAAAAATCGCAGCCTGGGGTCTGAACCAGGAGGACAGAAAGAGAGCCAGAATCAGGATTAAAGCCACCGGATACACCAGCGATCGAGAAGCTGTCATGGGATGCCTGAAGGATGTATTCGCAGAGTTCAACTTCTTTAAGGAGGAGGAGCCGGATATCTCCTCACTGTACGTTGCAAAGGACAGCCGTAGAAACGCTATTTCCCGGAGGGTTCTCGAACTGATTGAGGAAATGGACTGGAAATTTGGTGGAAATGAGCCTGAAAAGGGAAAAGTCATCGAAACTGCCCTGTCGGTTATATACGGAGGGGAGAGCTGATAATGGGTATCCGTATCGAGAGAATATCCATTAATCGCGGGGGTCCTCTGAAGGATGATTTTACTTTTGAACCTGAAGGGTTGAATCTCATTTATGGCTGCAACGAAACCGGCAAAACCTATATCGTCGAAGCCATGATCGATTTTCTCTTCAAGACCGGGAAGGATACACCCTGGATACTTAAAAGAACCCAATCACAGGAGCCGACCGTCAGAAATTGGAAGCCCGGGGGCAAGATAATAGTTTCCGGCCTGGAGGATACAACGACTGTCTTCACTTCCGTGGGCGGCAAGCTTGAGGATTTCAGGAGTTCTGATAGCCGTCTCCCGGAAGAGCTGTCCCGACTGATGGTTGTCCGAGCAGGAGATACAAGACTGTCTTCTGCAGGTGATGGTGTCGGTGACAGCATTCTCAGAACCTATCTCTCCGGGAAAGGGGTTCTGGACGAGATCGAGAAAACCATCAGACATGAAGCGGTCAAGAATGCCATCATAGAAAGCAGGACTATAACTTCTAAGAATCAGGGGTTCATAAATGACAGGCTGAAGGCGGAGAAGAAAAAAAGCGACCTGGAAGCCCTTCAGTTGGAAGTTAATGAAAACGCCTCCCTCGGCGCGGTCAATTCCCTTGAGAGGTCCAAAGATGAGATAGACGGGCAACTCAGTGAACTCGAAGATGCAAAAAAACATAGAGCCTTCACGCTTCATGAAGAACTGAGGAAGCTAGACCCTGATTTGAAAGACCTGCCTTCCGAGCAGGATCTGATCGAGTTGGGAACGGACATCAGTCTTTATAGAGCTGAATTCAAGAATCTTACCGATGTTGAGGAAGAACTCAAAAATACGGCCGATGAAGAGGACAACTACATCTGGGTAAACAAGGCAAGGGAGGAGTACCTTTCACATGTCGTAGCTCCAGAGAATAGATCCCTGATCGATAAGGTCAGCCTTGCATTGCTTTTCTTTTTTATCCTGCTTACTGCAGCCGCCGGGTTCTTCAGCAGACCTCTGATGATTACAGCAGCAGCGGTGGCAGTAGCCTGCCTTGTCGTCCGTATCAGGAACATGCCCGAACCGGCTTCGGTATTAATCGAATTGCGGCTGAAGAAACTGGAGCAAGAGTTCAGAAGAAGATTCAAGCGGGAGCTGACTGATCCCGCTACACTGCACGTTGAGTGCCAGAAGATGGAAACGAGGCATATTCATTCTGAGAATCTCCGGAGTAGCCGCATAGAGCTCAAGCGGGATATTGAAATAATGGAAGCGAGCATTCTGTCCAGGATTCGTGCCATTACCGGTGAGGAGGTCCCCGTTAAGCATTGGGACTCCAGAATTGAAAGTACCAGGAATAAATGGAGGGAAATCCATGATACAATCAACTCTCTCAAAGTAGATCTCGCTTCACTTAACGTTCATGAGGATTCTTATCTGCCAGATACTCCCCCCGAGGAATGGGATAAGAGGCTATATCTGAAACTCAAAGATGAGCTTAAGACCATTTCGGAGGATCTCGTGCGGGAAAAGCAGAGTATTGATACCCTTAAAACTAAAATTTCATTTGCCACAGGAAACCAATCAATGGATATCAGGGAACTCCTTACTGCGCTCGAGGATAGTATAGAAACTGCGCAAACAGCGTACAAGGATTTCACCGCAAGAATTCTTGCCGAGAATACAGTTTACAGGGCTGTATGTGAATTTCGTTCTCACGAGAACGAAAGGTTGGATGAAGCTCTTGAATCAGAGGAAGTCATTTCTCCGCTGTGCCAGATCACCGAACACTATACAGGATTGAAAATGGACAGCGATGGATATCTTCACCTCTCAACTTCTGAAGGGGAAGAATTTCCTCTGGAACAATTGAGTACAGGTGCAGCTGAACAGGTTTACGTAGCTCTCAGAACAGGCTTCGCCGAACTCACAATGGGTGAAACAGCGTTTCTTATTTTTGATGATGCGTTCCAGCATTCCGACTGGAAGCGCAGGAAAAATCTTGTCAACCGTGTTATCGGACTGGTTAACAGTGGCTGGCAGATATTCTATTTCACTATGGATGATCATTTAAAGGAACTTTTCGATAGAGCAGGGGGGGATCTATGTCAGGCCGGGTACAAATCCATCAGCCTGATCTAACTGAAAGGGAAGGAAGGGAATATGAAATTACTAGTTCCAACAGTAACAGTGCTGGTTATCCTTCAGGCCATGGGTGGAGTTCAGGAGGGGTCGATGTATCCTGAAGATGCACTGCTTGTAAGTAATACGGTTCAGGAATATCTCAACAGAGAATTGATGGTGAGTTTTACCGAAGCAGATTCATCTCTTCTTGTACTGTTCGTGGCGCTGGGCGGGGAATGGACGGGAGACCCGAGCCAGTGGATGGAACTGATAATTGTATCTTCGTACGCTGCTTCGCTTGACCTTCAGCGCAGCTGGAGCATTAAAGATATAGCCGTATCGTTTGGCAGCAGCTGGTGCAATCTACCAATTGATAAGATATTCGAAATCGCCAATGAAGAATTCGGTGAAACAGAGTTCCTTGAGGAATTCCAGGCCATCACTGAAATCCATGAATAACAGGGACGGAGGTAATTGATAATTCTAATTACCTCCGTCCCTGTTAGCAGTTATTCTTCCAGGCTCTCCAGAAATTTAACGAGCTGCTCGTTGAAGAAAGCATTTTCCGGGTCAAGTTCCAGAGCTTTCTGCTCCCACTCGACAGCCTTCTCAAATTCTCCAAGGGCGTAGTATGATTCAGCGAGGGTGTCCATGATATTCGCGTCTTCAGGTTCCATTTCTACGGCCATAATGGCTATCTCCACTGCCTTCTCGGGATGAAGCTGTCTTATTGCAAGTTCCCAGGCCAGACCGTTCAGAGTCTGAGCATCTACATCACCGGATGCGAGATAGTCATCCATGATGCCAATCGCGTACTCGGTCTCGGGTGAGCCCGCGTCAATGTAGACAGGAAAAACGTACCACATGCACCACTTCGAGTAAATTCTCTGAAGATCACCGAGGGGGTCATCAGAATCGGCAACTCTGATATCAACAAGAAGGTCGGAACATCCCTGGTATCCGCCGTTCTCTCTGAAAACGACCATAGCCGCCGATTGCCTGCCTCTGCTGTCACCTCCAGCTGCATCTCCCGCCAGAAGTGCTGCGAGAAGCCTGCCTCCAAGGGAACCCTCCTTCTCGAGGAAAGCCCTCTCCATTTCTTCAACTACCTCAGGACCTGTAAGTATGTTCCCCTGAATGGCGTAACCAGGACCGGTTATGCTGCCGGCCCAGTCCTGGGTTTCGCTGCCTGTAAAGGAAGCGGAATTCCCTTCCACATCAACTATTCCAAGCTGCCGTACCTCCCTTTCAGGATCACTTTCCAGAAGGCTTTCCATCGTTTCTTCCGCTGTTGCCCCGGTTCTAAGTATTTCCAGTCCTTCGGGGCCGAACAACGCATTGGTCTGAGCCTGGGTGGCGACCGCTCCTGCTCCCGGTTCTCCCCACGGGACTATGTACCCCACATCGAGAACCTTCGAAGCCACACCTACGCCGTATTCACCCGTCAATGTATCCATGGCGACAATAGAAAAGGTTGAAGTATAGATATTCCCGGGACTGCCTGATGAGCTTCCCGGAACCAGAAGTACTGCTGACAGTAAAATCTGCAGCATAACAACATCTCCCTTCATTAATCAGGGACGGAGGTAATTAGAATTTTCAATTACCTCCGTCCCTGATTATTCGGCTAGTTTTCTCTTCATTCTTCTGCTTAATGGAACGACTGCAAGAAAAAGAAGAATACCAATTACAAGCGCAACTGCAAGCTTAAAACGCACATCGGAAAATTCAGCACCTTTAAGTGTTATACTGTAAAGGGGATCGATGAACCAGTAAGTAGGGAAGATCCTCGCTATCCACTGGGGCCAGCCGGGGAAGAGATAAAACAGAATCGGACCTACAAGGAGTATGTTGAGGCTTTTTACAAGTGTGTAGAGTGTTTTCGCGTTACCTGCCACTGTGCCATAGATAAGTCCGATGCCATTGCAGACAACCGTACCCGCAGCAATTGTGGCGAGCAGTGCCAGTGGCCGTCCGGAAAGGGCTCCGTTGAGTGCCAGGGTGATAAAACACATGGCCAGTGTCATTGTGAAACCAAGCAGTGCCTTGGAGAGGAGGATATCGGACACTCTCACGGGAGTTACCAGAAGAGCTCTCAATGTGCCATGTTCCTTCTCTTCAACAAGCATGAATGCGGGAACGAAAATTCCTGCGACGATAAGGACGAAAAGAACTACTGCCGGTATCAGTTTACGTGAAACTGGTATTGCTTCATCCCTGTTCCCTGTTCGTAGAACAACTTCAACAGGGGTCTCGCTCTCTTCCATTTCCCGAAGCAGGTCCAGTACAAGCAGACTGCTGACAATGCGGTTTGAAACAAGGCTTTCTCCTGAGAAATAGAATTCCAGTTCGGGTTTCAGTCCATCCCTTACCGCTTCATCAAAACCATTATCGATTAGAAGGCCGAGGTCAGCATTGTTGTTCTTTATAAACTCTTTCAATTCCTCAGGGCTCTCGGCACGGTAAAGTCTGATACCCTCTGTGCTTTCAAGAGCCATTGTAATGCTGGATTCTCCTGAATCATGAATACATATCCGCGGTACCGGATCAAACAGGGCTACGAAAACGACCTGCAGCAGGAAAGTAATTGCAAAGGGCATTATCAGAATCCATAGAATGACCGGAGAACGGAATCCAAGCCTGAGATCACCTGAAATAAGGCTCATCACGCGCCTTATTCTCATAGTGACTCCACCCGACGCCTGAGAAGGAAGAAGGCAGATCCGAGAAGGATTATATCCCACAGAAGGGTTGTCAGGATATGAGGTGTTGCAAAACTCCAGCCCCTGCCCTCTCCGAGTACGCCGGACATTGCCTCTATCAGGCCGTAAGAGGGAAGCAGCCTGATAAGGATTGATGGTTTACCCGGGAACATGATGGAAAAGGCGGGAATCATAAGGGGAATGATAAATATCATGCCGTAGAACAGAGTACCGATAAAATCCCTGCCGCTGGTTCCGGACAGCATGCCAACGGCTGAAGCCATACCTGCTCCGAGAAGTATAAGAACTGACAGAATCAGCCAGTTAAAGCTGAATCCTCCTGTGGCCAGAAGAAAGAGAAATGCCTGACTCACAGCGAGAAGTGTTCCCGTAACGCACTTGGCCGTAAGGAAATCTCCTGTTCGTGCGGGAGTAACCAGTAATGCCGTTACAGTTCTGTTTTCAATTTCCACTGAAACAAGACCCGCCAGTGCAAGGGCTTCTATGAGAAGAATCACTATGACCAGTATCGGCCTTACCAAGTCGCGGAGGGGAACCTGCCTGCCCGCCATGTCTTCTCCTAAAATGCTCGACTGCAGGTCGGGGAGGGTTACCGGGAGTGTACCAAGTGGATTCCTTCCGGCATACACTGCCTGAACAGCTAACGCGATTTCCCGGATACCGCTTGAGAGGGCTAATCTCATTTCCATTGGAATCGATTCGGATACGTATAACGAAACGCTTGCTCCAGAACCTGACCTAAGGGATTCGGTGAAATCCACCGGGAGAGCAATACCCATGGAGATATCCCCCGAACCATCGAGAACCGCATCTGCAAGTTGATTTTCATCAGCAAAACCGATTATCTCAAGCCCCTGAAACTCTCCTGTTTCAAAGCCTGTCAGCAGCGAGAAGGATTCCGCAAGGTATGAAGGATATACTCCCAGCGTAATAGTCTCGTTCACAGTATGGGGAAGAATAAGAAAAAGCACTATTACGAAGATCAGTGATATCGGTGAAAGAATCATCCAGAGACGGTCACGGGAAAACTCCCGTAGATCCTTGAGAACGATGGCCGCTGTAATTGCCAGCCTTGACGATACGCCTCTCACACGTCCAGTCCCCTGCCTGTGATCTCTATGAAAATATCCTCAAGAGTAGCTTCTTCCGTATGTATAGTCATGACGCTACCGGAATTGATCAGATCCCTGATTCTATCACCTGCATCTTCTGCACCGAGTTCAATTGTTTCCTCACGCGCCTGGCTGCCGCTTCCAAGTTGGACTTTCACTGATCGCGTTCCGTATTTCATTTTCAGATTCTCGGGAGTATCAACCGTGTACAGTTTACCCTCGTTCAGGAATGCAACCCTGTTCGAGAGCTCATCAGCCTCCCACATATCATGTGTCGTGAGGAGAACGGCGGCTCCCCGCTCAGCCTGATCCCGAATGATATTTCGAATGGTACGGCTGGATACCGGATCAAGGCCGTCAGTTGGCTCGTCGAGGAAAAGCACATCTGGACGGTTAATTACTGCCCTCGCCATCATCAGCCTCTGCCGCATGCCTTTTGAGTACTTGCTTACTCTGTCGTCAGCTCTTTGCGTAAGGTCCACTCTACTGAGAAGGGCGTCGGCGTCAAAATTCTTCAAACCAAAGAGTCTGGAAAAGAACTTGAGATTTTCCCTTCCAGTCATGTTAAGGTATAGATTCTTTTCCTCAAAGCATACTCCTATCCTGGCTTGTACTTCAGGATCATCGTGGGTCATTTCATTGCCAAGTATATGAATTGAGCCGGTATCGGGAGTAAGCTGACCAGTGAGCATTTTGATAGTTGTGGATTTCCCGGCACCATTTGGACCCAGAAAGCCCAGTATTTCACCCGGATTCAGATGAAAACTGATGCCCTGGACGGCTTTGAGCTGACCATATGAAAAACAAAGATTTTCAACGAGCAGTGCCGGATTCATGTTTTCCTCTGATTTCTGAAATTCTAAAGGGTGTGGGAGATGATGGGTCCCATTTCTACATTATCTATATGCAATAAGAAGATCGTCTCTATCTATTGTTTCACAATCGGAACGGCGAACTCGGGAATCTGCAGCTGATCGCAGGGGTCAGCAGCCTCCGCATTTGAGTATGAAGATGATCACTACAGCAAAGCTGCCAAGGCCCAGGAGCCAGAACAAGCCCGTGATGGAACCGCAGCAGCCGCGTCCGGTGCTCTGGAGAGCCTGCTGTACACCTTCTCCGCCTTCTTCCACTGAGTAATCCTGTACGTCCTCCACCTCTTCTGGGCGGATCTTGGGTCCGGGATCATGTGGTGGTTTAATAAAACGTTCTTTCTCTTGCTCTGGCCTGTGAGTTTTTCCTGCTTTCCCCCTGGAATCACTTCTCGCATGTTTCTTGGCAAAAAGGACTTTTTCCTTCTTTTTTGCCGAAGGCTTGCTGGAAAAGATACTGCTTCCGAAACTGCTCCGGGATTCTGGAGCCGAATCTGACTTACGTATTTTCTTCAATTTCTACCTCCATAGTATACATACTCATGTAAACATATTTGATAACAGTTTACAGACAAGAAGCATTTCTGATGAACCAGTAGCTCTCCGGTGACAGAAAAATCCATGGAAGCGCAGATGGATCATGCTGAATTCCAAGAGCATCTCCGATCTGCCCTGCGAACCATCCTCTGTTATCTGAGAACAGGTCAACTACGGTACCGAAAACGAATGAGGCAAGTACGCCTGCAATCATAAGAATCTGATTGCGCTGGGCGAAGAAACGGCCTCTCATTCTCCTTGGCACCATATCGGCTATCCAGCCCATCCATATATTCGCGGAAACAGCCAGAAGGGGTGCCATAGCCCTCCCGGCAGCAGCAAATATCTGTGAAAAGATACCTTCCTGGGTCGATATCCGGAAGGTATCCCGCAGCTGAGAGTTTCCCCTGTTGTTTTCATTGGCGGAACATAGTTTCGACAGGATAAAAAGTCGAAAATCTTTAGAGTAACAAGTGTAAAATATTCTAAGTCAATAGTTTAACAGATACAAGCCATCAGTTGACTTGTAATAACGTTCATTACATCTTCTTACGAGAATCTATAGCGAAATATCGAGAATACCGGAAGGAATCAGTATGTGGTACATAGTGGCAGCGGTTGTGTTACTTGCGACTTCGGGTGTTTTCGGTTTCAGCAGATTGAGAAATGACGGTGCTGAGAAATCCCACCTTTTTAGCAGAGTTTTTGACAGAATCACATTCGAGTCCCTTTCAATGGGTCAGATAAACATCCTTCTGGCAAGGCTTGAGATAGAGGAACCGCCGGAAGCGGTAATGGGAGCCATGTGCTATGAAGCAATGGCTTACCCCTCTGTTGCGGAGTACATCTGCCCTGTATGTGGCGAAAAAACCATCTATAACGATTTCCAGACCGGTTTCATAGAATGGGAGCTTCAGGGGTGCAGGAGAATGGTGGATTCCATAAACGTGTTTACCGAATTTGATGTATCACTTGATGAAACCCTCTTCTGTGATTTCTGTTCTGAATCATCTGACGAGGAACCTGCCCTTCTACTTAGAGTGGCTTCCACTGACAGCACAGAAACGGTTAACAGGATATCCGTTCACGATCTCAGAATTCTGGAATCGTTTCTTCAGGGCACTCTATACTACACTACTTCCAATAACGGCGAGCAGCCTCTTCAGGATTACTCTGAGAGAATAAGGGAACTGCTTGGCGCTTCTGATAATTGATGAGAATTCGATCGAAGTCTTTTCTTCCGTCAACCGCTGTTCTTGAGCTGACCTACCGCTGCAATCACAGCTGTCTTTTCTGTTCATGTCCCTGGTTTTCGAAGGAGAGTGGATTCGAAATTCTTCAGGAACTTGATACTGCACAATGGAAATGCGTACTGGATGAGCTTTGCAGATGCGGAATTTCAGGGTTGGCCTTTACAGGCGGGGAAGCTCTGCTGAGAGATGATTGTCTTGAGCTTTTAGAGTACGCGTCATCCCTGACTGTGGAGAAAACCGAGACAGTAGACGGAGAGCTGACAACCCGTGAAGTTCATCCTGAGATATACCTTCTCTCCAACGGATATCTGGTTGACAGCGAGGTTCTTGAATGTCTGGCAAAGCTTGATGTACGGCTGAGCCTCAGCCTTCCCGGCCTTTCAACCTTTGAGAAGCACACCGGTCATGATAGAGCCGACCTGGTACTGAAGTTATTCAGACAGGCTTCGGATATGGGAATTTCTACAACCGTGAACAGTACTGTTACCGCTCTGAACCTTCATGAACTCAGGGAAACGCTTTCAGCGGCTTTGCTGGCCGGAGCAGGCCAGCTCCTTATGAACAGGTTTCTCCCCGGAGGCAGGGGGCTTCGGAATGCCGATCAGCTGGCTCTCAGCGAAAATCAGGTACTTGAAATGCTTGCAACAGCCGACGATGTTCTTACAAGGGCCGGAAGGTACGGCAACCTTGGAACCGAAATACCCCTATGTATTCTCAACAAGGTTGAATTGAAGACCCTGGAAGCAGGTACTCGGTGCTCCGCAGCCCTCGGATTCTTCGTTATCGGACCATCGGGTTATGTCAGGGTTTGCAATCACTCGGAGAAAAGACTCGATCATTTCATGAACTGGAAAGAGCTGAAACGTAACGATTACTGGAATACATTCAGATTGAGGAAATATCTCCCGGCTGAATGCAGCGACTGCAGCTTGAAACTTGACTGCGACGGCGGCTGCAGGGAAGCAGCGCATATAACAGGAGGGAACGTGGATTCAAAGGATCCACTTCTTTAATTAAGCAGTAGGGACTTTTCGTGAAAAAGGGCGGAGCCTTCGACTCCGCCCTTCGTTCAGATAAACAGGATTATTTACATACAACCAGTCTGTTTGTAGTAACCGAACCAGTGGGGTCGATGGATCGGATCATATAAATGCCATGCGGCACATCGCTGCTGTCCCATACAAGTAAATGAGCACCAGACTCAAGTTCTCCGGAGTGTACCGTAGCGACAACCCTTCCGGCCGTATCGTAAACGGTTATCCCTAAGTTGCCTGTGCTGGATAGATTAACAGGGAAGATAACCTGGCTACTTGCCGGATTGGGGTAAGGTGTTCCCATAACGGTTGTCTGAAGCCCATCGGGACTGTCTCCGATTCCCACTCCGTTTATGACACCGTACTCAGGAAGCGCGTTATGTGAGGTAACCATCCAGCAGATATCGTTCCAGCTTCCGACAGGGTCGAAAGTAAAAGTAACACTGCCGGTGGAGTCGGTCAAACCGCTTGCCCAGAGGCTGTCATGGGTTATGCATACAAGGGCATTTTCGACTAAACCATCCAGTTCGCTCACTGAGAATACAGCCTGGGTGGAACCTGCAGGAAGGTCAGTGGGAGCTGTAACTGTGAGTTCATGAGGAACATCCGTTCTCATATCCATTGTAGGGTCACCGAACCATTGGAACATATCCCATTCTATTTCGGCGCGGTTGGTGGGATATGGACACATTGGAGCTGAAGTTTCCATCTCTATCTTTGCGCACATGAGCGCCTGACCGGTAAGGTAGTTGCCCGTGGGATCAGTGTACAGCGCGGGAGGAGTGGTGTACTCATCATTGAAGGATTTGTACAGGCCGTAGCAGAGGTAGTCATTCCAGTAGCTGTAACTAACGGCCGTAGCTGCAAGGACACCGACCGCCCCGCCCTCCATTCTGAACAGGTTTTCAGCAAAGCAGTCAAGGCTGAATTTGCCTGTAAGGCAGTTGACGCTCATCACCATTGGAGTTTCTTCACCATTCGTTAAGCCTGCGAGGTCCGATATATAGAAAGCAGGGTCTCCCCAGCCTGAAACGCTGCCATGGTCTCGGTGCTGAACCAGGAAAACTCCATCATTCACACTTTCAAGAATACCTGTAGCATTACCGTCCCAGACAATATCACCAGGGATCTCCTGCCCGGCGCTTGGAAGGTCGTTTCTGTAGTAATAGGGTGGCGAAGCTGTAGTATATTTTGTGTATTCCCGTTGAACAGTCTTTCCGTAGATGTTCATGTAAGTGTCGCGGACCGTTTCGCAGGTGAAGCAGAACCACCGCTCCGCAACAGTGCTTGTGGAACTTGTTGCCTGGAAATATCCCGCGCAGAGAACGTTCCCCCAGAAATCCGCGTCCATCAGAGGGTCGAATTCCCATTTGAGAATTTTCTCCTCAACAATATTGTAGTTGCTTGTGGGCGTGACCATTCTGCCATAAAAAATGTCGGATTGGTAGTCCCCAGAACCATCCATGCAAAGATATCTGTTGTCAGCCCAGACGCTATCATTATAACTGAATGACATGGCAATTGGTTCAATATCATCACTATCTCCGACAAACAGCACAAATGATGGAGGAATAACCCAATTATCATAAGCATTTTGAATGTATGAGTGGATTTCCGATGTGCTCCAGCTACCAGCGGCAACTATTGCAGTAAGGTAACCCTGATCCATTTTAGCATCAATGAAAGCATTCATCAGAGTATCAACAAAAGCATCTCCGGCAATTATCAGCAGATCTGCCTCGGTGATATCCCTTGCCTGTCTGATATTGGTGGCCCTTATTGGCTCACTGGTTTCTGAGCTTATTGTTCTTTCGGGTTCATCGAGTATTTCTGCGTTGATAAGGGTTCTGTAAGTGTTCGTGAAGAACCTGCTCTGAAGCCTTGGATCGATACTTACACTTCCTCCCAGATCCACAGTTACACGGAGCTTGGGGGTTACGGTAAGATCACCTGTTTGCGCATCCCAATGGAAGGGAATCACTGTGAACCTGCCGATATTCACTCCGCGAATGGTTCCTGAATTCTCGAATACAGCTACTTGAGCAGGATACGATCCATGACTGTAGGCTTCCGGCAGGTAAGTGAAAGGGACCGGATCGTATGAGCTTTCAATCGGGATCGGCTGCATGGGTGATGGAGTGATATTCCCGATTACAATTGGAACCTCAAGGGCTTCCACGCTGATGGATACGCAGGGGTTGTCCGGAATGGCGGCCATAAATGATGCCTTCGGAAGCATGGGTGCTCCCTCCGCATCGGTTCCCGGAGCTTGCAGGGCTGGCTGGGAATTGCATGATTTCACTGGTGTTGACGGATGTTTGTTTACCAAGGATATTCCCGTTTGAAAAGAGGAGATGTTGTTGATGATAATTTCCGTTAAAGCCTGCTTT
>JAUWMQ010000159.1 GCA_030613065.1 Candidatus Aegiribacteria sp. | reverse complement strand
TGCATACAAAGGTGCCGGTCCGCCGCCTTCGCAGGCTTTGACAATATCCTCGAGCTTGCCCAGGTATCGCTGCCATTTGCGTCTGCATTTTACGTTAACCCAGCCCCATTCTGAGTAGTAGTAATACGTATGTCCGCTGATCTTCTTGGCTTCCAGTCGTTCCATGTCGATACCTCCCTTTTGATATATCTTAGGGCATAGATACCAGCATGTCCACCTATATACGCATACTATTCTTTGTTTTCATTTAGGGCATAGTATTCCATCGTCATAACGCCATTACTTGCAAGCAGTTATGCGTTACACCTCACTGTAAGTAGGAAACTCGGGCTAGAGAAGGCTTTTATTACGTTTAAGGGGCACGCCATCGTGTCCCTTCTTTCTGTTCAGATTATGCTATCGCCCCTTCAGCCCTTCTTTTCCTGTACTTTCTTAGAAACAGGATACCCGCAACGGCAAAGAGCCCTGAAGAAACCATGAACGCTTCGGAATATCCCCAGAAATGCAGCAGGACGCTTCCCAGTATTGGTGCGAAACTGGCCCTAAGGGCAGTCATTGTGATATGCAGGCCCTGATATGTTGCTTCCTGTCCCGGAGGGGAGAAGTGCATGCTGGAAATGTTCCAGGATATTCTCACACCCGCCATGCCCACAGCAAAAATAGCGTAGGCAATATAGAATAATGCTATACCCATATCAGGAATCCAGTTGCCGAAGGCCATTGAGAGTGGATAGAAGGCAAGAAGCAGGCATACAATGCCCGTGAATCTGAAGGGATGAAGCTTCTCAAGCCGAACTCCCAGAAAAGGTGAGAGAAGGAGTACTCCCAGCTGCCCGATTACACCCTTCGCCAATGCGTATTGCTCGTAGTCCAATCCGAGTCTGTCAGTAGCGAAGAAAGGTATTACAGGTAGAAGCATGAGAAAGGCTATACCGTATATAAAAAAGTAGATCTCGAACCATGCAAAATCCCTGTCATTCCTGAAAACAGCCCACAAACTTCTGAAGAAGTGGGCTGATCCTCTGCCGGTGGATTTCTCCGATACACCGGATTCCATGCCTTTGGCCATTATCGAAAGGAATACGGCCTGTCCTGCCCCGAACAGGGCTTCTACAACGAACAGAATTCTGTAGTACTGAAAATCCATATCCAATAGAGCACCTGCAAGCATGGCCATGGGAAGGCTGAAGAGTGTGAATGCGCTTGTCCACCAGCCGAATAGCCTTGCCCTGTTACTCCGGGTGTAGCGATTCTTCATGATGCTGTTCTGAGCGGGTAGGATAACGCTGTTGGACGCGAAGAAGAAAAGGAGGAGCAGCAGCATCAGATTAACATTTGAAGAGAAGAACATCAGAGCCACGGGAAGCCTGGAGAATACTCCGAAAATAAGAACTGCCCTGTCGTACCTTCCCCTGCTGTCAAGCCAGTGGTTAATAAAAACGGCAAGCATGTTGCTGATCGGCCAGAGCATCGTAAGGACTGTGATCTGCCAGGTGGCGGCATTCAGTCCATTTACAGCGATGTACTCATGGTTAATAACAACTCCCATGGACACTCCGCCGAAGACGGCGGACAGCAGATGTATCTTGAAGGATTTTCTTTCATCCCCTCCCAGGGGACGGAAGAATTTTCTCTCTCCGCTGTTGAAGGACATCCATGATAATAACTGCATATGTTAAGTGACCGGAGCTACTATTCCTTTAGCTTCAAGGACTTCCAGAAGCTGTTCAGCGCACTGTTCAGCTGTTGATTCATGGGTTTTCAATACAAGTTCAGGAGACAGGGGCTCTTCATATGGTGCTGATATACCTGTAAAAGAAGGTATCTCACCGCTTCTGGCCTTTTTGTATAGACCCTTGGGGTCCCTCTGTTCTGCCACTTCAAGCGGAACCTCAACGTATACCTCAACGAAATCATTCTCATTCTGCAGAGATCTCGCAAAATCCCTGTCCTCGCGGTAGGGGCTTATGAAGGCCAGAATATTTACAACGCCGAAGGAACTGAAAAGTTTAGCCACTTCAGCTATCCTGCGGATATTCTCTTTCCTGTCCTGAGGCGAAAATCCAAGGTCGCTGTTAAGGCCGTGCCTGATATTGTCACCGTCGAGAATCGCAGTAATAACGCCACGCTCCTGAAGCATTTCCGAGAGTATATCAGCAACGGTAGATTTACCGGAACCGGAAAGCCCCGTAAGCCATACCGTGGCCCCCCTGTGCCCTAGAAGCTTCTCCCTGTCAGTTCTGTCCACACCATGATGGTGCCATGTAAGGTTTTTATCCGCAACATTATCCGATCTCATAGTTCTCCTGTTCTGCACAAGTCTGATAGGGTTTCAGAAAATGGAAAGTTTTACTATCATACATGTTCAGAAATGAAATCGTTAACAAATCTCAGTATACAATCGAGAGGAAATCATGGTCAGCAGGGATACAATCAGAAAAAATCTTTCAAGCTGCCTCACCGATACATCACCTCTGGATCTTCCGGGAGGAAAACGGGGCAAGGTCAGGGACAGCTACGATCTTGGAGACAGAATTCTCTTGATCACCACGGACAGACAGAGTGCTTTTGACAGGGTGCTCGCTTCGGTACCATTCAAGGGTCAGGTTCTGAACCAGGTTAGCGCTTTCTGGTTTGAAAACACAAGTGATATCGTTCCCAATCACGTTATTTCCATTCCCGACCCCAATGCAACACTTGCAATCAAGTGTGAGGTCTTCCCTGTTGAATTCATTGTCAGGGGCTATCTTACTGGAAGCACCAGCACTTCAGCCTGGACCCTTTACAACAACGGCAGCCGGAACATCTGCGGTAACGAACTTCCGGATGGAATGGTGAAAAATCAGAAATTCCCCGAGCCGATTATCACCCCAACAACCAAAAGCGATGAACATGATGAGTCGATAACGCCCGCGGGAATACTCAGTGAAGGTCTGATGACCGCCCCGGAATGGGAAATGGCGTCCGGCATAGCGATGAAACTTTTCAGAAGAGGGATGAAAATAGCCTCCGAGAACGGTCTGATCCTGGTGGATACAAAGTACGAACTGGGAAAGAATGAAAACGGTGACATCATCCTCATCGATGAGATTCATACGCCTGATTCCTCAAGATACTGGATAGC
>JAUWMQ010000128.1 GCA_030613065.1 Candidatus Aegiribacteria sp. | reverse complement strand
CCAATGATGTGTTCGCTCACCCCAGACCACGCTATTTGTCGGGTATAATACGCCAATGATTAGACGGTCTTTGTACCCCTGCACGCCTACAAACAATAATCTACTTCTAGAGCATGCAACAAGTTACCTTTAGATGTGGGCGCGCGCAGCGGGCTGGGACGCTATTTCCTCAACAGAAACCGCGCCCACAAGCTCCCCGCCGGTGGCCATTAACTGAGCGAAGTAATCATTTTCATCAATCCTGCGCTGACGTAGCAGCCCTTCCAGCATTACTCCCTCGGGAAGCAGTCCTTCGAGAAAAGACGGGAATTTCGAGAATTCGTAAACATGATGCTCTACAGGCATTGTGAGGGAGATAGGAGGACCAACGTAATCATCCGAATAAATGAACCTGTAATGTTCATTCAGCTTCAACTCCTCAAGGATACCTGAATATCTGCCATGCATGAATACCTTTGCCTGTCTAAAAGGGGTTTCCATTTTGTTACTCCCGTTCTTTTCATGCATCAGTTGTTTTCGCGTTCCATCAATTTCTCATACTCCATGCTCAAGGGTCCTGAAAACTGAATATCAATATTCACTATCCCAAGGACAGCCAGAAGACTGTCGATCTGCACTGAAGTTTTTCCCTTCTCAATGTCAAATACTGTAGTCTTGCCTACTCCAGCCATGTTAGCCAGTTGAACCTGTGTTAACCCGGCTTTCATGCGATGGAACCGTACCTGTTTGCCCAGCCCTGCCATAAACTCATTTGTATTGATCATTCTGGTCTCTTCAGTATTACTGCCATAACAGTAAAATACTCCATATCATGCAAAAGTCAAGAGGTATATATATATGATATTACAAATATTACCGCTACAGCAGTAAATATCGGGTAACTGTAGAGTAAATAACAAAGGATCCCGAAGAACTCCGAGCTTCTGAGCGTTTTCCATGTGCAGACTACGTTCCCTGGAAAGACGGGGGGCCTGTGTGTCCTGATGCGGAGTTTTCAGGCGGTTTTCCTGTTGACGTGAGATTGTTTCGGGCAGTATCGTTTCAGGCAGGAATCGGAGGTTATATCTGAAAAAACTTCACCCGGGAGAGGTAGAATGAGAGTCGGATTTGACGCAACCAATATTCTCGGACACAGCGGGATCAGAACATACACTCGAGAGCTTGTGCGGGCTCTGGCCATCGAGTTTCCGGGAGATGAATTTCTGCTTTACACATCGTTCAGTTCCTCAAAAAAGGGTAAACTCCAAAAAGTCTTCGGACAATACTCGAATGTGAATATTGTCGGAGGTCTTCCGCATCCAAGAATGCTGGGAGACAGTCTTAAATGGTTGACCCTTCTCGCAGGTTCCGCTGCATGGAGGTTGCACGAGCGAAAACTGGATATTATCCACCTGACCGATCCCTATGGTACTACGGCATTACCCGGATCCTACATAGCAACGATCAATGATATCTTTCCTATAACTGAGCTGCAGTACAGGAACTCAGATATTGAGAGGAAGTACCTTGGAAGAACTCCTGTTCTGCTGCGAAAAGCCGATGCGGTAATCACTCCATCAAGTTACGTTGCTGAGACTCTTCACAGCAGGTATCCTTCCTGTTCACTCGATATAGTACCCGTTCACGACGCTGCATCAGAATCGTTCCGGCCTCTTGCGCCCGATGCGGTACTCCTGAGGCAGTATGGACTCTCGGTGAACTCGTACTTCCTCTTTATAGGTCGTGTTGATCCCAGAAAGAATCTATCGAATCTGGTCGGAGCCTATTCTCTACTGCCGGAGGAGATTCGAAGAGAGAACCATCTTGTTCTTGTCCTGTCTGGCGGGGAGGAGGATAAAGCAGCCTTCCAGGCAGAAAACGATGCTTTCCTCAAAGACCGTTTTGTGCATACGCTGGAAGGGATATCAGAGGATGATCTTGTTCAGCTTTACTCATCTGCCGTTGCATTCGTATTCCCGTCAGTTGCAGAGGGATTCGGCCTCCCGGTGATAGAGGCGATGCAGTGCGGTTGCCCGGTCATTACATCCAGCACATCATGTCTTCCGGAAATAGCGGGAAATGCGGCAATTCTCGTTGACCCGCACAGCATAGATGAAATTTCATCAGCAATGAAGGCAATGACCGTTCCTGATGGCATTCGCTCCCGGCTCATATCCAGGGGCTTTGATCAGGCAGAACTTTTTTCCTGGAAGATGACAGCGAAGCGCACGATGGGAGTATACTGGAACGTTCTGAGGGATAAAGGCAAAGAAAGCAAATGAATGTGCTTATCTGCTGAAAAAATTGTATCCTTTCAGCATCATCAGTTTGAAAATACTATTATTTCTGGAGTAAGCCAGGTAGAATTTCCTTTCACCAGTTCTGTCAAAGATCCTCCCGTATGGATGAGCCCTGTTCTTACTGTCAATTCTCAGTGAATCAACTTCTCTGAAAGGTATCGTATACTTCTCATGATCATTAATACCACCCCACTTTGAGATGTAATAATTTTTGTTTCTCTTAAAAAAATATGGGTTCAGTTTGAGCATTCTCCTGTCGGAGTATATCACACTGCTTCCCTCGTGGTGTGTTTTTCCTGTCATGAGGCAGGTAACAAGTGGATTTACAACATCCTCAAGAGAAGAGTTCTCATTGATTAATCCATTCCCGCGAGAAAGCCATACTCTGTAATAGTAATCGCAGTCTTCAAAGTACGCAGGAAAGATATTCTCATCAAAATATCCGACTTCTCTGAACGCGCCCGGCATCAGTATGGAGGCGGCCAGCCCATGAGATCGTACCCAATCGTTTCCATGTTTGCCGTGAGTTCCTCTCACCGTGATAAGTGCTTTGCCCGGATCCTCTTCAGCAAGAGAGATCATCCTGTCGATGTCACCCGGATGAAAGCGAATATCACTGTTGATCAGGAACACATAATCGTAATCGTTTTTCTCATAGCCATGATAGAGCGCCTCATTGAAACAATAGGCTACACCAATGTTGTATCCAATATTGTATATGAACTCGTTTTTTGCCTTTGGAGCGATCTTTGCAGATCCAAGGTAATCTGTTATCTCTGGATCCTTTGAGACGAAATGAAGCTGCAAATCCCAGTCGTATTGAGAATCAATTGAATCAATGGCCTGTTCCAGGAGGTCTCTTCTGTTCAATGCAATCGTATGAAAGAGGATCTTCAATTTTGCATGCTCCATTTCTGAATGGTACAATCGCGAGAATCGGTGTAATTATGAAAGATTCATTCAAATTTCGCATTTGTCAAAGTGCGAATGCCTGCTATGAAGCGAGTGATCTCATTTTTCGCATTTCCCGAATAAAGAAAATGGCTGTCACGCAGACCGCCAGAAGATCTGCTGAGGGGAATGCGCTCCAGACACCGGTAAGAGGAGGTGATATGGCTCTGGGCAGAAGAAGTGCCAGCGGGATAAGGAAGAGAACCTGTCGAGAGATGGATAGCACAAAAGCAATGCCAGCTTTTCCCAGAGCCTGAAAGGTTCCCGCCCCTATTACCTGAAATCCCACAGCAGGCATCATGAGAACAAGTATTCGCAGTATTCCCGTCCCTTCGGAGATAAGATTCTCATCGTTGCTGAAAAGACCAAGCATGAAACCGGGGGCCAGTTCAAATAAAAGCCAGTAGGCCCCTGAAAGAGCAGTTGCGGAAAAGATCGCGTACTTCAGAGCTTTTTTCACCCTGTTAAAGGATCCGGCTGCGTAATTGTAACCGACAACCGGCTGCAGTCCCTGGACCAGCCCGAAAATCGGCATGAGAGCAAAGGTCAGAATCCTGTTCGCAACTCCGAGGACAGCGAGATGCACTTCACAGCCGTAATACATGATGGTGTTGTTCACAACGATGGCCATGAGGCTTCCACCCACTATTCTGGCAAACGATGGAGATCCGATCTGCAGTACCTTCAGGGACTGGTGTAATCCAGGGACAAGATGCCTCCAGTCGAATTTTAGATGGCTTTTACCGGAGAAGAAATATCTTGTAATCCAGAAGAAAGCAGACAGCTGGCCTATGACTGTTGCTACAGCGGCACCACGAATTCCCATTCCAAGGGCGAAGATGAAAATTGGGTCCAGGATTATATTGATGCCTGCTCCCACGAACATGCTTATCATGGCGACCTTTGCGTTCCCCTCGGACCTGGCGATGTCATTTGAGCAAACAGTTACGGCGAAAAAAGTCCCTCCGAGGAGGATTATGGACAGATAATCCCTGCTGTAGGGCATTATACCGCTGCTGGCGCCGAAGAGCCTCAGTACAGGCTCAATGAAAATCAGCCCGGAAACTGAGATCAGGAAACCGAGCAGGGCAGCAAGAAAGAAGGAACCTCCGGCAATTCGTCCAGCCTCTTCGTCCCTGCCTGCCCCCAGTCTCCTGGATATGATTGATGCGGCACCTATCCCAACCGTCTTACCCACTGCCAGGAGAAGCATCTGGATAGGGAAGCAGACCGCAAGGGCAGCGAGCGCAAGGGTTCCTACTCCCTTGCCTACGAAAATGGTGTCAACGAGATTGTACATGGACTGGACGAGCATGCCGGTTATGGCGGGACCCGAAAGCCTTATCAGAAGCCTGCCTATGGACTGGGTACCAAGAAGATTGGTCCGTTCCGAGGCAGAAAGTCTTGCATTTTTCATGGTCGAATATTCACCAGAATCAGAGCTGCAACAATAAGACCCACAGCAATCCGTTCCCTGAATTTCAGCATTTCGTTGAAGAACAACCAGCCGGCAAGGCTTATCAATACGATTGTAGCGGCGCTGTAAACAGGGAAAACAACTGCAGTTTTAAGTTTTGAGAGTGCCAGAATAAGGAAAAATGAAGCGAAGTAATTGGGTATACCAACAGTAATACCTGTGAGCAAGTGTGAAACATGAATCTTCTTCTTCTGCTTGAACATCTTCCATCCGCTTATGAGCAGCGCTGTGGTAAAAACGAAGAAGAGGAAAAGGCTTTTCATATCCAGAACACCGTACCTCTGAAAGACTTTATTGCTGAATTCCGACATCCCTACAGTAAGAAAGAGTATCAGCAGCACGGGTTGAAAACCCGCCATTATCCCCGATGGATGAGAAAGATCGATGTTTGCCAGCAGAATGGAAATCATTGCCAGAAATATCCCGACCCATTGCATTCCGGTTGGAAGCTCATTCCACAGGAATATGGCAAGGATCATGGGAACCAGAACTCCCATTTTTGAAAAACTTCCGGCAAGACTTACTCCGCTCTCTCTTACAGCCTTCTGGAGGTAGATGAAACCCAGATAATAGAGAACACCCGAAGGAATACCGGCAACAAGCGCCCATCCCGCGCTGCCCGCCGGGCTGAATGTTCCCGAGCTCATTACTGACGGGAATTCAGCTGAAAAAGTGCTAAGAGCTTCGGTAAAAACTATATGGGGAAAACCCTTCAGCAGAACAAAAATGAGGGACAGGAGTGATGCTGCAAGGTAATTGAAAGTAGTGACTGTATAACGGTTCATGTCCCGCGATTCACTTACTTTGAAGATCAGGGCAATGGAAGCACTGCAGGTTATCGCCAGAAAAAGATAGAGCAGGCTACACCTTCCGGACTATCTGCAGACCGTGAGAAGCCTGGAGAATGTTGAACTGCCTGCTCCGTCCACGCTGATTCGAAGCAGGTAGAGTCCGGCGGAGAATGATGATACATCCAGTTGAATTGTTTCCGCGTACTCGCATGCAGTGATGTTTAAACCATCCTGCCTGAAGTATCGTACACTTCTATCAGAACACCTTCGTTAGCTGATGGAAGGAGTATTAAGGTAAGTTCCCCGCAGCCGGATACTTCGGAATGCTCTTCGGACAGGATATCAAGCATACCGAGACCGCCGGTTTCTCCGGTGTAGAAAATAGATCCTCCCGAGCAGGCTAACGATGCGGAGAAGCCTCTTGAAGGCCAGCTGTGCAGAACTTCGCCGTGGATACCGTATTCAGTGATCCCGTCTCTCTCAGCAATTAGAAATGTGTTTTGCGCACATCCGAACGGACCGCTGAAATAATCCCCTTCAAACAGTACACGCCTGTCTCCTTCATCAGTAATGCATATGATTCTCTGCAGGCTTCCCGATGGACATTCCTTGAAAAGAAAGCCTTCGCCGATAAGGACAACATTATATCCTGCTCCGGGCTGAATGGAGAGCATTTCAAGCTGTTCTTCACCACAGGCAATGTAGAAGCCCGGCATGCCGTCCGTCGGTGCAGAGCAATCCATCAGGTGTATCCGCAACTGCTATGGTGACCGCTGCGTGGTCTGGAAGTCCGGCAAGTGCCAGGGCAATGATCATTGCGTTCACAAGGATTTACTCTCTTCTTCCTACGGGAGCTATGTAAATCACAAATTCATTCTCGCCGTCGAATCCAAGCAGAAGATCCATTGCTTGCTGGTCGTAGGCTCCTATACCGCATGTGCCCAGACCCGTAGCGGTGCAGGCAAGATAGAGGTTCTGACAGAGATGCCCGGCATCAATTGCGATTATTTTGCGCGAAACCGGGCCGTACCTCCACTCGGTTCTGTAAGGGATAACGGCCCAGACGAACGTTACGGCGCATTCCCCGCAGAAAGTCTGACCCAGGCATCCGCTGGTCACCTTGAAAGGAGGTATCTGTGCTCCAAGACATGCAATAGAATGATCAAGGGGCAGATATCTGTAGAGCCCCGGTTCCAGGCCGGTAACGTTATTGACAAGAAGATAGGTCTCAAATGGATGACGTGCGCCCCCGGAAGGAACAGTTCTCAAGGTTCCAACCCCGCTTCCAAGGACTTTCTGGACGCCCTGCGTGGACCATAGGAGCCATGAAAGCTCCCCAAGACCGACAGGGTCAGCGGTGAATTTTCTTACGCTTCTTCTTGAGTTGATAACTTCCAGTAAATTCATATCTGGAATAATCCCGGGTTCTACCAACGGAAGGCTTATACGGTGTATGCTGTCCTCCACCGGTTTTTGAACATCGGGATGTTCGATTCCCTTTGATTGATCACTTTTAAAGCCTTCCAGCAGGTTCCAGTTAGCTTTAAGAAAATTCACTTCGGACATAAATAGTTCCTTTCTACCAATTCAGAAGATCTTCGAGGCTCGTATGAACTATCCAGGATGCGAAAACTCCGCCTTCTGAAAGCTCTGTTCTTCCTGCGAAGAACAGGTTCCCCTCGGAGTTCGTTGAAAGGCAGCTGCCTGTGTTCCAGAGGCTGTCTCCTGCGCAGATCTCCCAGATGATGTTTCCACAGGGATCTATTCTGTATAGCACAGCATCGTATTTGCCGCTGCCTGATGACATGGTGTTTCCGAGCACGATTAATCCGCCGGTTACCGGTTCGACAATGTCCCACGCTGAATCGTTGGCATCACCCCCGATTTCATAAGTCCATATTGTATCCCATGAGACATCTGTTCTCACGAGCCAGATGTCCGCCTGGTAGCTTCCGCTCTCCATTGTTGACCCGGCAATGAAGAATCCGCCTTCGTTTGATTCAATAAGAACTCTGGCGGTCTCATGACCTCCGTGGTCGTATGATTTGAAATCTAATCCAATGCCTTCTTCATCGGTGATAACGACAATAAAATCACCTTCGCTTCCTCCAGCAAGGGCAAAACCTCCATCCCTGAGGGCGGTTACTGAATAAGCTATTTCCGATTCTGATGTTCCGAATGTCCTTGACCACTGAAGATTGCCGTTGAAGTCAATAAGGATAAGCCAGGCGTCTTTTTTACCTGCTCCTGTGGATTCGGTATATCCCGCTGCGACATAACAGCTGTCTCCAGCCGGAGCTACATCGTAAAGAAGGTCATTGCAGGGATTTTCAAGCTGGTTGCACCAGACGATATTGCCAGAATAATCGAACTTTGCCAGAAACCCATCATAGTCGGTTCCGGAGAAGATACTTCCACAGACTAAATATCCTCCCGGTACGTTGAGAACATCCTGGCCTGATGTAGCAAGGCCCCATCCGGTAATGGTCTGCCACTGAACAAGACCCTGAGAGGTATATTTTACCAATAGAAGGGAAATCATATCTTCCTCTTCTGATGCAACCTCTCCTGCACAGACAGCACCGCCGTCATCCGTGCAGTCAACTGCCCAGAAGCGGGAGTTGAATCCTGTTGTCAGATTTCTCTCCCAGATGATCTCCGGAGGGCCCGCACTGACTATTGATGATATTGAGAGAACGATAGTCAGAGTAAGTACAAGGAGTGGAATTCCATTTCCCGAATGAGTATGATCTGACGATAACATTCGTCCCTTCCTCCTCCGCGGTCTGCATAGTACCGTTGAAGCTCTCAACCAATATGCCGAACACATCACAGCAGCATATCGCTTGGGCTTAGCTGATTGTAACAGAAACTACCCGAACATTGGCAAAATTCAGCTACAGCCCATTGTTGAAATCTTATAATGCCTTAAATCATTTGCTCTTCTGGCTAATGATATCCCATCTGAGTAAAAGTAACAAGAGTAAGCAATTGGCTTATGACTTTTGTCCGGATCGGTTTTATCCCTGCTTGGGCGGGGGAATTTGTTAACTTTCTATGAATCAGGCATGCGTACAACAATCAATATTATGATGAACTTGACTTCGTAGCCCATTTGTGCCATGTTTATTGCATGGAGGTGACTCATGAGCAAAACTGCCACTGTTAGAGCACGAATTGAACCCGACCTAAAGCAAGAAGTAGAAAAGCTCTTTCATGAATTAGG
>JAUWMQ010000154.1 GCA_030613065.1 Candidatus Aegiribacteria sp. | reverse complement strand
GTTCGCTGTTCGCTACGTACACGGGTTCTGCCTCATGCTTCCTTCAAGCACACCATTTCTGGATATACCCTTGCCTTGTTGGCGTTGTCCTTCCGTCCGGTAACGGCGGATATTTATGTTCCCAGTTTACAAGGGAACTGCGGTATGTACGTCATGCCGGGCGCACGTTTTACCGGGGGCATGAATACCCCCGGCATACTTCTGTACTGATTATCCTCTATCTGACACGCGCAGTAGAGTTGGGTATCTCCTCGAACATCTGGCATTCAACCCCGGGCACATGGTTGTAGAGGAATTCCTCAACCCTGCCTGCAAATTCAAGTCTGTTGGCCTCGATTGCAAAACCGTGTCCTTCGTTATCGTAGAGCAAATAGTAGACTTCGTTGCCGTTCTCTCTCAGAGCTTCCACCATCTGATCGGATTCAGCCTGCACTACCCTGGGGTCGTTCACGCCCTGAACTATCAGCATGGGGACACTGATATTCTCAACGTAATTAAGTGGTGAGCGTTCCTCAAGCATCAGTGAGTCCTCATCCATATCGCCCACTCTGATGTCCATCAAGGCGCCCATGGGTTTCCAGTAAGGAGGGACGGTTTCCCTGAATGTAATGAGATTGGAAGGTCCGAAGAAATCCACTCCCGCGCAATAGAGATCAGGGGTGAATGTTACTCCGGCAAGTGTTGCGTAACCTCCATAGGAACCTCCCATTATGACAATCCTGTCAGGATCCGCGAAGCCCTGGTCGATAGCCCAGATAACTGCATCCGTAAGGTCATCCTGCATCAGGGCTCCCCACTCCTTATTGCCTGCGTTAAGATGCTCCTTACCAAACCCGGATGAAGCTCTGAAGTTCACCTGCAGAACGGCAAATCCACGATTGGCGAGCATCTGTGCGAAGGGATCGTAACCGTAGTAATCCCGAGCCCACGGGCCGCCGTGTACGTACAGAACCATCGGAAGAGGTTCTTCACCGGCATCGAGGGGAAGTGTCAGATAGCTTGGCAGTTCGTGTCCGTCACGTGCTGGAATGAGAAGAGGCTGTACCTCAGCCAGCTGGTATTCATCAAGGGCGGGAATAGCGTTGAACAGGTAAATCATTTCGCTGGTTGTACGATCGTACAGGTAATAGATGGCAGGGCTCTGCGGAGTGAAGTACACCACTATCCAGGTACTGTCAGCATTGTCACTGGAGGTTATCCCGAAGTCTCCGGGATGAAATTCACCGAGGAAATCGTAATCCTCCTGGATGGAAGGGTCAAGAACCTCAACGTTTCTCCTCAGATAATGGGAACTGACTGCCCTGGGTTCTCCGGTGAAGGGGTCAAAGGATACACTACCTATATCAGCCAGTGAATCGTAGGCTATCTCAGTTATCTCTCCGGTATCCAGGTCCTGATAGAAAAGCGCGGTTGTGTTGGATTCCAGGTTGGACTGGTAGTAAATACTTCTGCCATCCTCACTGAAACGTTCGGGATTGACGGAATCAAGGGCGGAGAACCTTGCGAATTCCTCCCATTCATTCCCCCCGGCATCCTTAAGATAAATGACAATGGTGCCGACATCGGGATCGATGGTGCCCATTCCGCGAATATTCAAATCCTCGTCTGTCAAATAACCAAGCACCATGCAACCGTCTTCAGTGGTCCCGGGGTTTTCCTGAAGCAGAGTGAGCTCTCCGGACTCAAGGTCACAGGAATAGACATCGAAGAACATTGGATTGTTCCTGTTCATTTCGATGATGACCGTATTGGGCTGATCACGGTCAGTAGCGCTTACGTAGGCTTTGACCTCCTCGAAAGGAGTAAGATCAGTTACCTCTTCAGTTTCAACGTTCAGCCTGTATACATGATCATTCTCTTCACCTGCCTGGTCCTGCATATAGAGAATATCTTCACTGTTTTCAGCCCAGAAATAATCGAATACACCACGGTTTGTATCGTATGTAAGCTGTCTGGCTTCGGATCCATCAGCATTCATGACCCAGAGATTGAGAACACTGTCAACCGGGGCGATGTAAGCGAGCTGCGCACCATCAGGAGAAAGCTGAGGACGCATTCTCTCAGGATTGCCAAATAGAACGGTACGGGGAATAAGCTCATCTGCCCCGATTGATTCAACATGTTCGATCACCACATCGGAATCCATCGAATCTTCAGGTACCGCCGGGGATCCATCCTCCCCGCAGGCGATCAACAGAATCAGACCCGTCAGAATCATTATCACACTGAATTGTGATCTGGTTTTCATCGTATACTTCCTTCCCAGAAAGCTGGTTTGAATAAACTACAATTTTTCATCCTGCAATACAGTTATCAGCGTTGATCCGCTATGGCGATGCTGTACAGTTTATTGCTGTGCAATGTGCACTCGGATCAACACAGGTGTTTTTCCTTCTGCAACATTATACATATCATATATGAAGAATCGCTAAATCCAAAATATTTATGATAATTATTGAGTATGTATATGCCAGTCAACATGTTTGATAACAAGGCGAAGAGATTTCATCAGAACTGTGGAAAGAGATCCGGCCTTCCAAGGCCAGTTTCAATTGATTTCCACCGGGTAGCCCGGATCAACGCGGGCACTTTTCCTTCTGCAACTTTATACCTATCATTATGAAGAATTGTTAAACTCATAACTGTCATGAATATTAAGGAGTATGTATATGCCAGGCAACATGTTCGATGATAAGGGCAGATTGAATATCCCCGAAGTAAAACATGATGATAAGAAGACTGTCAAGGCAGAAGTCGTAGTTAATACGGTATATTGCCCTGAGGGACATAATCTTATCTCCGTTGATCATGAAGTATCAGGTTTTCCGGGAATCGCTGTCAGATACCATGGCAGAAAAAGCGGAAACGGACTTGTATCCCTTTCAGCGGTATTCGGAGACACCTCTTACAAAGTAGTCGAAGGTGATGTGGATCCGGATGAAACTCTTGATCTTTCATGCCCGCACTGCGGAACGGAGCTGGACGTTCTGGCAAGCTGTCCCTGCAACCCGGACGCAGTGACTGTAATGTGCTACCTTTACCCAAAAAGGGATCCTCACCAGGCCATCGCATTCTGTAACGTTCTATCCTGTCCGAACTCTGCGGTAATCAGATCAGGTGAGGCTATACGATTGCTTTCAGAATCACGTTAACAGCTGTATCCAATGAAGACTCGCCTGCTGAGGGCCATCGCAATCCTTGAGGAAAAACGGGGTGAACTTGGAAACGAAATAGTGGATATTGCTCAGGCCCCTCTCCGCGAAAAGCTTGATGAGCTGGTCATTTCAAGCTCCGAAGGTAATCCATTCTATGTGGAAGAACTGATAGCAATGCTCGTGGAAGATGGCGTAATCATTCCCGGGAAAGATAGATGGAAGGTGGAACCCTCAGTAATGATCAGGGTAAGCGTGCCCTCCACACTTACGGGCGTCCTGCAGGCAAGACTTGACAGTCTCCCGGACGAAGAGAAGGAAATGCTTCAGAAGGCGTCGGTGATAGGAAGACTCTTCTGGGATCTGGCGGTTGAGAGCCTGTACAAGAAGGCATAAGAGAGGGATATCGATTCAATGCTTTCCTTCGTACGATCCAGGGACCTGGTTCACGAAAACGAGGATTCAACATTCGAAAGCGTCCGTGAGTTTCTTTTCAAGCATGCCATACTGAGGGATGTAACCTACGATACGGTTCTTCTGAAATTGAGGAAAATATACCACAGAAATGTTGCTGAATGGCTGATCAGTCAGAGCGGAGAACGAGTATTGGAGTTTTCGGGATTGATAGCGGAACACTTTGACAGGGGCCGTGACATAGATAACGCTATTCTATGGCTTTCCAGATCCGGCAGGTCCGCTTTCTCCACAAGTTCTTACCCGGAAGCTCTGTCCGCATTTCAAAGGATTTTGAACATTCTTCCGGAGGTTTACTCTGACCGGGCGCACCTTCACCTTGACACGGGCAGAACACTTGAGAAGCTGGCCAGATACGATGAAGCCTGCAAGCAGTTCGAACGGGCTCTTGAGATTGCGGAGGTAGATAGCGAGCCGGGAATTGCCAATTGCCTTGGTAACCTTGGAAACGTTTCACAACCCAGAGATGATTACGTTTACGCTCTGGAACTCCACGAACGGAGCCTTGCAATATCCGCGAGAATTGGATACGGTGAAGGTGTG
>JAUWMQ010000003.1 GCA_030613065.1 Candidatus Aegiribacteria sp. | reverse complement strand
CCCAGTAACAGGGTCGAAGCTCAATTCATGATCCAGCTGCGCATCCGGACCGTATGCGTACAGCATGATCTGTTCAAAGCACTGCTCGATTTCATCAATCTGGTCTTCATCGAATGGAAAATAACCAGGGAGTCTGTTGTCACCGAATACTGCAAAAGAGAAAGTTTCATAATCATCTGCTTCAACCTCATTCGGAAAAAGTGCAATTAAAAAAACAAACACGGGCAGAAAGACCAAACTGATAAGTGATCTCATTCCATACCTCCTGGAATTCGGGAATTATCTCCTCTGTTCTCAGATTCAGCTATCAATAATCACTAGCATCCGGGTGATTGAGCAATATTTTCTGCTTGATGGCTCTGGTATTCTCTTCGATTGACTCTGTTCCTTCAATGAGGATAAAAGGAGTCGTAAACTCTGAAAGCCATTTCTCATGCGTTGCCCTGCTGCGCATATCCAGTCCACCTGAATCATACGCTGCAGCCCATTCAAGAAACCCCCTGTGCGTCTCGTACATGGGATCACCGGGATTCTCTATTTCAGAACCATAACGATCAATCTCTCGCTTTTGTAGCCTCTGCATCCGAATATCCGAAGGAACCCGGAGAAATACGACGAGATCGAACATAGGGATGGCAAAGTCGCCCCAGCCGCACAGCGAACCTGAAAGCACCCAGGATTCTGTTCTTGCAAGAGCCTGCCGCAGCAGCTCTTGCCTTTCTGCTCGTTCACGCACAGTTCTGAAGGGAGGATCCGTCCGAATCCAGAAAACATCATCCGTATCGAGGTGCGGAAATCCCGTCTCATCAGCGACGGACTTCGCAAGGGTCGTTGTCCCGGATCCAGATGCTCCGAAAATATGGATTCGTTGTGTCATTCCTGTTGCCTGACTGCCGGCATTACGAGCAGGAAATACCGATGCGCGTCTCATAAGTGCTGGCTTGCTTCTTGTCTCGCAATAATCCTGTTGACCGCATGCTGGTGCGGCACCCCGCTGGACATGCAGCCGAATATCTCTTCGTTACAGAATTCTATCTTCCAGTCATGGTAGTAAGTCAGAAGTTCACCTGAAATCCACTTGTGGGCAGTCTTCTCCGCGTCGGGGGCTTTTCCGATGAAAGGCTTCTTCACAAAAACCGAGAATACGTTCAGCCCGCCAGAACTGGTATAGGTACGGTAGTTAGCAAACAGTTCCTTCCGCCGTTCGGGCGGAACGTACTGAAGCACTCCAGTTGAAAACAGTATATCAAAGGGCGCAGTGAGACGGAATTCATTTATGTCCGCCTCGAACGCCTCAATATGAACACCAGCGTCGGCAGCAAGCTGCTTTGTCTTCTCAATACCCATGGGTGAAGTGTCAAAAGCCGTCACCTGATAGCCGTTGCGGGCAAAGAAGATAGCGTTCCTGCCTTCACCACAGCCGATGTCAAGAAGCCTCAGCTGCCGATCAGGAGGCAGCATCTGTAGAACCCGGTAGCATGAATGGGATGGGGTCTTGCCCCAGTAATAACCCGGGAGTTCATAGCGTTCGTCATATAGATTTGTCATTTCATCTCCAGGCCGAATATGAGCTTCACCGGTGCGAGGTATTAGAGTCGAGTAGAAGCTTTGGTTCGATCATCCTATTTGTGTACCAGGATACCGGGCTTTCATTGAGACTTCCTTTTGTGACCAGCAGTGAGTGTCATCCTATCAAACAGTACCCATTCGTCATCCGGATTCTTGGCCAGGTGGTCTACAAGACTATGCACGCCAGCCTGACTGGTTGTAGTTTGGCGCAATCGAAGCCACCTCCATTCGGTCGTTAACCGGCTCTTTCGCGTTGCAATGGTTGAATGGTCAATAAGGTCTATACAAGTTTACTGCCCAGTTTGAAGGCTTTGTCAAAATAGAGTTCAACACCCTTGTGCTCAATATCTCCCGCGTACATTTCTCCTGCTGTTTTTGCATTCAGCGAATCTTCAATAACCCCTTTAATCAGAGGAGCAGCTTGATTACAGAATTTTCTGTACATTGGCGGTACAATTCCTGACGTGACGATTGTAATAGACTTACGTTTCTTATCTGATCTTGGAAGAGGACATCCTCGTATGATAAAATAGCTTTTTTCGGGTTTGGCGAAAGTCCAGCAGATTCTCTCCAGGAAGGACATCATTAAACCTGTGGCATATCCCATATGTACCGGTGTACCAAAGATCATAGCATCAGAATTGAGGACATCTACACTTATCTGATCCATATCGTCCCGGATAGAACACCTCGTAACAGGTTCACTCGTTTTGCTTTCCCTGCAAATAAGGCAGTTAGTGCAGTGTTGAATATCATAATCGATCAGGTTCAATTTCTTCACATTGCAGTTCGGAGCCTTCGATTTTACACCCTCTATTGCCTTATCGACCAGAAGATCAGTTGCTTTACCTTTTCGCGGGCTTCCCATAATAGCTAGTACATTCATCATAACCTCCGTTTAACATTCCGAGATTTTATCGCCAGCTAACGCTCAGGGTGAGGTGCGCTGTCTGCCGCGTCGCCTCTACCCGGTTGCTGTACTATTATTCCTCTCAGGATGGTAATCCAGGCATGCCCTTCAGGGAACCTTTTCTCAAGATGGCGTAGAAGCCATGCCCGTGCTTCGAGGGTCATGCGTGGCAAGGCGAGATCGAAGTCCGACTGGTCCCTGGCCAGTGTTTGCGCCTTTGCCTTGTACAGATCCCAGATGATGAGATGCCTCTGGACTTCGCAGTTGGTCATCCCTTCGAATAAGCACATCCGTATCTCCGTGTGCTCTCGTCTGGCGGCCCAGGAAAAGGTCGATTGCCCAACCTCCGGCTATCCACCAGGGGACTTGCAGACCCGACATCAGATCGACTACTTCTTCAACCGACAGCGGCTCCCATTTGTGATTATCGTCATTCATTCTTCATCTCAACTAAGTCAACATTCGGTATGTTTGCAGTTGCAGAGCGGGATACGAGAAACATGTGAATTAACCAGTCGACGTCCCCGCGTCAGCCAAACAAAAGAGAGCAACCGGTTGTAATGGTTGCTCTCTTTTACACCTGGAGCGGGAAACGGGACTTGAACCCGCGACAGCTACCTTGGCAAGGTAGGGCTCTACCACTGAGCTATTCCCGCTCGGTAATGTTCTTCGCTCTGTTACGAGCGGGGAACTGAACGAGTCAGTTTCCCACTTCGCAATTCTCAGCGCTCTATTAAGAGCGGGGAACCTCACAAATGCTCGGTTGCCCGCGAAAAGTTTATTTATATCCTGACAAGCGATTGATTTCGCTTAATTTCTACTCAGACTCCGCTGCCGGAGCGGTTGGTTATATCGCAATATAAGGCTCTTCTGTCAAGGTCAGGGTTCTCTTGTTGTGACCCAGGCGTCCGTGAAACCCATGTTCACAAGAACCTGAGCGTAATCAACGGCATCATCCCTTGCGGGGAAGGCGCCGACTCTGACTTTCCAGTATCCACTCTGATGATCTATAAATACGGGATGATTGATTTCCGCGGAAACCGATTCCGCCAGGCGCAATGCGGTTTCTTCTGATGTTGCCGCTGAAATCTGCACTGTAAAATGGGTTCCTGATAGAATCTCTTCCTCGTATTCCTCAGGTACGTCACCAGGGATACTTACGGCAATTACTTCTGGAAAACTCTCAAAGGGATCTCCCGTGTAACCGGGGGGGTCGCCGTAGGGATCGATGGGGCCAGTTGCAGCGGTCTGATCAGTAGTATCCGGTGTTACAGTGGTATCGCCACATGCTGAAAGAATCAGAACAGGAATCAGGAACATCAATACTAATTTATTCATTACCACCCTCCTCTGCTTCCAGAAAAACATCCAGAAGCGGCAGCATCAATTCATGATGACCGGTAAGAACCATCTGTTCTCCTCCCAGTGCCTTCGTTGGCCTGAAGACTACATTGTTCAAAGATCTGTACTGCCTTATCATGTCAAAGCTTGCGGCTGCAATATCACTGATGTCGTGACCAAGATTGATCGCTGATGTCAGGAGTTTCAGGAATACTTCGGGCATGATGACAGCGGAGCCTGCGTTAATGACAACCCCCGATGTCAGTTGTGTGATCCTCTCCCCCAGCAGGTCAAAATCTTTCTCTGCGGCCCTGGCGAGTTTTTCCCAGCTTACATCTGGATAGGGATGGATAATATCTCCACCCAGTGCCGGGTGAACGGTTACCGGAATACCCGCTTCACATGCTGCGGCAAGGGGGCTTATCGCGGTATTACCTTTTCTTTGTAGAATCTCGTTGCCCAGGGCTTCACCAAGTCCAAGGTTATTGCTGTAAGCTGTGTTGATCGCTTTCGAATAGACTTCTCCGATTTCCTGCCACATGCCGAAACTGCCATCTTTAATTCCCGCTTCCACGTCCTCTGAAGTCTCGCCGAAGAGAGCCATCTCCATATCATGGATGGTGCCGGCCCCGTTAGTAGCAAGGCAGTTTATCGTGCCGTTCTTAATCCACTTCACCAGAAGAGGGCCGAGTCCGCATTTTATCACATGACCACCGTACATGAAAATCCTTGCAGCTCCTGTACTCTTTGCTTTAATTATGGCCCTGGCAAGTTTCCTCATGTCTCTTACTGCAAGCATGTCCGGCAATGATCTGACGAATTCAACACTATCCTTATTTTTTGGATTCCGCAGCAGAAGGCTGGAATCAACCCTGCTGGCTCGCTCAGACAGGGGTTTCAGTATTAGCTTCTCTCTATTGAAATCAGTACTCAATTGTACTTCACCTCCATAAGTGTCAGCCCCTTGCCAGGGAGTGATACACCGGCCTTCTCACGGTTCTTAGTTTCAAGAAGCTCAGTTATGATCCCGGGCGGGGCCGATCCGGAACCGATACTGACAAGTGTTCCGGCCCAGATCCTGACCATCCCTCTAAGGAACCTGTTTGCCCGGATAAGGAATGTCCAGCCCGACTTATCCTCCATTACATCCGCGCTGATCACATTGACAATCCAGTCGGAATTACCGCTTCCTTCCTTTGCCATCGACATCCAGTCGTTTTTACCCAAGGAAAGTGACGCGGCTCTCTGCATATCAGCCGTATGAAGTTCCCGTTCGAGTGCGAATGTATGGCAGTAACGGTTCATGAGAGGGTGCTTGAATTTTTCAATTCGGTACCTGTAAAGCCTTGATACCGCCTGGAATCTTGCATGAAAGGAACTGTCAACTTCCTGCACTTCGGTCACTGCGATATCATCGGGAAGCATCGCGGGCAAACCTGTTTTTACCCTCTCCAGTTCATCAATTCTGATATCAGCATGGGCAACCTGCCCCAGAGCATGCACTCCCGCATCGGTTCTGCCTGACCCGGATATGGCAATCCTTCTATTGCAGAGTTTCTCGAGAACGGTTTCAATATCTCCCTGTACGGTTCTTGCCTCCGGCTGAAACTGCCATCCGGAGAAATCGGTTCCATCATATTCAATCTGCATTTTTATCCTGATAACATTCATGATCTACAGTACCTGCATGATTCCGGCCAGAAAAACCAGCCAGGCCAGAGTTGCCGTCATTGCTGAAAGCATGTTCTGCCTGCTCATGCTGCCTTTCTTCATCATATCGATCTCGCTTACCGAAGAGAGTGCAGTGGTAAGAGAATCACTGTAATTTCTGCCGTTCTTCCTGCTATCAATAAATACTGCTTTTATCTTCTCTGAAAAAGGACCTGCAAGGGATACTGCCATGGCGAGGCTCTCCGGTAATCCTCCAAGGCTCACCCTTCTTGAGACTGAGAACAGGAGTTCTGATGTTCTTGAAGCTCCCAGTGCCCCGGACATGGATGCTCCCGTGGCAACGGCGGCTATCCACCTGAGTGATCTTTCAATCAGAATACTGTTGCCGGAAGCTGCTCCCCACAGCAGTATTAAAACCGGGGCTGTGACCAGGATGAGTATTTTCAATGTACCTTTCTTACCGCAGAGACCTAATACGGGAAATATCAGATAGAAGGGAAGTATCCGGATGTCGACAATGAATGCTGAAGCGGGACCTGCGATGAGCCCTGCAAATAGAAGGCTTGAATAGGCCGTATCAGTCATTCATGTCCTTTTCAAGACGTCTCATCACCAGCCTGAACTCCAGGGGCGGGGCTTCGTTGAATTCCATTTCGATGCCTGTAACCGGGTGAATGAAGCCAAGCGTCTCCGCGTGGAGCATCTGATGTGTGGCAATTCGGAGCACATCGTTCAGCAGTTCTCTGTTACGGACTGTTGAGGGTATTCCCGTTGGATTGACCCCCCCGTACTTCTCATCAGCAATTATCGGGCAGCCCTTTCTGACCGAGAGGTGAACCCTGATCTGATGGGTCCTGCCTGTCTCGAGCCTGCACTCGATCATGCTTGTATGCCTGAACCTGCGCAGGACACGGTAATTGGTGACAGCACGTTTCCCGGATTGGAGCACAGTCATCCTCTGTCTGTTATTCAGATCGCGTCCTATCGGCGCATCGATTCTATCAGTATCCGGTACAGGTGAATGCCAGACAAGCGCGATGTAACGACGAGTAACAGTTCTTGAGGATAGCTGAGCTGACAGGCCACGGTGTGTAATATTGTCCTTGGCTGCCATCATCAAGCCTGTGGTATCCTTATCAAGCCTGTGTACGATTCCGGGGCGCAGTTCACCTGAGATACCGGAAAGGTTATCACAGTGGGCAAGCAGCGCATTAACGAGGGTTCCGCTCTTGCAGGTTCCTGAAGGATGAATCACAAGACCTGCCTGCTTGTTCAACACAATCAGGTGCTCGTCTTCGTAGACAATATCCAGTTCGATATTCTCAGGAGAGAGATCGACTGGAATCGCATCGGGAATTTCCAGCAGTATCTCCTGGTTAAATTGAACGCTGTATGAGGGTTTTGTAACTGGAACATTATCTATAGACACATGACCATTGGAGATAAGTGTACTTATGTAGCTCCGGCTCTCTTCGATGTCATCCTGCATAACAAGATATGTATCAAGACGAAACCCGTTCTCCCCCTCTTCAACTCTACTTCTGAAACACTCCAAGATTAACTTTCCAGCCTTTTCACAAGGTGGAAGCCGAAACGAGTTCTGATAATCCCGGATATTTCTCCAGGTTCCAGTGCGAAGAGAGTGCTGTCCAATTCCTCTGTAATGGCTCCACTAGTGAAATCGGGCAATCTTCCGCTGTCAGCCGCTGAAGTGCAGTGGGAATAATTGAAGGCCATTTCCTCGAAAGTTGCCTGCCCGGTAAGTATTTCATCCTGAATATTCTGGATTTGATTCAGAGCGTCCTCCTCTGTTTGAGACAAGTTGTCTTCGATTGGGGACCAGGTTATCAGAATATGCGAGGCCTTGAGGAATTCGACACCAGAGGCTGTCGTTGGATCAGGTAAGCTATCGGGAACCATTATCTCATCAGGATCAGCCGGTGCGCTTGAACCTGTATCGTGAGAAGAACCGCAGGAAACCACCAGCAATGGCACCAGACAGAAACCGATGATAATCCCGATCGGAATGCGAATCATCAAGAACCTCCATATAGTCATACGTACCATGTTTTTATGTAGTTATTTGTATTACTGCTTAATGTTTATTGAGATACACAGATTTGGTCATATTCATACAGTGTATATAATACGATATTGTATGAACACATTGTTAAGGTTAGTGGAAGGAGTCAACAAGTGAACAGACAGGATTACTTTTCAGACCGCGCCGTGGGAATGAAGAGGTCAGTTATCAGAGAACTGCTCAAATTGACTGCAAAACCGGGGATAATTTCATTTGCCGGAGGATTGCCTGCACCTGCTACTTTTCCTGTAAAATATGTTGAAGCTGCTGTTGACAGTGTAATCGAGAATGAACACACCACAGCACTTCAGTACGGTCCCACGGAAGGAGATGCAAGACTCCGCGAGGATCTTGCAATAATCATGCGAGCAGACGGAATCAAGACTTCTGCTGACCACATTCTTATTACAACTGCCTCGCAGCAGGGGCTTGATCTCATTGCAAAAATCTTCTTAAATCCTGGTGATACCTGTATAACCGGTTCTCCTACTTACCTGGGCGGTCTACAGGCTTTCAAGAGTTACCAGGGAGTACCTGTAGGTGTTGAGCTGGATGATCACGGAATGATACCTGAGAAACTTCAGGAGACTATTGAAAAGCTTGAACGTGAAGACCGCAGGCCGAGGTTCATATACATAATTCCGGATTTCCAGAACCCTGCAGGTGTCACAATTCCTGAATCAAGAAGGCGGAAAATTCTTGAAATTGCCCGGAAGGGCGAATATCTGATAGTTGAAGATACTCCCTACAGGCAGCTGAGATACAGTGGTGAAGACCAGCCCACATTCCAGTCCATTGCCCCGGATATGGTTATCTCCCTGTATACATTCTCGAAGATACTGCTGCCCGGCTTCCGTCTTGGATGGGCGTGCGGGCCGGACTGGATTGTCGATAAGATGGTGATGGCCAAGCAGGCAGTTGACCTCTGCACCCCACCTTTCAACCAGGCTATTACGCATGCTATGCTTGTGAATGGAGCCCTTGAGAAGGGGCTTGAGAAGACAATCGAGCTTTACAGCAACAAGAAAGATATCATGCTGGAATGCCTTGCGAAGGAATTCGCTGACATGCCTGATGTTAAATGGACAAAACCTGAAGGCGGGTTATTCCTCTGGCTTACGCTGCTGGAAGGAATGAGCACAGACGATCTTTTCCAGAAGGCCGTCGATGAGAATGTCGCCTACGTTCCAGGCAGCGCCTTCTTCCCTGATAACGACGATTTTCAGAGTATGCGCCTGAACTTCAGTTTCGCCAGCGAGGAGCAGATCGCTGAAGGGGTAAGACGCCTGGCCGGTGTTGTCCGAGAAAACATCTGACCTGGATTACTGAAGATGAAGGCGGAACTCAGATTGAGGAAACCAGGTAAATTCTGATGAATAATGATTCTCTTGTACTTTTCTATCTGATAGATGGTGCCCGGCCGGATGTTATGAAGCGTCTGATGGATGAGGGGCGGCTGCCCAACATCAGCAGAGAGGTTGTGGAGCCAGGTGTTTTCAGGACGGCATCCTCCTGCTTCACATCCACGACCGGCCCTGCATACCTTCCATTCCTTCTGGGCTGCTTCCCCGGTACGGTCGGCATCCCTGGTATCAGATGGCTTGATAAGAAGGAGTTTGCAGGTAAAAGGTTTGGAAAGAACCGCCTTCGAAGCTACAATGGTATTGAAGGACCATGGTTCAACAGTGATCTTCCAACCGACAGAAGCACACTTCACGAGCTTTTCGACAATTCACGCAATATCTACTCCATGATAACCAGAAGCCTTGGCGCTGACAGAAATCTCACAAAGAACACCAAGCTTTTCAGTTACCTGACGGCTCACCTGAATGACGAATGGCACGAGGTCGATGCCGCCGGCCATGAGAAGTTAATGATGAGTCTCGATGACAGGCCCGATTTTATATTTGCCGTATTTCCCGCTGTTGACAGCTTCTCACACATCCATGACCCGTTTGATGATGATACTATTCAGGCTTACATCAATGCTGACGGATATATCGGAGAAGCGGTGGCAAAACTGAAGAGGCAGGACAGATGGCAGAACACTCTTCTCATTATCTCTTCAGACCACGGGCTTACTTCAACGCATACACATCTCGACCTTGCCGGTTTCTTCAGTCAACGGGGACTGAGTACTCTCAGGTATCCGCTGATATTTAAAAACAAGCCGAATGTTTCTGTAATGATCTCAGGCAACGCCATGGGACATGTATACCTGCATGATATCATTCCAGACAGGCCTTTATACGGCAGTGAAGTATACGATTCAATGGGTTCCCTTCTTCGCGAGCTTGTCGAGATGCCGGAAATTGATTTTCTCGCATGGAGGGAATCGGACAGGATATTCTCTGTTGAAGGATCATGCGGCAGAGCACTGGTGATCAGAACAGCGAACGACTTCACATACCTTCCCGAGACCGGAGACCCATTGGGACTTGGAGAGACGTCACAATCATTAAGTCAGATGGAATCGCTTGAAGCAACAATTGATTCCGAATACCCTGACGCTCTCGTTCAGATCGCGCAGATATTTCTGTCTTCACGTACAGGCGATATTCTGGTTACTTCAAAAAACGGATACGATCTGAGAGACAGCTGGGAATGGCCTGAACATCACGGAACTCATGGTTCACTCTCCCGCGAACATATGATCGTTCCATTCATTATGAACAGAAATGACTGGATGAACAGAGCAACGAGAACTGCAGATTTCTTCCCATCCATACTGAAATGGGCCGGCCGGAAAGTACCGAATAACATTGACGGGGTTTCACTTGTCTGATGAACATGAAAACCTGACAACTGCTCAGCCATCTGACGTAAAGACATTCGACAAAGCTAAAATCCGTCAAGGGTTTATCATCTTCATTCTTCTGAGTGTCGGCGCACTCACTGTGATATTTCTGAGAACGCATACCGGCGATACAATGGAAGCGCTCAAGAACTTCAATCTCGGTTATCTTGCAATAGTCCTTGTTCTCTCTTCAATCGATATGTGCATGGGTGCTATCCGGAATCATATCTACTTCATGAAACTTGTTCCAGGAATTAGATTCATGGTGAGTTTCCGGGCTAACCTGGCAAACATCTTCATGGGAGCGGTCACCCCATCTCAGAGCGGAGGAGGGCCAGCCCAGCTGTACATCTACTACAGAGCGGGGGTTTCTGTAGGAGTATCGATTTCGGTAGGCGTTCTGAACTACCTTGCTACACTAGTCTTTTTCATGGGAGCGGCAGGCCTCTCACTCAGTGTACTCAGCGACTCATTCAGTAAAACGATGCATCATCTTATAGTTTTCTGTTTCACCGTATTTGCTGTTCAGCTTGTCATTCTCATACTGATAGTACTGAAACCGGACCTTGCCTTGAAGATTGCGACAGGGCTTGCGAAGAAACTCTGTTCCTGGATGCCCAGGTTCGAGAACAGGATCAACAGAATAACTGATAAACTCATCACTGAAGTTACGACGTACAAAGACTCATGCAAACTCTTCGTCAATGAGCATCCGTTCATCCTGCTCCTGGCAATCTTCCTCACCTGCGTGCTTTATCTGAACAAAATCTTCCTTGCTTATTTCATAATGCTTGGACTGGGGGCATCCGGACATCTCGTTCAGGTTCTCTGCATTCAGGCGCTGGTTCTCTTTATCTGCTTTTTTTCTCCGAGTCCCGGAGCGAGTGGTGTGGCCGAACTGAGTATTGCAGCTCTTATGGCTTCGGTGATGAGCGCGGATAAACTTGGCATCTTCACTCTTCTTCAGCGTTTCTTCATCCTCTACATACCTGTGATACTTGGAGCCATCGTAGTCTTTAAAGAAGCCGGTTCGTCCCTCAGAAAACATCCTTCGGCATAATCAATGCATCATGCTGTTAAGAAGATTGAGGAGTTCATCTCCCCTCTTGAGGTAGAGGAGCAGTTCCCGCTCACCTCCCGATCGAAGACTGAAGACGACTGAGATTTCATTGTATCCGAATAAGTTTCTATTCTTCACAGCCGATCTGATATCTGTAATAGGTATCACATGATCAAGGTCAGCATTGAATGGTTTGACTATCAAGCCAAAAAGACCGTGGAGTTTCACCTGAAGGTGGGTGGCCGAAAGACTTACAGTTATGCATTTCCAGGTATTGACCGATTTCGTCCAGCCGTTCTTCTGTGACTGCGCCATTGCGTACTGCTCCTGGAAAAGCAGGCTGCCTTCAGTCATGCTTTCGTATTCTGCGCTCATTTATCTTCCTGCTTTCGATAATGGATTTCAGTGATCCACGGTGAAACACAAACAAGACACCGAGTTTTATGATCCTTTCAGTTCTCAGCAGATAATGCTTTATAAACGGCAATCATGATGCATCTGCTGCTGCCGGTTGCCCCTGAAACAGCATCGACAACGGGGGACTGCGCTTCGAGTATACGATCCAGCGTCTCCAAAGCTTCGTAGCCGGGTCCGCCGTTCTGTTCGACTATGACAATATCAGTAATCCGGTTATCAGAGACTGTTACATCCAGCGAAACCGAGACCAGGAAATCCCCGAAGCTCACGGAGTTCCTCTGCTATTGCAAATAATCTTGTCATGTCAACTCTTTTCACTATTGTGTGAGTGCCTGAACCGGTGTGTTCCCAACAGCTCCAGACGCGTATTTATTTACGAAATATATACTCCAGCTTCTCAGTAAACTAGAAAGAGCTGAAATTGAGTCAGCACTGGAAGATTATGAGGGATTGCAGATAAGCTTATTGCAGATTATTCTGAGACTGGAGTTACCGGAAAATCAGCCTGATCTGAAAGAATGTGTTAACCGATCCTGTATTCGTTACATTCAGCATAACAATTTAACGAATGGAGCCATTCCGATGGAAAGCGAGCTGAAGAAAAGACTCACTCTCCTGGATGTATTTTGTGTTGCAACAGGAGCAATGATCAGTTCGGGGCTGTTCATTCTTCCCGGATTAGCTTTTGCTCAGGCGGGTCCGGCAGTAATCATCTCTTACATGATCGCAGGGATATTCTGTATTCCAACTCTGCTCAGCATGGCAGAATTAACAACCGCAATGCCAAAAGCCGGTGGTGATTATTTCTATATCATGAGAGGATTCGGTCCTCTTCTGGGAACCATCGCAGGGTTTTCAACCTGGTTTTCATTAAGCCTGAAAGGAGCATTTGCGCTGATAGGAATGGGTGCTTATTTAAGCATCATAACCCCTATCCCGATAGAAATCATTGCTCTTGTCTGCTGCATTTTTTTTGTTACTTTGAATCTGCTGGGCGTAAAGGAAGCTGGAAGATTTCAAGTATTTCTAGTCATTGGGCTGCTTGGAATACTTTTGATCTATGTCCTCTGGGGCTCCAGAACAGTCAATCTTCAGAACTTCACTCCATTTTTTTCGAGGGGATTAGGACCTGTATTCGCTACAGCAAGTTTTGTATTTATCTCTTACGGTGGATTGACAAAGGTTGCTGCATTAGCTGAGGAGACAAAGAACCCGGGGAAAAACCTTCCATTAGGCATGTTCCTGTCCCTGATTGTCACCTCAATTTTCTATGCTCTGGTTATTTTCGTAACCATAGGTGTCTTGAATCCTGAAATTCTAGGAAACAGTCTTACTCCAATATCAGACGGAGCAGGAGTTTTTGCTGGAAACGCCCTGAAAATAGTAATAAGCATCGGGGCATTTCTGGCATTTATTTCTACAGCCAATTCGGGGATCATGACAGCTTCAAGATATCCACTGGGAATGAGCAGAGATAAACTTTTACCTTCTAAATTTCAGAGATTAAGCCTGAAGTTCCAGACCCCTTACGTTTCCATTCTCTTAACCGGTTTGTTCATGGTTACGGTTATTGTGTTTCTAAGGCTGGAGCTACTGGTTAAGGTCGCTTCAAGTATCCTGATCTTACTTTACATTTTCGCGAATTTAACATTGGTTTTATTCAGAGAGAGTAAAATTCTAAGTTATAAGCCTAAATTCCATTCTCCTTTTTATCCATATATGCAGATTCTAGGGATAATAGGAGGGCTTTTTCTATTAATTGAAATGGGCACATTCATTGTTTTTCTTACCATGATTTTTCTTTTTTCAGGATTCTTATGGTACAGGTTCTATGCTCAGAAAAGAACAACTCATGATTCTGCCCTGATCTATGTTTTGGAGAGGCTTGTTTCCAGGGATAAAGAGCTTACTTCAGATAACCTTCTGACAGAACTGCGGGATATCGTTATTAAGAGAGATGACCTTACGAAAGACAGATTTCATAAACTCATTGAAGAATCCATGGTCCTGGATATCGAAAAGGTTGAAGAAATGGATGATTTCTTCAAAGATATTTCGAATCTCCTGGCCGAAGAGCTTCATTCAAAGCCGCATGATATTTATACAAAATTCGTAGAGAGGGAAAAGGAATTCAGCACTGTTCTGCGAAAAGGAATGGCAATCCCCCATATTTGCATGAAGGGTGTAAAAGACGTTAAAGCTCTGATAGTAAGATCTAAACCAGGAATAGTTTTTCCTCAGGATGAAGTTGTACATATTCTTTTTGTTCTTATAGGTTCATCCGGAGAGCGAATCCTGCATTTGAAGATTCTGGCAGCTATTGCTGAAATTATGCAGAATCCTGGATTTGACAAGAATTGGCTTGCAGCGGGCAGTAAAGACGATCTAAAGAACCTCCTCCTCCTGGCTGACAGAAGAAGAAGCAATTAGGAACAGAAAATATCAAGATCAAAAAGAGTACCTGTGCGATGAAGGTATTCTGTCAGCTATGCTGCTTTGGGATGATCGGGTGACGGCCTGAATACCGCCACCCTTTCAACCGGAATTGCTTCTATTCCGTTCTCATTATAAGATGATAACCGAATGGGGTTTCAACTATCCCCGAGATATCACCAGGTTCAAGCGCGAATGCCGCTTCCTCGAAAGCTATCGCCATTACGTTGCGGGGGAAGGGTCCGAGGTCTCCGCCATCGCTGGAAGAAGGACAGTCGGAATTCTCTGCCGCTGCATCGGCGAAAGTAAGAGAACCGTCCGCAATGCTTTCCTGAATGCTCTCAATAAGTTCAAGCGCTTCTTCCTGGGTCCTTGTTGCAGCACTTCTTTCGGCCCCCTGATATGCGATAAGGATATGACTGGCCTGAATCGTTTCCTGTCTGAGAACGATGTGGAATCCGTAGGAAGTCGTAAAAACGTCAGAAACTTCCCCGGGTTCAAGATTGAATGCAACTTGATCAAATTCAGGAACCATTTGACCTCTGACAAAACCACCAAGAGAGCCTCCACGAGCCGAAGAAGGACAGAAGGAATGCCTGGCGGCGGCTTCCTCGAACGTAACCAGGCCGCTTGAAATACTGTCAGCGATTGCGGTGAGAAGTATCTCTGCTTCTTGCATTGACGAGGCTTCCACTGGAGCCTGCTGGCATCCCTGGTAAGGAATAAGAATGTGACTGGCAAAAACCATTTCAGGCGTTTCAAGAGTTTCTGTATCTCCCATTGTCAGGTCAGTTTCATCGGAAACGGCATCTGCATCCGTGTTAGCGGTTTCATCACCACACGCGGAGACACTTACGATCAGAATTGTTAAGAATAGAGCCAGCTTATTGAATGACATATACTATTTCCCTTCGGATAATCTGTTGGTTTCTCTTGCTATCATGAGCTCTTCGTTCGTGGGGATTACAAGCACCTTAACCCTGCTTTCAGGTGATGATATATCCCGTTGTTTACCCTTGATATCGTTGGCTTCCAAATCGATAGATACGCCCAGGACTTCAAGACCCCTGCAGATGCGCTCCCGCATCTGGGGGCCGTTTTCACCGACACCTGCGGTGAAGACAATTGCATCAAGCGCACCCATTGTGACCGCGTAGGCTCCTATGTACTTCCGTACACTGGAAGCGAACATGTCAAGGGCAAGCTTCGCTCTCTCGTTGCCTTCTTCAGCGGCATCCTCAATATCCCGCTGATCACTGGATATTTCTGAAATACCCAGTATTCCGCTTTTCTTGTAAACCATTTCCTTTATATCAGAAATCGAGTAACCAAAGTTCTGAACAAGGTCTATCAGGACGGCTGAATCTACGTCACCGCTGCGGGTTCCCATCATTACGCCGCAGGCTGTTCCGTAGCCCAGGCTGGTATCCATGCTTTTTCCGTGTTTGACAGCGGTCAGGCTGCTTCCATTACCAAGATGGCATGTAATGATACACAGCTCTTCGATGGGCTTGTCCATCATTATTGCCGCCTGCTGGGAAACGAACTGGTGGCTGGTGCCGTGGAATCCGAACCTTCTTATACGCTTTTCTTCAAATATGTTGTAAGGAAGTGGATAGATGTAAGATACAGGAGGCATTGTCTGATGAAACGCTGTATCGAAGACAGCCACGTTCGGAATGCCCGGCAGCAAGTCCATGGCTGCCCTTATCCCCTCCAGGTTGGGAGGATTGTGAAGAGGCGCCATGAAACTGCAGTCCTCAATACCCTGAATAACTTCTTCGTCTATGACTACCGAGGAAGTGAATTTTTCTCCACCGTGTACAACTCTGTGGCCTACAGCCCCTATTTCATTGTAGCTTCTAATAGGGCCGTATTCAGAGTTGGTAAGGACATCCAGAACGAAATTAATACCCCTTCTGTGGTCGGGAACAGGATCCTCATGAATGATTGTCTTATCGCAGGATTTGTACTTGATCCGTCCTTCAGAAAGGCCGATTCTCTCGATCAATCCTTCGGCAAGCAGCGTTTCGTTCAGCATATCGATAAGTTTGAACTTGATGGAAGAACTTCCGCTGTTAATGACAAGTATCTTCATTCAGGCCTCCATGCAGATGAATATGGGGTGGTTTTCCCCGGGTGTGGTTACCATTGGAATATCAAAAAAAGGTAGGTTGTAAACTACTGAAAAACAGGTTCAGAATCAAGGGTTATCCGCTTCATTATGCAGGAGGGATAAGAACAGTCTCTCTCCCGTCTCTCATTATCTCCGTCTGAAGCAGTGCCGGAAGGAAGACCCAGAGAAGCAGGAAGTACAGGAAATACGCTCCGTAAGTCTTCAGCTGAAAACTTATGAAAAAGGTATCATGGCCCGCAGCGAATCCACGATACGCTGAAAAGCCGAATATCAGGAGAAAAAGAATTATAAATATTCCTGAAGACCGATCCTGATTCCCTTTGTAGAGCCGTCGGGGAGTGAAAGTATCCAGAACCATACAAACAGGATCGTAAGCAGATCGTCTGCTCGGAGACCGAGGATACCTATCCCAACCGCAAAAGTACTGAGTTGCGATAGCGTCAACACTATCTGTATAGCAAATAATATCATAAGAACTCGTACGGGTGATCCTGTGATAAGAAACAGAATTCCTGGCACCGCAAGCAGAAGAACACCTATCAGAAGATGCCCGGTTACAATGGAAGCAATGAATACAACACCGATAAAAATGAGGGAGATAAGGATTAATCTGGAAAGCTTATCGTCATCACTCAACCTGGAGGGATCCACAAGGTAATAACCGGCCCAGTCGCAGTTCTCCATATTATTATGAAGGTAATCGCATACCTGCTGAAGCTTTAATTCAGGATCACCTTTTGATTCCAGAATACGGGAGATTCCGCCACGCAATGCGGAACCGTTGTTCAAATTGGTTCACTCTGAAGTACTGTTATTCAATAAGGTTTCAGTCCTAACCAGTACATGTTATCATAAGGAGAGTCATATCATCAAATGCGGCGACTTCTCCCCGGTACGACTCCAGCCTGTCAAGAAGATTCTCAAGGATGGACTGCGACTGAAGACTGTCATGACCTGTAAGAAAGTCCGTTAGCCTGTCCAGGCCGAATTCCTCTCCAGTCTCCTTATCCATGCTCTCGGTAATACCATCGGTGTACAGCAGCAGCCGATCGTCAGGATTCAAATTCATGGTGGTCGTCCTGTATTCGGCATCGCCGTTTACGCCAAGCACAAGACCGCCTTCGGATAAACTGCTTACCATGCCATGGCTTCCGGCAAGAATAGGTGGGTCATGACCTGCGCAGCAGTAGCTGAGAGTTCTATTGGCGGGATCCAGAACGCCGTAGAAGAAAGTTATAAATTTATCATCCGGCATTCTCCTGCTCATAATGCTGTTCAGCCTCTGCACAGTATCACCGGCCTTATTACTCATTCCCGGAGCTATGGCATGAAGCGCGGATTGCAGAGCAGCCATCAGTAGAGCGGCCGCGGTGCCCTTTCCGGCAACGTCGGCAATTGCTATACCGTAGAACCCGCCGGGAATTGGAAATACATCGTAATAGTCCCCTCCCACCTGCATACTTGGCACTGAAATCCCGGCAATATCAATATTCTCGATCTCGGGAAGCTCTCCGGGAAGCAGGCTTTCCTGGATTGACCTGGCTATTGCCAGCTCTTCACGGTACCTTTCTCTTTCCAGCTCCGTTTCCATCAGCCTCGCATTATCTATAGCAGCGGCTACCTGTCTTGCGAAGGTTTCCACAAGGCCTTGTGATTCGTTCATGAACCCGAACTGACGATTCGTGGAAGCGTAAAGTATGCCGAATGTCCGCTTCCTGATCTTGAGCGTTGAAGCAATTAAAGAACCCGGCACTGGAGAGTCCTTTCCCGCAAATGCTGTCAGGGGAGTGTTCGGGTATCGGTTGTAAAGGACTGTTCCGCCGGCCTTTTCCAGTCGATTCAGAATCTCCCGGTGCCATTCGTAGGGAAATGCGGCTTCAGAAGAATCTCTCCTCATGGCTTTCCAGAAGCCGAAACCGTTCTGATCCAGTTTTACGGCCCAGCATCTGTCGGCTCCGGAAATTCTTCTGCCGAGAGCTACGGATGAGTGTACGATCTTGCCTTCATCAAAGGTTGAGTAGATGGACTGCCCGAGTCCATCCATTATTCTAAGCTGATTGAGTTTCCTGTCCACAAGTCTTGCGGATGGCAGAAGGAAGAGGATCTTAAGAAAAGTCACTGAACTGAAGATCAGCAGGACTGTGAATACACAGCCTAAAAGGGTTCCCAGCCCAAGGGATGATATTGTCAGGCCGCCCCTGAAGTAGAATCTGAGAATGGACTGTGAGAGTACGAGAATTCCCAGGGCTCCGGCAAGGGCAATGTACTTCCTCCACCTGTTAAGGTAGTGTGCCCAGTCTGTTTTGAACGAGTTAATGAACGCGAAGATAAAAAGCAGAACGTAGAAAGGACTTATAGAGAGTATAGTTTCGGAATTGCTGATCCCTGATATGGCCGTTCGAAAAAGATCTTCCAGACCCAGCGAAACGTACAGTATCCTGAGGACAAGGGTAATCACAAGCAGTTGGAAAAGAAGCAGTGTTCCTTTTCTTCGTTCGACAAGAACCAGATATCTTAAAGAAGCAACTATAGCTATCGAAAAAACAACTGCAGCGATAAGGGCAAGTATCTTAAGCGGATGCTCCGACTCTCTCAGCGTTCCTTCAGACAGGATGATGGAATCCTCCTGCGCAACATTCGAACCTGCGTAAACGGCTCTGATAAATATTTCAGCAGTAGCTGAAGTTACCTCTCCCAACGCTCCGAGGGTCATTCCCACAGTTCCGGAACCGTCGAAAAGAGCAATATTCCTGATAGCATCGCCCCCCGAAGAGGCAAGGCTGTTAATTTCATTCTGAATACCACTCAAACCTGAAGCTTCCAAAGTGTCACCAGAATGTGAGAGTAATTTCTTCGCTAAATAGCCATCCGGTTGAATGACTTCATGTGGCGCGGTCTGTTCTTCGCTGGCTGAAGGCTGCAGAAAAACCGCAAGGCTGAAGACTATCAGTGAGAATATGACGAGCGATATGAGTACGCTTGTAAGATGAAGCCTGGATATAAGTCGGACGAATATCAGATAGAGGAATACTGCACCCAGGCAGGCGGATACTTCCGGAATGCTCAGCCTTCCGTGAGAACCACGCAGAAAAAACAGTGGGACAAACAGGAGTAATGTAACAATAACGAAGAGTATCCTGCCAGGAAATCGCCTTCTAAATCCGGTCAATTCGCCTCCCCGCTCAGCGTCCTGTCTTCCAGGATCAGCGGAATCTCTGATACTTCACATTCAGTTTCAGTGCCCGATGTCATGTTCTTGAGCGTGATTCTTCCTGAAGCGACTTCCTCAGGACCGATAACTGCAATGTATCCGATTGATTTTTTATCAGCGATCCTGACCTGCTTTGAAAGGTTTTTACCGGTGATATCAATTTCAACAGCGACACCGAAGTCACGCAGCTTTTCCGCAAGGTTTACTGCGAAGAGTCTCTCTTCATCGGAGTATACAGCGAGAAAGATATCTGCAGGATGTTTCCCGGAAATGCCGAAAGGTATCAGTTCGTAGGTTTCCAGGAACAGTTGCAGCGTAAGCAGCCCAAGTCCGAACCCGACTCCGGATACCCTCTGTCCGCCAAACATACTTACCAGATTATCGTACCTTCCTCCTCCGCAGATAGCCCTCCGGTTTTTACCTCCGGTGTCCATAACCTCGAAGACTATTCCAGTGTAGTAATCAAGACCCCGCACAACAGATGCCTCGAATTGTGCTTCCGAAATACCGGCATCCTTCAGCATTTCGCTGAATCTTAGTATCTCGCTATAGGCTTTGCTGTCTCCAGCAACTTCCGCAAGCCATGGCGCATCCAGATCGCTGCACGATGCGAAGCTGATGATCTTATCCGCGTTATGTTTATCCCAAATCGTTTTCCTGACCAATTCGACCCATTCATCAGGCTCTATCTTATCCTTCTTGTCAATCACAGCAAAGGCTTGAGTCATTTCCTCTTCCGTCATACCGCAATTCTCCAGGATTTCTGAAGCGAGTCTTCTACTGGAGTATCTGATAATGTACTGACCGGGGCTGGCATTAAAGCTGTTCACTATTCTTCTAAGCACAAGAAACACTTCAAGTTCGGCTTCAAGCCCATCAACTCCCAGAATATCCAGGTTGAACTGCATGAATTCCCGGACCCTTCCTCGCTGCGGTCTCTCGTACCTGTAGCAGACAGGAAATGACATCCACTTCACAGGGTAAATAAGCTCCCCTGAAGAAGCTACCATCCTTGCAAGTGAAGGTGTGAGTTCCGGCCTCATAATAAGCTGCCTGCCGCCCTTGTCAGTAAAATTGTAACTCTGATCAACAGCGAGTTCGTTACCGGATTTTGCCAGGAACAGCTCAAGAGGCTCAAGAACGGGAGTCTCGTATTCCTCGAAGCCGTATGCAACCCCCGCTTCTCGCAATCGTTTGATAATGTAGTCCTCAATCCTCTTTTTGCCGGGTGCAAGCTGCCTCATGCCTTTAAGAGGTTGTCTGCTGAGTGTCATAAAACTCCTCTGTGAAATTTCGCTTTGAACACGACTATTCTGTGGAAAATGTAAGAATAATTCAAGTGGCAGCTGTTTACCGGGGAACGTTAACCTGCCATATTTGTTCACAGAACGATCATCAATTCTGTCAGGAGGATATATAATGAAGAAATACTGTATGATCTCCGCAGTTCTTGTTTCTCTGTTGATGCTTTCCACTGCATGCGAAGAAGGCCCATTCGATCCTGACGGGTGGAACACCAAATCACATGATGGCTTCATGTTGAAATGGAGAGTTCAGGATAGTAACCTGGAAGTTGAACTTACGGGCCCCTCAACGGGATGGGTCGCAGTAGGATTCGCAGGATCCTATTTGATGCATGATTCCAACATAATTATCGGGTACGTAAGCGGATCTTCCGTCAATATCAGGGATGATTTCGGAGTGGACAGTAATACCCATGTTTCCGACACCGACCTGCAGGGCGGTGAACAGAACGTATCAGGTAAGTCCGGCAGTGAGGCTTCGGGAACAACAACTATCTTCTTCACTATCCCCCTGAATTCAGGAGATCTTTACGACAACGCCCTTTCAGAGGGACAGAGCTACAATATCGTCTTCGCCTGCAGCGCAGCCGGTGCTGACAATTTTACATCGGATTACACAATCATTACGAATACGTCGATAACAATTTAGAAAGCAGGCGGAGCTTCAATGAATTCACTCTTCAGAGAGATCAAGCCAGACGATATTTCTAAGAACGTTTTTAAACTTATAGCTGAGGGTTGGTTCCTGCTGACGGCAGGTACCCTCACCAGCGGATACAACACCATGACTGCAAGCTGGGGCGGGTTGGGACAGCTCTGGAATAAGAGAGTCGCCTTTGTATTTGTACGGCCTCAGAGACATACACGAAAGTTCATGGAGAATAACGAGTTCTTCACAATGAGTTTCTTCCGCGAAGATCACAGGGAAGCCCTTAAATACTGCGGTTCCCACTCAGGCAGGGATTTCGACAAGGCCGATGAAACAGACCTTACCCATTTCGAACCATCAGCAGGAAGAGTCGCCTTTGAGGAGGCCAACCTGATCCTGGCCTGCAGGAAACTCTACTACCAGGATATTCAACCGGAAAGGTTTCTTGACGACGGAATCGACGGTCTCTATCCCAAAAAGGGTTACCATCGTATGTACATAGGCGCGATAGAGCAAGTTCTTATAGCTGACGGGTGATTCCCCAGTCACGGAAGTACAACCTCAATCAAGACCAGCATGTTTTCAATTCGAGATATGATCGTACATCAGCGGTGGCAGGAGTACTTCCAGAGACGATATTTATCGCAACAAGCAGCAGAACTGCAACAGCAGACAATCTCATGAGGTATCCCTTCATTGTTTCAATTCATAAAAATACAGGATATAATAAGAATAAGCAGAGTGAAAATTTCACTTCTTCCCTTTGGGATTGCATCAACCAAGGGGAATCAAGAACTTCTGAGTATAAGCTTGATATCATTGTTATTCAGGGGGATATCTGTTCAGTTGTTGACAAGGAGTATTTCATTATTATAATATTTGAGCAATTGTTCAAATATACAATAATATAATGAGGTATTTTCAATGATTGAATTTATTAATGCGTTATGGAGTACAATTACAGCTCTTGCGCCATCGCTCATTCTGGGACTTCTTCTGGCCGGACTCCTGCATGTTTTCGTAAAGAAAGACAGGATTTTATCCCACCTGGGGAAACCGGGATTCAAAAGCAGCGCAAAGGCAGCTCTGGTGGGTGTTCCCCTTCCGCTCTGCTCCTGCGGAGTACTGCCTGCGGCACTGGGCCTTCGAAGGGACGGAGCATCCAGGGGAGCTGTCACATCGTTCCTCATAAGCACTCCCCAGACGGGAGTCGATTCCATATCAGTAACATGGGCGATTCTAGGATGGCCGGTTGCACTTGCAAAGGTAATCGCGGCCTTCGTTGCGGGTCTACTTGGAGGAACAATTGTCGATAAAATAGGCAACGGTAAGAACGATCAGGGAACCTCTCCGGTGTGCACAGATATTGAAACCGGTCCGCTGCCCCTGAGGATATGGAACTACTCTTTCAATGGCCTTTTCAGGGATATCTACGGATGGCTTGTCTTCGGAATAGTGTTATCCGCGCTGATCACCACTTTCCTTGAACCCGGGCAGCTGTCACAATATACGATTCTCGAAGGTCCGCTGGGACTGCTGGCGGCGCTTGCAATCGGAATTCCTCTCTATGTCTGCTCTGTCGCATCGGTACCTATCGCGGCCGGTCTCATATACGCCGGATTCCCCGTGGGCAGCGCTCTGGTATTTCTCATGGCCGGTCCGGCTACGAACGCCGCGACAATGGGCGCGGTTCGCAAAACCCTTGGAACGAGTGTTTTCCTGGTTTACATACTGACCGTTATAATTATCAGTCTTGCTGCCGGAGGAATCCTTAACTCGCTCAATGTTTCAGTATCCCGGGCTTACCATGCCGGACACGGTATGGATTCGATTACAGGTTTACTCAGTATTGCTGCCGGAGTACTCCTGATCGCTGGGACGGTATGGTTCGCATTCAAAGGTTTTCTTGATCTCAAGCTGAAATCCTCTAGAAGAGGTAAGACAATGAAGTTCAATGTTGACGGTATGAAGTGCTCGAATTGCGAGACGAAAGTCAGCAGGGCTCTTAAGGAATCGCCGGGAATACTTGGTGTAATCACCTCGTCCGGGAAGGGTACCGTCGAGATAGCTCTGGATGGAAGCCCGGGATTTAGCAGTATAGATGCTGTTAAGGCAATCAGGGAACTTGGCTACGATGTAAAGGAGGAATAGATGACCGGTACAGGAGAAGAACTGCAGGTTCACACCGAAGAAGTTGAAGTTCTGGCTGAACTATTTCATCAGATGGCTGATCCGACCAGGCTGCTTCTTCTTATGTCAATGTTCTCCGGTGAGAAATGCGTTTGTGAACTGGCGGAGAAGACGGATGTAAGTGTTTCTGCAGTTTCCCACCAGCTCAGATCCCTGCGCACAGCCAGACTTGTCAGGAGCCGAAAAAAAGGAAGGCACGTATTTTACAGGTTGGATGATGACCATGTGAAAGACCTTGTCTCAAAGGGGCTTGAGCATGTCAGGGAATAACTCCGCATGTGGGTATTTCCCTGAGAAATCTGCACCCTCCTCCGCATACGGTCATGGAACTCTCTCACGATGTATCTTCATGAAACCCTTGATCGGAAAGATGTCTTCCCTTCAGAGCTGTCTGAGATGGTGCAGAGCGAAAGAGAGCCTGTCCGCCTCGCAGTCTATCAGCATGCCCATGGGTTTTCCCGCTCCATGTCCGGCGTTCACATCAACCCGGATGAGAACCGGAGCCTGCCCTTCCTGAGCTGCCTGCAGGGCCGCTGCGAACTTGAAGGAGTGAGCAGGCACAACCCGGTCATCATGATCTCCGGTGGTCACCATGACCGCCGGGTAGGATGTGCCGTGTTTCACATTGTGCAGCGGTGAGTATCCCAGCAGGTACCTGAACATCTCTTCACTGTCCTCTGCTGTACCGTAGTCGTATGCCCAGCCTGCACCGGCTGTGAACCGGTGATAGCGGAGCATGTCCAGCACTCCTACTGCAGGAAGTGCTGCACCGAACAGTTTCGGTCTCTGTGTTATCACCGCTCCCACAAGAAGACCGCCGTTACTGCCGCCTGAAACAGTAAGTCTCGATGGGTTTGTCCAGCCTGAAGTGCACAGGTATTCAGCCGCTGCAATGAAATCGTTGAAGACATTCTGTTTGGAAGTTTTCGTTCCGGCCAGATGCCATGCCTCTCCGTACTCACCTCCACCGCGAATGTTGGGCACAGCATACACTCCGCCCTGTTCCATCCACGCAACCGCAGATACACTGAAGGCCGGGGTGATCTTCGCATTGAATCCGCCGTAGCCGTAGAGCAGGCACGGATTGTTGCCGGCGGGGACTACATCCTTCCTGCGAGTTATCATCATCGGTACGGTGGTTCCGTCAGCCGATTGAAAAAAGACCTGATCAGACACATACATTGATGGATCGAACTCCACCCCTGAAGCCCTGAACCTGGAGGACTCTCCTGAAACAACATCCAGAGCCCATATCTCCCGGGGATGGGTGTAGCTTGTGAAGCTGTAGTAGACATCAGTATCATCCCGGAGTCCGGTGAAGACCTGCGAGGTACCGGTGCCCGGGAGTTCAACCACCCGTACCACGTTCCCGGAATGGTCAACCTGCTCCACAACTGATAACGCGTCCTGCAGATATGTGGCGAACAGGTATCCTCCGCCATGGGTAACCGAGAGAACTTCACCCCTCTCGGGAATCACATCTTTCCATGAAGAGGAGGGAGAGGACATATCAACCAGAACCAGACGGTTGTTGGGCGCATCCAGGTTGGTTTCCACGAAGAGATTATCTCCAAGGCTGTCTACCACCCTGTACTCTCTCTCGAAACCCGAAGCGAGCTGCACCAGAGAAGAATCAGCGGTGGAAAGGTCACGCACATAAAGCTCGTCACCTGTTGTGGAAACAGAAGCGGTTATCCACAACCATCTGCCGTCCTCTGTCACTTCACCGTTCACATACCTGCGTGGAGTCTCTGAACCTCCGAAGACAAGTACATCGGAATCCTGGTGTGACCCCAGTCTGTGGAACATCAGTCTGTGTTCAGTTGTCTTCGCAGAAAGAACCGTGCCGAATTCCGGTTTCCGATAGCTGCTGTAGTAGAAACCCTCACTACCCCTCCAGCTCAGTGCCGAAAACTTCACATCGGAAACTGTCTCCAATACTTCTTCGGGAGCATCACAGGCGATGACTCTAACGGTCTGCCAGTCCGCTCCACCTTCGGACACGCTGTAACAGGCAAAGGAACCATCAGGGGAAAAGCCTATGCCGGAAAGGGATGTTGTTCCGTCAGATGAAAAGGTGTTGGGATCAAGAAACACTTCAGGTTCCCCACCATCCTTCTCCCTGTACAGGACAGCCTGGCTCTGCAGCCCGCTATTCAGAAAGAAGTATGTCCATTCACCGCGCCTGAAAGGAGCGCCGTATCTGGCATGATTCCAGAGTTGAGCCATCCGGTCCCGGATGATCTGCCGCAGGGAAATGGAATCCAGATGAGAGAAAGTAGCCTGATTCTGAGCCTTAACCCATGAAGCGACCTCAGGTGAAGTGTCATCTTCCAGCCACCTGTACGGATCGGCAATAACCTCTCCGAAGAACACATCAGAAGCATCGCATTTTTTCGTTATCGGGTATTCGTTTCTCATGGTGGATTCCTTTCAGTAGAACTTGTTTTGCCGAATATGACCAAACTGGGGAGAAGCGGTTAGCGGAAGAGACTTTCTCTTTCTTCAAGAGAGCTGACAGGAACAGCCTCTATTCCAGGATACAGCTGGTATCTTTTCATGCCTGGGTAGATGACAGCAATCCTGGAGAGCCCCAGTTGATCCAAGGTGGTTTTCATGGAGAGAGTCAGCTTCGGTGCATCTGAGAGTTTACATTCAACACCGAACAGATCATCTCCTCTTGTCAGTATCAGATCAATCTCAGCTCCCTGATGTGAAGCCCAGAAGTGTACGCTGTCGTGCCAGGTGGATGCAATGACCTGCTCTATCACAAAGCCTTCCCAGGATGCTCCAGTTTTCGGATTGGTTAGAGCTCCTTTTTCCGTCTCAATTCCAAGAAGCTGATGGAGAAGACCGCTGTCTCTGATGTATATCTTAGGTGACTTTACCTGTCTTTTAGCCAGATTGGCAAGCCAGGGCTGCAACTGCCTTATCATGAATGCATCAGTCATTATGTCGAGATGTCTTCTCACGGTAGTCTGACTTACTCCGAGAACTCTGGCAGGCTCTGCGGCATTCCAGTACTGCCCGTGATAATGAGCCAGCATTCTCCAGAAACGCCCAAGTGCTGTTGCAGGTACTCTCACTCCCCATTGAGGGAAGTCCCGCTCGAGCAGCGTCTGCATGAAGTTTCGCCTCCATGCTGAGCTGTCCTCCTCACTGTCAGCCAGGAAAGATCTGGGGAAGCTACCTCTCAGCCAGAGCTGTTTATGTTTTTCAGCTCCCACCTCATCAAGAGTGAATCCAGTGATGTTCTGTATCTCAAGCCTTCCGGCAAGGCTCTCTGAGCTCTGCCTCAGTAACTGGCCGGATGCGCTGCCGAGAATAAGGAAAGTCGCCGGAATGTCAGGCCTGTCGGCAAGCACTCTAAGTACCGGGAAAAGATCAGGTGACCTTTGCACCTCGTCTATAACAACCAGGCCACGCAGATCGTTAAGAGCAGTGAATGGTTCTGATAATCTGTTAAAATCAAGAGGGTTCTCAAGGTCAAAGTAGTTCACCGACTCCAGTGAGACAAGCTCTCTGGCTATAGTGGTCTTGCCGCTCTGTCTGGGACCGGAAAGAAGTACTATCCGGCTCCTTCCAAGGGCTCGATTCAACTCAGACAGAAGACAATCCCGCTGTACCATGTGATGATAATACCATGAAAATCGAACATGTCAAGTTGGAATTTCATGGTATTTACTCTAAATATGCATCTATTTCAGGAAAGCCTCAAGGTTGGATGATGACCATGTGAAAGACCTTGTCTCAAAGGGGCTTGAACATGTCAGGGAATAACTCCGCATGTGGGTATTTCCCTGAGAAATCTGCACCCTCCTCCGCATACGGTCATGGAACTGCACGATTCACAGTCTGAGCTCCTGTTGCTGCACCGGAATTCCTCAACGAATTCAGAACGGGACAGTTCCTCAAAAGATCTTTCCAGGAGGCTTCCGATGATGTGCGAACTCTGTTCGCATACTCTCAGATCTCCTGAGGGGCTTATCGCCCATTTTCCCGCCCCGCATATGCAGGATCCGAACGATACACCGGGGTAATCACTGTGATGCAGCAGACAATCCTCTACTGGAATGGCGGCGTATACTGTCATTCCGGGGGACATGAGTGATCTTTCACCGGCGCTTTTCAGGGCGGAATCAAGCTGTTCGAGGGTGGGCAGAAGATGCCTGTTCTCAAGGCCAGTTCCGCCGGGTACGAAGCGGTTGAGGGCTGTCGCATCCGCCGAGAACGCGTAAGCAAGGTCAACAACCTGCCCTGCATCACCGTAATTCAGTGAAGTTATGATATGTGAAATGGTTAACCTGGCACCGGCGGATTTCACAGCGAGCATAGCCCGTTTTACATCATCAAACCCATCGGTGCCCGTCAGATCAGTGTATCTCTCTCCGGAAACTGAAGTGACGGATACTTCAAACCATGAAGCACCTGCTTCCTTCAGCGAATGTGCTGTATCCCGATCAAGAAGCATACCATTGGTTGCAATTCCAACCAGAATTCCGCGCTTCCTAAGGATACTGACGATCTCATGAAGATCATCTCTCAGAATAGGTTCTCCGCCGGTTAAGGTAACTGAAATCGGATGCGCAGCTTGAATTGAATCCGCGAGGTTCTCAATCTCGTCCAGCGAGAGTTCCCTGGGGTAGTGTTCACTATCAGTCTTCCATACATTGTAGCAGTAAGTGCAGGCAAGGTTACATTGGGGTGTGATCTCGAAAACGAACAAGGGGCCTTTCATCGAGTTATCAGAAAAGCTCAAGATCAAGGAGAAGATCGTGCAGAGCAGGCAATCTGTCCTGCACATTGCTTATGGATTGCTCCATATTCCGCAGATCCTCAAGCATCACGCTGTACCCTTCCTCATTCTCTGATCCTGCATTCCTGAGACTTTCCATTACAGAGGTTTTAATACTGTCAAGGTACGGCTGTATCCGATCAACCTCCATTGGCCATCGAACCGTCCATAGCACCCCTGAATAACCGGTTTCACTGTTGATAGTTTCCAGAAGATAATACAAGTCGATGGAAGATCTCAGGTTGCTGAAGGTTGTTATCATTTCCCCGGATGAGATCAGACCATCCTCCCTCAGGCGAACAACTGTGTCAATCCTGGCTTCGATCTGTGGAAGGAGATCATCAGTCTGATCAGAAATGGGTGGCAGCATCATCCTTGTCATGGGTAGTGCCGAACCGTAGGCAAGAATATCAAGCCTGTCGGATGCCAGCCTGTGGAGGAGTACGATATCGAGAGAGTCAATAGTTATTTCGTCAGCGATTCTCATTAATTCAACGTAACTGTTGTCCAGCTCAATCCTGATCTTGTTTAGCTTTTCATAATCAAGCTGGTTGGAGCTGTAATCACCGTCAGCCGGGGCAATACTGTCCAGCTTCTTCCAGATCCTCTTGAATTCCTGCCACTGGGGGTTGCTCCAAAGAGCAGAAGTTCTCGTTAAGAGGGATACTGAAAGAGCTGAACTTGAGCCATTATCATCAACTGTACCGATATGGTTGCTGAGCTGATCCGAAGCCGAAACCGTTCCCACCGGCAAAAAACCCGCGGTAAACAGGATACTGAGAGCCGGAGGAATCAATCCATTCTGGAATTTACCATTGTTTTTCATAGGGCCCCCTTCTGTTGAACTTCATTTAGTTGATAGTTCGAACATGGTGGATAGTTCCAGAATATCAGGGTATTTGACCCGGCACTTCATAAGATTAGATTCTTCCAATACCAGAACCAGAAGGAGCTTTTATGTCTGCTGTTATTAAACCCGTAAAAACAAAAAGCGAATTGAAACAATTCATCATGCTTCCCTACAGGCTTTACAGTGATGACCCGCTCTGGATACCTCCTCTTATCTCCCAGGAAAAGGATCAGTTCGATCCCCGGAAGAATCCAGCTTACAGATACTGTGATACCGAATTCTTTCTGGCCTGGCGAGATGGCAAACCCATCGGTCGTATAGCAGCCATTATAAATAAAAGATATCTGGATAAAACGGACAGGAACTGCGGAAGGTTCGGATGGTTCGAATGCGAGGATAACCGGGAAACTGCAAACACACTCCTCGACGCTGCGGAGAACTGGCTCGCTGAAAATGGCATGACCGAGGTTTCAGGACCTATGGGTTTCACAGACAATGATATGACGGGATTTCTCATTGAAGGGTTCGACGAGCTGCCTACAATATCAGGCAGTTACAATCCTGCATGGTACAATGATCTGGTAACATCAAGAGGTTACGTGAAAGAAGTGGACTACGTTGAATTCAAGATAACCGTACCCGATGCTCTCCCCGAAAAGGTGGAACGCCTGACAGCACTGATAAAGAAAAGGAGCACTGTAAAGGTATTCAATGAGAATTCTACAAAAGCTCTCTCGAAAAAATGGGGACACCAGGTTTTCGACGTTTTGAATGAATCCTACAAAGAGCTGTACGGCACAACTCTGCTTGATGAAGAAGAGATTAATTACTACATAAAAGCCTATCTTGGACAGGTGGATCCGGAGTTCATCAAACTTGCTGTTGACGGAGACAAGCTAGTGGGATTCATAATTGCAATGCCCAATCTGTCAAAGGCTTTCCAGAAGGCAAAGGGGAGGCTTTTCCCGTTCGGTTTCATCCATATTCTCAGGGCAATGAAAAAGAGCAAAATCCTTGATTTCTACCTTGCCGGCATCCTTCCGGAATACCAGGGAAAAGGCGTGGATGCTCTTATGACCTACGAAATCGGAAAGAGCGCTTTTAAAAGGAGAATGGAATTCGCTGAGAGCAACCATGAACTGGAAGACAATAAAAAGATCCAGGCAATGTGGAAACTCTATGAGAAACGTCTCCACAGGAGAATTCGCGTTTACCACCGCTTCATCTCCGATCCTCTTTCAACAGCCATTATCCATTCATGATGTAAACGGTTTTACAGTTTGTAAATTCAAGCATCCCGCTGCGAGACAGCTCTCTGCCGAAACCTGAACGACCGATTCCACCGAAAGGCAGCCTGGGATCTGACCGGACAAATGTGTTCACGAAGCAGGCTCCTGCATTCATCTCAAGAGCTATCTTCTCTCCCCGGCGAACATCACGTGTGTAGACTGACGCTCCGAGGCCGTAAGACGTATCGTTGGCAAGCTTAACGGCTTCTCCCTCATTCCTTACCGAACAGACTGCAGCTACAGGACCGAAGGTTTCTTCATCAAAAACAGGCATTCCCTTTCTGCAGCCCGTGAGTACTGTAGGCGGATAGAAAGCTCCATGATGCTCCGGTATGTTGCCTCCCATGATCAGCTCAGCTCCAAGATCAACGCTCTGCATAACCTGTCGATGAAGGTTATCACGGAGATCGTACCTGGCCATTGGTCCCAGGTCTACTTTCATATCCATAGGGTCGCCCATCCTGGTGATCTGCATCTCCTTCACAAGCAGTTCAAGAAACTCGCTATAAACACTCTCAATCACAATGAACCTCTTGGAGGCAATGCAGTTCTGCCCTGCATTGATCAGCCTGGAAAACACCGATTCAGCGGCTGCAAGTTTAAGATCCGCATCTTCCAGAATTATCGCAGGGTCACTCCCTCCTAGTTCCAGCACACACTTCTTTATAGCCGATCCCGCCCCCGATGCGACTGCCCCGCCTGCTGTTCCGCTCCCGGTTAGCGTAACTGCCTTTATCCTGTGATCGGCAATTACTATGCTGGACACTTCGGGAACCTTTTCCTCAGGAACGAGAATAAGCCCGGCCAGACCATCCAGAAAGCCAGCATCCCTGAACAGCTCCGGGATGCTCAGGGCACACCCGGTAACGTTCGGGGAATGCTTGAGAACGAAGGTATTTCCAGCCATCACGGCAGGTGCCGCAAATCTGAAAAACTGCCAGAACGGGAAATTCCAGGGCATCACTGCGAATATGACTCCGAGGGGCTGATAACAGACGTAGCACTTATCTGCGTCTGTTTTCCTGCTTTTCTTAGCAATTAATCGGGAGCCGTATTGCGCGTAGTACCTGCAGACCCACGCGCATTTTTCAATTTCGGACTGTCCCTGGGTGACAGGTTTGCCCATCTCTGAAGCCATCTCCACTGCAAGCTGGTGCTTCCCTGAGTCAAGCAGATAAGCAAGATTCCTCAGCTTCTCTGCGCGTTTATCCAGCTTGGTATCGCGCCAGATTCTGAAAGCTCTGTCTGCCTTCTCAATGGTTTTCTCGACTTCTTCAGGAGTGTTTCCAGCCCATGATCGGATGGTTTTACCCGTAAATGGATTTATCGATTTAAGCACTTTTCACCTTCCCTGAGAAATATTCCTGGGATTTTCACTTCCACAGCCTATTAACTATACTATATTATACACTCATGAAAGGGATGTTCACGGTTTTGATCAAGCATTGCGATTAAGGAGTATTATGAAACCTTCCGTACTCACTATTCTGTTCCTTCTGCTCGCAACCGCCGCGGCAGGTGCCGCCTTTCTGGCTTCAGTTGAGTTCCTCGGCTTTTCCGATGATGGAAGATACGCCGCGCTTTCACAATACTGGATCGAGGACGGAAGTGGATTCCCGGGCGCTGAAATAGTGGTTATGTCAATCTCTGATAACAGTGTAATCAGGAAATTTGAAGTACAATGGACAGAAAACATGGAACTCATTGACAGTGTTTGTTCATGAAGCACTTGATATGGATGATGTTTTCCCTGGTGGTGTACTGGTCCAGACCTTCGGAGGCATGGCCAGCTGGAACCCTCACGTCCATTGTCTTGTAACGGATGTCTGCTGGGACAGAGATGGCAATATTCATAGTATGCCAGATCTTGATTCCGCTGACATACATGGTATTGAAAGAGTCTTTGCCGGTCTTGTCTTCAAGATGCTTCTCGATGAGGACATGATCTCAGAGAAACTGGTGGAGAACATGAACTCCTGGAAGCACAGCGGTTTCAGCGTTCACTGCGGCAAGCCCATAAAAGCCTGTGATGCCGATGGTCGTAAGACTCTCAGCGAATATATCTCAAGGGCTCCATTTTCCCTTGAGAGGATGAGCTTCAATCAGTACTCAAAGAGTGTGGTCTACAAAGGTGAACACTTTCACCTCACCCTTGCCAGGAACTTCGATGTCTGATTTGATACTTCTGTGAATGTAGTATGTTCTTACAGTAGATTACAGGTAAACACTAACGGGATATAGTTTATTAAGGGAGGTGTTCGATCATGAAACGTGGATTTACTCTGATAGAACTTATGATCGTTGTCGTAATCATAGGAATAATATCCGCAATAGCCATTCCAAAATTCGGAGATATCAAGACTGATTCCCAGAAATCCGCGTGCAGATCAAACATGCGAAACCTTGCATCAGGGATGAACATATACTTCGCGGAAAGAAACACATATCCGACTGACATCGAAAGCCTTGACTGCGTGATGGCAAACGCATCTAGCATGCGTTGCCCAACTGCAAGCGGCTCGAGTTCCTCAACAGCTGGGAAGTACTGGGTATATGGATATATATACACCGTGGGCGGCACTACATATTCCTATTATTACTCAGTCTGTTTCTATGTTTTCCCCCAGCACGGGTACTTCTGGGATGGCAGTGCCACCTGGGAGCTTGGCTGGACACCTGAATAAAGCGTTGTCTGGAATGAGGTTCTCAAGACATTGATCAACACTTGCGGACAGTGTAATACGGGTAAAAGGAGGTCTCCAATGAGCAATTCTGACACCACTGAAAATGGGTATTTTGATGAAGCTGAAAAAGCGCTGAGCAGGAAGGAAAAACAATTACACAGGAAAAAGGAAGAGAAGAAAAAGGTACCTCCCGGATACCTGCTTGCAGGAGCATCAGTAGTTCTTGTTATTGTACTTGCTGTGCAGTTCCTGTTTTCCGGTGAAGCTGAGATCACAGAACCGATCATTCCTCAGGAGGTAACCCAGCAGTTCAACGGTCAGCTCGACGCTCTCTCACAAATGGCTAAAAACTACGAATTGCAGTTTGGAGCACTTCCTGCAACAGAGCAGGAGTTCCTGGGATATGATGATCCTGCCATAACTTACACTCTCACAGCACCTCATTCATACACACTTGAATACTCTTTCGGTGATACAGTCTTTGTATTAGAAGAGAGCGTCGTAGAAACAGACATCGGGCCAAATCAGCCACCGGGCAGTTTACCCGAAAACCTTCCATCGGATATCACGACTCCATCTGCTCACGATCATGCACTCCCGTGAGAAAGACGCTCATGAGATTCACTGTGCATCGTCAGTCTTGATGACTGCCCGGTAGTGAATGCTGAAGCCCTGTGTTGAACGGCGTATCTCGCAGAAGTATTGAGATGCTCCGGATACATCACCATTTCGAGATGAGCGCCTGTTTCCCGCCCATGATCGGATGGTTTTACCAGTAAATGGATTCATCGATTTAATCACTTTGCACCGTCCCTGAGAAATATTCCTGGAATTTTCACTTCCACAGCCTATTAACTATACTATTTATACACTCATGAAAGGGATGTTCACAGTTCTGATCAAACATTGCGATAAAGGAGTAATATGAAATCTTCCGTACTCACTATTCTGTTCCTTTTCCTCGCAACCGCCGCGGCAGGTGCCGCCTTTCTGGCTTCAGTTGAGTTCCTCGGCTTTTCCGATGATGGAAGATACGCCGCGCTTTCACAATACTGGATCGAGGACGGAAGTGGATTCCCGGGTGCTGAAATAGTGGTTATGTCAATCTCTGATAACAGTGTAATCAGGAAATTTGAAGTACAATGGACCGAAACTATGATGTACAGTGAGGGTGTTGAAATGTGCTATGAAAACTCCATGAATCCGGCCGGAGAAATCGTTCTCGATTCTGCCGATTCCTTTCTGGACAGCCTGAGTATTTCACCGGAGAACGAGGGTGTTCACTGCATCTGCCATCCTCTGACCGATAGAAGCGTAGATCCTGAAATGGTTTCATTCGTTACATGGGTGGGTTCACTGATGTGGAGCGGACCGGAATACAGCCTTCGTGTTATTAACCACAAGGATATGCCTGACTCACATCCAGAGTGGCTTTCCATGTTCGAGACGCCTGTTCTTCTTGAGGTGCTGCTCAAAGATTCGAACGGTAACACAGTAATGCATCTTCTTGATGAATCACCGAAATTCGGTTACCAGTACGTTTCGAACTACCGTATCAGTGATGTCTATGTATTGGAGGACAGCCTGGTTGCCATTATCCTGAACGCAACAGAACCGGGTTTTGAAGGTCCCGATGGTATGTTCAGGATGGTAACCGGGGTTATCAGTCACTGAAGAAAGGGGTTGATTCTTCTCTCTATACCTATAGTTGTTTCAGGGCCATGACCAGGATGCACGATGGTATCATCGGGAAGAACAAGGAGTTTCTTCCTGATTGAGGAAATCAGCTGGTCATAATTCCCTCCGGGGAGGTCAGTTCTACCAATTGATCCCTCAAAAAGTGCATCTCCGGTAAATACGTGACCCGTTATAAAGATACTTATCCCGCCTGGAGAATGCCCCGGAGTGTGAAATATCTTCAGCTTAAGCTTTCCTGCATCGATCTGTTCTCCATCCTGAATCAGGTTGGTGGGCTCGGGTGAATCTTCAAAAGACATACCCCAGTAATCAGCATGCTCCCTGGCATTCCTCAGGTAATGAAGGTCATCTGCATGAAGGTAAAGCCGGAGTGAATCCATATGAGCCATCAGATAAGCGTTTCCACCGATATGATCAAAATGTCCGTGTGTATCTATCAGCGCAATCGGATTCAGATCAAGCCCTTCAAGTGTTTCAATGATTCTTTCCCCGTGACCTCCGGGATCGATGATCACGCTCTCGCGCGTTGAAGGACATCCGACAATGTAGCAGTTCACATCAAGAGGTCCGGTGGGGATACTGCAAATGATGGGTTTTAGATTCATTATCGCAATCCCGCATTTTTCCGGGGATTAAAGAGCATTTCCACGGTCTCCACCATGGAAATCAGTATAACCGTAATGAGAGCTGCTGAATGATTCATAAATATCAACCTCGGGTATCTTGCTGATGAATTGTTATTCTGTTCAATATTCGGGAATATAATCAAACGTTGACTACTTCGATCGCCTCGCCCTGTCAACCCGGTTTTGCATGTCCAGACTGAAGGCCTTATGATTGCGATTAGGTAATGTGGAGGTAATCCGAAGATAGATATTTCTTATTACTCATGCGCGATTCTCCACAATGGAAAGCACAAAACGAGGGAAGATTCGTTTGAAGAATTTTACTTTATTGATATTCGTCCTTCTGTTTGCAGCCTGCATGGCTTCGGCGGATGTTGCTTTCTATACTGATGCAACGCTGTTCGATGCTCTCTATCCCGGCCTGACAGTCGAGGACTACTCAGGTACCATTGTTCCTCCCGACGGTGTACAGCCCGCTCCTGGTCCCTTCAACAGCCTCACCAATAATGCATGTTTCACCCCTGGTGCTATTGTAGATGGTATAACTTTTGATAATCTTGAAGGTAACAACAATGTGGTTCTTACTCCCCCCTATCTGGGAGTGACCAGTGTGACAGTGGGTCCCAATAATCTTACTGACAATGGTGAGTTTTCGTTTACGGTTCCCGTCAATGCGTTCGGAGTTGAAATAGTTATGCCTATGGCAACCGGCAGTGTTTATATCGAAGTGTTCGGAACTGGCGGTTCTCTTGGTACTACTTCCTCGGCCGGTACGCTTGCTGGCGTGTTCTGGGGAGTTTACTCTGATGAGGAAATCGTCAGAATCGAATTCATAGAACCCGTAACTACTGGTGAGCTTTTCGCAAATGCCCGGTTCGGAGCAGCTTTAGCTCTCGAAAACTCAACATGGGGTTCTATCAAAACTGTATTCTAGCACAAAATGGGGCCTGGCATAGCGTCCGGTCCCCCCTCATTCCCTCTCCTCAACGATATCAGGTATCTTGCTTATGAATCCTGATTCTATTCAATATCCGCTAATATTATCAATTGAATGCATTCATTTTTTTAGCAGATAAAGAAATTGCATTTATAAGATAATTTATTATAAATTCAGCATATTCGTTGATTGAATTATAATTGTTATATTAATTGCACCAGTAAGTTGAAGAAGTGTGCTACGTCCCCGAGAAGAAGTTTGATACATCGGCGGGTCCGGTACCGGTAATTCTGAAGAAGATATCCTGCAGGTCTTCTCCGCCGATCTGGTCAGTTCTGAAGACCTCTATAAGCTGCCCTTCATGTATAATACCCAGCCTGTCGCAAAAAGCCCTTGCCACTGGAAGTGTATGTGTTGAAAGTATAATCGCTGCCCCTGAAGCTGCGGCAGCCCTGCCCATCCTGTTGAAAGTTTCAGCGGTCGCGGGATCAAGTCCCACATGGGGTTCATCAATTACGTATAGGGCCGGACGCGCTATAAAAGCCACGGAGAGAACAACTCTCTGGATCATGCCGTGGGAATATCCCTCGGCCCTGCCGTCAAGCCAACCACCCATATTGAAAAGCTCCTCATGGAAAGCTATTCTCCTCTCCAGTTCATCCGGAGGAATATCTCTCATTCTGCCTGTGAACCTGAGAAATTCTCTGCCGGACAGCCTGGGATACATGGTCGGTTCATCGGGTACATAGGCGATCATGGCCCGTGCCCCATCGGGATCCTCTGATGCGTCTACGGAATTAACTACAATCCGGCCCCTGTCAGGTACTACAAGACCTGGTATCATTTTCAGAGTCGTTGTCTTACCAGCACCGTTCGGCCCGAGGAGCCCGAATACCTCGCCGGAAGGTATGTCCAGAGAAAGATCAATAACAGCCTTCTTATCTCCGTAAGCTTTGGAGAGGTTCTCAATTTTCAGCATTATTCGTCCGCCATACCCAGCAGCGCACGTACGTAGGATTCCAGATTGAAATCAAGAAGATCTTCGCTTCCCTCACCCACACCTATATACCTGACCGGTATGCTCAGCTGGCTGGCCATTGCCAGTACGGATCCTCCCCTGGCTGTTCCATCAAGCTTAGTAACCACAAGTCCTGTAACAGGTAAAGCCTTCATAAACTGCTCAGTCTGGGCTCTGGCGTTCTGACCAACAGTTCCATCCAGGACCAGCAGTACTTCGTGTGGTGCAGACTCCATCGCTTTACCGCACACTCTGTGGATCTTAGCCAGTTCGTCGAGAAGCCCCTTCTTGTTGGGAAGTCTTCCCGCTGTATCTATTATCACTGAATCGTAGTCTCTGCTGAGACCTCGTTTAACGGCATCAAATGCTATTGCCGCCGCATCGGATCCGGGCAGCTGGGTAAGCACTGCTGTCCCGAGTCTTTCAGCCCATATCTTGAGTTGTTCAGCAGCCGCAGCCCTGAATGTATCAGCGCATGCAATAAGTACCTTTTCGTTTCTCCTCTGGAGCCTTGCTGCAAGACGTGCAATTGTTGTAGTCTTTCCAGCACCGTTCACGCCTACTACAACAGTCACAAAGGGTTTGGCCGCGACGGTCTCGAATTCTGGAAGAAGCGTGTTCTCGATCAGGATCAAAGCCAGAGCTTCCCTCCAGGGCATTCCTGATCTTCTGACCTTCCTGGGGAGTTCATCGATTACTTTCTCGGTAAGCTCCCATCCAAGGTCACTTCCAAGGAGAATCTCTTCCATCTTCACCAGATCTGCATCTTCAAAAGCAGCAGCCCCGAAAAGCCTGCCAAGTTTTCCGCTGAGAGCGTCACTGCTTCTCCTGAGTTTTCCTTTCAGACTAAAAGCCACTGAAGCGCTCAGCCTTCATTGATCTTACGGGCTTTTGTAAGGCTGACTGAAGCCATGGATGAAACACCCTTTTCCGCCATGGTTATTCCGAAAAGATGGTCTGCGGCTTCCATCGTTCTCTTGTTATGGGTGACGACGATGAACTGGGTTCTATCTACAAATCCTTTGAGTAGTTTGATGTAATTATCCACGTTCGTGTCGTCCAGCGGAGCATCCAGCTCATCAAGCATGCAGAAGGGAGACGGTTTCACAAGGTAAAGGGCGAAAAGAAGTGCAGCTGCGGTCATGGCCTGTTCACCGCTTGAAAGCGCCGTGATATTCTCAAGTTTTTTGCCCGGAGGTCTGGCTACGATCTGCACTCCACCCTCAAGAGGATCCTCCGAAGCCAGTGCAATTATGTCAGCCTCCCCACCGCCGAAAAGACTTGTGAACGTATCCTTGAAATGCTTCCTGACCTCAACGAATGTTTCATCGAACTTTTTGACAGCAGTTCTGTTGATTTCGCCGATGGCGCTCAGAAGGGATTCCATGGCTTCTTTTAGATCTTTTCTCTGTGCGTCAAGGAATTCAACGCGCTTACTGGCTTCCTCATATTCGGCCACAGCCAGCATGTTCACCGGACCCAGATTCTCTCTGTATCCCATCTGCTTTTCAAGCTCTGCGGTAAGCTTCTCATTGGAATGATCCCAGAATCGACTGTTCTCACCGGGCAGCGTCAGCTCCTTCTCGTTGAGTTCTTCGAAATGGACTCTGAGGATTTCCATCTCACCTGATACCGAAGTTCTCTCTTCACGGGAAAGTGATAGTTCCTCCCTCTGCAGAATCAATTCCTCATCAGCATGTTTCGATCTCTCCAGCCAGTCAGCCCGTTCTCTGCTTGCTTCGGTCCTGCTGTTCTCGGCTTCCTCCCTGCGGACGGTAAGATCCTCAAGCTTCACTCTGAACTCCGCAATTAAATCGTTAAGGGCGGTCAGGGCATCCCTCAGCTCCCCGATCCTCTCATCGATCTCACAGCTTCTTTCCAATGCTTCTGATGAGCCAGCCAGGAGACGCTTTTTATCGGTTTCTGTCTGCTTCAATGATGTCACGTGAGAAGTGAGCTCAAGTTTAGCACTGTTCTCCTCCCTGATCAGGCTGTTGAGTTCGACGCCAAGGTTCTCCCTCCGCTTCTCTATTTCCAGCACAGAAACTGAAAGCCGGTTCATATCATCTCTGGAAAGCTGCAATTTTTCCGTATCCTCCACTGAATCCTGCTCAAGTGAGGCCTTCAGGAGAACTGGAAGCTTATCCTCAATAGCTTTCGATTCGGAATGCAGTTCGCTCAGTCTGATCCCGTAGCCTGTGGCGGTGGCCTGCAGGGATGCCTCTTCCTTCTCGTTGATGGATATCTGCACGCGCAAATTCTCAAAGGAGGCTTCGTATACTTTTAATTTCTCCAGAAGTTCCGTTTCCTGTTTCCGATACGTTTCCAATTCATGCATACGGTCAAGAGCTTTCTTTTCCGCTTCAAGAGCCAGCGCTTCCCTCTCGATCACTCCCCCCCCGGATTCCGGGACCCCCAGCCTTACAAGACCATCATGCCGGAACAGATCACCTTCTATCGTAACAATATCCAGATCAGTGCCGCTGAAAAACCACTGTGCAGCCTTTTCCCTGTCCGGAGCTACAATCGCTCCGGCAAACAGATTTCTGAGACTGTTGTGGGAATCCTCTTCAAGGCAGTCAGGAAGCCAGACGGCCCCCTCCGGAAGTTCAGGTCTGTCCGGTTCCCTGAAGTCCAGGTAATACCGCTCACCATTGTTTCCATCGGGAAGAACTCCTGGACTGCTCCAGATCATCGAGTTCTGGAATGAATCAAGCCATGCTCCCACAGCTATACCCATTCCTTCGCGGACTGTCATGCGGGAGGATATCACCGGATGATCGGAATCCAACGAAGGTTTTGCCTCTCTCAGGCCTTTGATCCTGGCCTGAAGCAGGCCTGCTGCCATTTCTATGGAACGGATCAACGACTGAACCTCGGATATCTCACCGGAAATATCCTCACGGGCTGCACGTGTTTCTCCAAGTCCTGTCTCGAGCATTTTCTTCTCGGTTCTGATCTCTTCGAGTCTTGTTTTCGCTTCTTTGAGGTTGTTTTCAAGTTCCATAGCAGCCGATTCAAGCTCCTGCTTTCGATCAAGGGCATGCTCGATCTCCTGTCTTGCCCTCTCCCTGCCGCGAAGGTTATCGGTATACTCTTTCTGAAAAGACTGCATCGAATCCGATATTATTCGGTACTCTTCCCGTACTTTCTCAAGTTCCGAGGTTGATTCAGCGAAGTGCTTTTCAGCCTGTTCAGTGCCGCATGAAGCCTTATTAAGGTTCCTCTCCGCATTACTTATCTGCTTATTAAGTGAAACCTCACGATTGATCAGCTCATTAGCGTCCTGCCTGAGGACTTCCGCCCTCTTTTTCTCAATGGTTGATTCCCGCAGGGAACTCTCTATCCGTGAAGAAGTATTCCGACTCCGCTCTTCGGTAACCGCGAGCTGCTCATGAATACTGCTCATCTCGCCGTCCAGAACAGCGCATCTGGCATGTTCACTATCAAGACGGATCTGAGATTTATCGAGAGCGACCCTGGCCTGACTCTGCCTTGCGGCAGCTGCTGCAACAGCTGCTGTAGCTTTCTGTTCACGCCCCATGCACAGTTTCATCTTCTCTTCGAGCTTCTTGAGATTTTTCTCTGATTCCTGCAGCGTTCTGTGCTCCATCAGGCCGCGGATTTCGGTGACCTGCCTTTCAGCTTTTTCCCATCTTCTGAATGCGGAGACCTGGCTCTTAAGGGAACTGACGTTGCGCTCTACTTCGTAAATGATATCGTCCAGTCTCTCTAGGTCAGCTCCCGCCGCGTTCAGCTTGAGCTCTGCACGGTGACGCTGCAGTTTGTATTTGATTATTCCTGCAGCCTCGTCAAAGAGGAACCTTCTATCGGAGGGACCGCTCTCGATCATAGTCTTGGTCATATTCTTCTCGAGAATCCAGTATCCATTGCTGCCAAGACCCAGGTCAACAATGATATCCGTAACATCCATCAGCCTGCACCTGCTGCCGTTCAGAAGGTATTCGCTGTCCCCGGACCTGAAGAGTCTTCTGGTAACGGTCACCTCATCAAAATCCAGATCCAGTTCTCTTCCTGAGTTATCAAAGGTGAGAACCACTTCCGCCATTCCCTGTGATTTTCTCTGAACTGTGCCGGAAAAGATTACATCCTCCATGCGGTCAGCGCGAAGTTCCGTGGGACTCTGGGAGCCCAGCGCCCATCGGATGGCATCGGCGATATTGCTTTTACCGCATCCGTTGGGTCCGACAATGCATGAGATACCTTCTTGAAACTCCATTTCGAAGGCATCCGCAAACGACTTAAAACCTACTATTTCGAGCCTTTTCAGATACAAGTGATGATGCTCCTGTCAGCTAGGAGCCTGTCCGACAATGAACCATTGGCATAAAACCCACACAGCTGGCTATAATACTCGCACTTTATCGTCAAATACATCCAGTATTCTCCTCAAATCTCCGAGCATTCTATCTCAGCTGTGAGAATCTTCTGCTCAATGTACATTGTCAGACACACTCCTAACGTTATCCCCGAAGTACTCGGAGCTTTTTTACGGATTCAGAAAAATAGACAAAAAGGCTCACCAGGACAAACCCGAGGGAAAGAAGACCCAGAGGATCGAGCCCTGCCAGAATCAGCCCCGAAGGCCACAGGGTCGTGTCCAGCATGTAGGATACTGCTGAGGAAGTGAGATAAACTGATATAATAAGGGATGAGTATTTACCCCATCTGTTGGAAGATGGAGGTGAGCCAAGTCTCTTTGTAACAAAGAGTCCTCCTGCGGCAATGATCGCATCTCTTGTCAGAAACAGGATGACGAACCACAATGGAACAGCTCCAAGAATGGCGAGTGTAATAATGAACACACCAATGGCTATCTTGTCGGCGAGAGGATCTAAGATCTTACCCCAGTCACTTATGGAATCGGTTTTTCTTGCTACAACCCCGTCAATAACGTCCGAAAAAACGCCCACTAGTATCACGACAACAACCGGGATAATGCTTTTCTGAACCAGGAGTACACAGGCGATGATTGCAAGAGGGATCCTGCTCAGGCTTATAAGGTTAGGAATGTTGATAACAGGACCCTTCATGGCTGCTCTTCCCCGCTTTCATCCTGAACACTATCAGTATCTATCATCTTCCCGGCATGCTCCATGGCGGCTCCTCCCCCGCCTAACAGCCTGGCAAGCTCCTCTATCCTCCTGCCCCTGTCAGACAGGACATCCACGCGAGTGACAGGCAGCCCGCTGACGATCTCCTTTGATACCGCAAGATGCCTGCAGGGCTTCGAGGCTATCTGCGGCAGATGCGTGATTACAATAACCTGCCTTGTCCGGGAAACTCTACCAAGGGAATCGGCCAGAAGATTTGCCGTCTCTCCTCCTATGCCGCTGTCGATTTCATCAAATACCATTGTAGGCGCCTGGGTTATACTTGCCAGCGCCAGTTTAAGAACAAGGCTCACTCTGGACATCTCGCCGCCGCTGGCTACTGATGATAAAGGACCTGGTTTCATCCCCGGGTTCGCGCTGAAAAAGAACTCCGGCATCTCACACCCTTCGGAACAGATGCTTAAATCATCAATTATGAATGATCTATTCTCGGGAGGATTGTTCATCCTGACAAGGAAGGCCGCATCGGGCATACCGAGCAGTCTCAGCTCATTCTGGACCGATCTCTCCAGCTCCTCAGCTCCCTTTTTTCTGGATTCGGATAGCGCAACCGCGGTGTAATGCAGACTATCGGCTAACGAAGGGATGGTTTTCTGCAGTTGCTCATCCTCCCTCTCCAGAAGATCGTACCGCTGCAGCTCCGAGTTAAGCTGGGAGCGCCTGCTGAGAAGATGCTCCATGGTCCCGCCGCACCTGCCCATTACGGAAGAGTAAGCATCAAGTCTGTCATCAATCTCCTGAATCCGCCAGGGGGCATTATCTATTCTGGAAAGCATGCTTTCACATTCTGATGAGGCTTCAGTCAAAGCAATTTCCGCCTGCTCGATAAGTTCAAGGGCATCCTTCGTTTCTATTCCGGAATTGGCAAGGGAATGCCGGAATGCTCCAAGAGAATCAAGGATACCGTCATCCCCCGAAATACCCTCTGAAATTTTCCCAAGGATCTCAGCACCGTTCCGGACAGCTTCGAGCTCGCGCCTTTCGAACATAAGGCTGTTGTAATCCTCTGATGAGGGGTCGAGCTTATCAATCAGGGAAAGTTCATGCTGAGCTATATCCCTCTTATCCGCAACTGCCGAAAGCTGAGCACGCAGTTCATCCGATCGCGTGAGGAGAGAACTGTATTCCCCAAACCCGATGCTGAGTTTGCAGGCCAGGTCTGCGCTGCCGCTGAATTCATCGATTGCGGCTCTCTGCACATGGCGCCGCAGTAACGCAGGGGTTGAACTCTGCGAATGAAGGTCAACAAAACCTGCTATAAGATTTCTGCCGTCTTCCAGGGTTGTCAGCTCATCGTTAATGAAATAACGGCTCCTGCCCTGTGACCTTACCTCTCTTCTAACAAGGAACTCCGCCCCTTCTTCCGAAACAAACATTGCTTCGACGCTGGCTGCATTCGATCCGGGTCTGATCAGTGTTGTATCAGCCCGTTCTCCAAGGGCCAGCAGAATGCCGTCGATCAGAATGGATTTACCGGCGCCGGTTTCACCTGTAAGTATGTTCAGTCCATGCTCAAATTCTATCGATGTATCACTTATTGTTGCCAGATTTCTGAGTGTAAGGCTGGCCAGCATATTAACCTCTTACTCCCCATCCAAGCTTCAGGCCCAGCCTGGTGTAAAATTCGGGTTCATCGAGAAATCTGACGCTCATGCATGATCCCGGCCCCCTGGTTACCTTCAGTATCTCGCCGGATTTCAGAGTCACGCAAGGCGACCCGTCCGCGGATACAACCGGACCGGGGCCTCTTAGGTCACATATCTCAACCGAAATATTACTGTTATCGGATACGACAAGGGGCCTGAGAGATAGTGAATGCGGGCATATTGGAACAACCAGGATAGCCGGAAGTCCCGGATCAAGTATCGGACCTCCACATGAAAGACTGTACGCCGTTGATCCGAATGGCGTTGAGATAACAAGCCCGTCACCGGCCACATGAGCGACATTAGTGCTGTCAATGTAGAGATTGAAATGCAGTATTCCGCCGATCATCGAGCGGTTGACGGTGAAATCGTTAATGGCTGTAATGGCTTGCTCTGAGGGAAATTCAGCCCTGAGTACAGGGGTTGTATCTATGTAATAATCACCTTCGGCTATCCGTTCTATTGTTCTCTCAATACAGGTCTGTTCAGCACTCGCAATAAAGCCGAGATGACCGGCGTTCACGCCCAGCACGGGAGTATTCAACTCCTTGAAGTATCCCATTCCACGAAGAATCGTTCCATCACCACCCAGTACTATCGCCATGTCGCAAATGTCACTTTCCGGGATATCGAAATCCTTCAGATGGTCAAAGGATGGAACTGCCGATCTGAGAGATATACCGTACTTTACGCAATGTGATATGAGGTTTTTTATCAGCCCGGCGTACGGCGGATTGAACCTGTCGACGTAAAGACAGAGTCTTCTGACAACCGCGGGTTCATGAACCAACAAAATCACCTATCCTTTCGGCGAGTGAATCGGGATCAAGACCCATGCGGCGCATGAGCTCCTCTCTTGATGCATGGGGCTGAAATTCATCGGGAATGCCTATTTCAAGTATAGAATAGCCTGGCAGATGCGAACTGATAAAGGAGCCGAATCCACCGACTACGCTTCCTTCTTCAACTGTAACCACCCGGCCGCATACTTCCGCAAGTGATCTTATCTCCTCGAGCGGAGCCGGTTTCAGCCAGATTGGATCGTACACGGCTGCGGAAATGTTTCGTCCGGCGAGGAGCAAGGCAGCCTCAATCGCGAAAAGTGCCATAACTCCGACACCGATAATAAGGACATCATGACCTTCCCTTAAAAGCTGACCTCTTCCCGGTTCAACACTCTCAGGATTTCCGGATTCGGCAGCCGGTTCCTCCCCCCTGGGGTATCTTATCGCGGTTGGGGACTCATCAAACTTAACAGCCTTCTTCAGCAGCATTTCAAGCATGGCGCAATTCCTGGGTGCCGTGATCCTGATATTCGGCAGGGGAAGGAGCATTGCAATATCAAAAACACCGTGATGCGTGGGGCCGTCTTCCCCTACGACTCCGCTCCTGTCCAGGGCGAGAACAAATGGAGCTTTCTGCAGCGCAGCATCGTGTATTACCTGATCAAGGGCTCTCTGCAGGAACGTGCTGTATATGGCAGTTACCGGTCTGATGCCGCTGAAGGCAAGCCCGCAGGAAAGTGTAACAGCATGCTGTTCTGCAATTCCAACATCGAAGAATCTGTCGGGAAATTCGGCAGAAAATCTGTCAAGCCCGGTTCCGTCGGGCATTGCAGCGGTTATAGCCACGATCCTGTCATCTTCCTTCCCCATTTCAACCATGGTTCTGGAGAAAGCGGCTGTGAAAGTCTCCCTCTTACTGCTTTTGCCGTTAAACACCGGATACCCCATGGTATCCGGTGGGGATACTCCGTGGTATCCGGTGGCATCAAGCTCAGCGGGTTCAAATCCCTTGCCTTTTTTGGTGATGACATGAAGCAGCACGGGACCGGGAATTTCAGAAACCCTCTGCAGAACGCCTGTAAGAGCCGCAAGATCGTTTCCGGGAATCGGACCGATGTATCGTACACCAAAATCATCAAACAGAGTATCAGGTGTAACAAGAGTTTTTTTCAATCCGGAAGTCACTGCATGAGCAGCATTTCTCACCCTGTCACCCAGTGAAGGGATTCTGCCGAGAACATTCCATACATCCTTCTTTATCCTGTTATATCTGGGATCTGTGATGAGACGAGTCAGGTGATGGGAAATGGCTCCGACATTGGGAGAAATGGACATTTCGTTATCGTTGAGGATGATGAGCATATCCGCACCCGTATGACCGAGGTGGTTCAAGCCTTCAAGAGCCATGCCGCCCCCTATAGCGCCATCACCAATGACAGCAACAACTTTATAATCCTCCCCGTTGATATCCCTGGCCAGTGCGTAACCCAGTGCCGCTGATATGGAGGTAGAACTGTGTCCGGTGCCAAAGGCGTCAAAGGGGCTTTCATCCCTTCTGGGAAAGCCGCTTAAACCGCCGAACTGGCGGATCGTGTGAAAGCGATCGGCTCTTCCCGTAAGCAGCTTCCATGGATAACACTGATGGCCCACATCCCATATGATCCTGTCTTCCGGGGGTGAATATACGGAAAGCAGTGCCACGGTGAGTTCCACAACACCAAGACTGGAAGCCAGGTGCCCTCCTGTACTGTGAATGACATCTATGATTCTGTTTCTTATCTCATCGACAAGAGCAAGCCTTTCCTCAAGGGTCAGCTCCAATACGTTACCGGGTACGTTAATTCTTTCCAGCATGGACATCGCTACTTCCTCCTGAGCGGAAGGTAGAGGGCCAGGTCTGCGACCTTCCCCCAGTCTCCCCTGACATCCATCAGTTTCGCGGCGATACTGGAAGCCATTTCCTCGGCCTTTAATGTGGCTTCATCAAGACCTATCATGGAAACTGAATTGCGCTTGCCCTGTTCGGTATCCTTTAAGACTTCCTTGCCCATTTCTTCGGCACTTCCGCATTGATCCAGAATATCATCAGTCAGCTGAAAGAGAAACCCCAGTCTGTCACCTTCCGCAGAAACTGCTTCAAGTACATCATCGTCCGCTCCTCCTGCGAGGGCTCCCAGCTCAAGTGATACCCGTATCATGGCGGCGGTTTTCCCAAGTATCATAGTATGTATCCAATCGGCTCCTGCATCGGAGCTGTGATACATATCCATATACTGGCCTCCAACAAGATATCCGGGACCTGCTGCTCTTGCAAGCCGCTTAACCATCAGTGCTACCCTGCCGGGCCCCAGAGGCGTGTCAAGGAGTTCTCCAAAAGCTTCAATGAGAAGAAGATCGCCTGCAAGCAGAGCCTGTTTTTCTCCTGATCTTGTATGAAGGGCGGGTTTTCCCCTCCTCAAATCATCGTCATCCATCGAGGGCAGATCATCATGAATGAGTGAATACGTATGTATCATTTCAACTGCGCAGGCTGCCTTCAAAGCTGAATCGGGATGTCCGCCAACAGCTGTGCAGGCTGAGCGGACAAGGAAAGGTCTTACACGTTTTCCACCGGACTCAAGGGAATACTGTGCGAAGGATGGAAGGCGGGAGATAGATTGCTGACGCATGGAAATACTACAGAGGCCGTTCTCTACCCAGGATGCCGCCGTTGAAAGATCCTCGCTTATTCTATCTCTATCAGGCTTTCTCATTGATAAGACTCAAACTCTCAACCTTCAACTCGCTGTTCATAACAACTTCAAGACCGTTCACATACGTGTTTCCCTCGGCAACCTGCAAGCGTACGTTCCTGCCGGTAAGGAAGCGGATTCTTGCTTCCTCCGTAGCCATCCCGATAACCCCGGACATTGAGCCGCACATTCCCAGGTCGGTAATGTATGCCATTCCCCCTGGAAGCACTCTTGCATCGGCAGTCAGAACATGCGTATGAGTACCTGCAACAATTGCAGCCCTTCCGTCAAGATGCCGGGCAAGTGCCTGTTTCTCACTGGTGGCTTCAGCATGCATGTCGACTATGATCAAATCTGCAGGATTATTTCTAATAATATTGTCCACTACTCTGAAGGGGCAGTCAAGTGCCATGGGTATGAAAAGTCTTCCCTGAAGATTCACAACCATTATCCTTATCCCCTGATGCTTCATCACAATGAAACCACTGCCGGGATTACCGGGAGGATAATTGGCGGGTCTCAGTACGGGACAGTTATCTTCGTCAATATATTCAAGAACGTCCGTATGATGCCAGATATGGTTACCGGAAGTGATGACATTAACTCCGGCATCAAGAAGCTGGATAGCCGTATTCCTGGTCAGTCCGAACCCCCCTGCGGCATTCTCGGCGTTGACGATTGCAAAATCGTAATCGCGATTCTTAAGATACGAGACAACAGCAGTGCGTCCGGGCTTTCCAACCACATCACCGAGAAGAAGTATTTTCATTTCAGTGAGCCGTTTCAGAAGCTCGGGTCTCGCGGATAACTGTAACCTTTATCTGACCTGGATAGTCCATATCACTTTCGATCTTCCTGGCAACCATTCTCGCAAGCTCTGCCGCCGCATCATCATCAACAGTTTCTGGTCTGACTGCTATCCTCAGTTCCCTGCCTGCCTGTATGGCGTAGGATTTCTTAACCCCTTCGAATGAATCGGCAATGGATTCCAGTTTGTGCAGTCTTCTTACGTACAACTCCAGGGTTTCTCTTCTGGCTCCCGGACGTGCGGAGCTGACTGAATCGGCTGCCTGAATAATAATACCGTAAAGAGATTCACACTCTATCTCTTCATGGTGAGCTCCTATGGCGTTGCATACTAAGGACGATTCCTCATACCTCTGCGCCAGTTCCATCCCGACTATCGCATGGGAACCTTCTATATCCTGATCGGTAGCTTTGCCGATATCGTGAAGAAGTCCGACCCTTCTCGCAAGAGCAGCATCGAGTTTCAGTTCGGATGCGAGTAATCCGCAGATGTTGGCGGTTTCCAGAGAATGCTGGTACATGTTCTGACCGTAGCTTGTTCTGTAACGCAGCCTTCCAAGATGCCTGATAAGCTGCTGATGCAGGCCTGACACATTGGCGTCAAGGGCGAGCTGATTACCCAACTTTCTTATTCTCTTCTCCATCTCAGATGTCACTTTGGCTACGGTGGATTCAATCCTGCCGGGATGTATTCTCCCGTCCTCCAGCAGTTTTTCCAGAGCCTGTCTTGCTATCTCCCTGCGAACAGGATCGAAGCATGAGATAACCACCGCTTCCGGAGTATCATCAATTATGACATCAACATTCGCGGCAGCCTCGAAAGCTCTGATATTCCTGCCCTCTCTTCCGATGATCCTTCCCTTCATATCATCACTGGGCAGGCTCACAACAGATACGCAGTTTTCAACCACATGATCTGCCGCACACCTCTGAATGGCAGTAGACAGTACCTTTTGAGCTTCTTCCTCAGCTTTGTTCTCAGCGGCTTCTAGAATCTTCCGCGTGAGCATTCCAGCCTCATGATGCAGCTCCTCTTCAAGGTTTGCGAGCATGAGTTTTTTGGCTTCCTCCCTGGAAAGATTCGCGATCTGTTCAAGCAGTCTGTTCTGCTCCTCCATGAGCTTATTCACCCTGTTATGCTTAGCTTGAAGTGAGTTCTCCGTTTCGGTCAGAACGATCTCGCGCTTATCAATTGTCACTTGTTTATACTGGAGTTTCTCTTTCAGTATACTGATACGCTCGGATTCGTTTGAAACCTGGCTCTCCTTCCGGTCCAGGTTAACTCTTCGTTCCTGGAGCTTCTCCAGGTTGTCAACCCTTTCTCTGGAAATGATGTCCCTGCCCTCCAGAAGGGCTTCGCGCTTTAAGGTTTCACTCTCACGATTCGCGTCGGATACTATCCTTTCAGCTTCAGCTTCCGCGCCTCTTATTTCCCTGGCTACAAGTATCTTGTGAAGAATAAACCCCAGAACGAATGTAACAGCTGCTACCACAGCAGGTATAACAATGTTCATTTAGAACTCCTTGGTCAGGCGCAGGTAAGCATCTATGTAAAACGGAATAAGGATGTGGTCTGTCTGACCGAACCGGAAACACCCCTGCACACAATGCCGGCACATCCCTGCCGTGTCCTTTTCTCGAGCTACCGCGAAATTCTGTTATCGCGGAATATCGGATGTGCTGTTCTGCTGGATTGCAGTGGCTTCGATCATAGCTGATGAATTGGAATCATTAGAAAATGAAGGGAGAGTAGAATGGGAGACTTCCGAGAGGACCTGCTCGATCCGGTCGGCGAGGCTTGTCAGTTCGCTGTTCTGGGTTTCTTCCAGTTCCTCGTACTTATCTCTCTTCTGATAGAGTTCATCTGCTATATTCAGTGCGGCAAAAATGGCCACCTTGGTTGTGGAAGCCAAAGTGGCATTATCTGTCATCTGCCGCATTTTCATGTCTACGTAATGAGCAATTTCCGCAATGTAAGCAGGTGAACCTGCTCCACGGATAGTATACTCCCGCCCGAAAATATTCACGCGGGTTACTTCAGTCGGGTTGCTCATTTATTCCTCTAACTTATTCGCCTTCAATTTTAATACTTTCCAGTTTATCCAGCACTCCCGATAATCTTCGCTTGACATCCTGCCTTTCCCGCAGAAGTCTGGCGCTGTGAATCCTGAGTTTATTGTAACCCTCAGAATCCATCGAGTCCGCACTGTTCTCCAGTCTGGACTCAAGTTCCTTTACCCGTGTCGTCAATTCATCACGTTGCAAATGTATTGACCTGAACCTGACTATCAGTCTATTGATAGCCTCAGTCAACCTCTCAAGATCTTCCGACTGGGACACGGATCATCCCCTCTCCCTCAGAGAGCGGCTTTGGCTGCTTCCACAACCTTCGCAAATGCTTCCGGGTTCTTAATGGCGAGTTCAGCCAGTGTTTTTCTATCGAGCTCTATGCCCGCGACTTTGATCCCGGCAATGAAGTTACAGTATTTCATTCCGTGCTCACGGACAGCGGCATTAATCCGCGTTATCCACAGTGAGCGGAAATCTCTTTTTCTGTTCCTGCGATCACGGTACTGGTACTCTAGAGCCTTCTTCCTGGCTTCGTTGGCTACCGTGTACAGTTTCCTTCTTCCGCCAACAAACCCTTTGGCTTGCTTAAGTCTCTTCTTGTGTTTCTGTTTCCGTATAACAGCACTATTAACTTTACTCATTTTTCAACTCCGAATGCTAGGGCAGCAGCTTTTTAAGTCTTTTTGTATCAGGCTTGGATGCTATGCCGTCTTTACGCAATTTTCTTACTCGTTTTGCGTTTTTCTTTGTCTTGATATGATCAGCGAAGGGTTTATTCAATTTGAATTTCCCCTTTGCTGTTTTACGGAACCGCCTGGCAGCTCCTTTATGAGTTTTCATTTTGGGCATTAGTTCCTCCGGCTAAGTGTCGTGTCAAGTGTCAGATGTTGTGAAATTGCGAAGTTATTTGGCATTCCTGCAAGGCGCGGATGAAGGCGCATAGCAGGGCTATGTAACTGAATCCGTAACGCCGCAGGAGCGTCAAAGGACAAGCAATACACATCATTTGATGCTTGACATGACACTAGTTTCTCTCTCTCAAAGGCGAGATGATCATAGTCATCTGACGCCCTTCCATGCATGGTTTTCTTTCAATCTGACCGTATTCCTTAAGATCCTCTGCCAGTTTTTCGAGAAGATCAAAACCCTGGTCCTTATAGGAAAGCTGACGACCTCTAAATACAACAGTTGCTTTTACTTTATGTCTCAATTCAAGAAATTCTTGAGCATGCTTCATCTTGAAATTGTAATCATGGTCTTCGGTATTTGGTCTGAATTTTACTTCCTTAAGCCCCCCGGTACTCTGGCTTTTCCTTGCTTGTCTATCTTTTCTTTTCTGACGATAACGGAACTTCCCATAATCTACTATACTGACAACGGGAGGGTTTGCTCCGGGTGAGATTTCAACGAGGTCAAGTCCTACTTCCGCAGCCTTGTCCAACGCTTCCTGTAAGCTAAATATTCCGACATGCTCGCCTTCTTCATCAAGTAATCTCACGCGGGGGCTTCTAATATCCCCATTAACCCTGTTCTGTTCCCTCTTGCTGATGAACTGACCTCCTATTTAGGGTAATTCAGGCCTTCTACATCCGGCCATGACTATTTCAATCGCTTCATCCAGTTTCATTGAGCCTCTGTCACCGGAGCCATGTATACGCAAAGATACAGTGTCAGATTCAACCTCACGCTCACCTAAAATGAGCATGAACGGGATCTTGCTGGTTTCCGCTTCTCTAATCCTGTAACCTACTGTCTCACTTCTACCGTCTATACTGCAACGGATATCCGAACTTGTGAGAATACTCTCAACCTCTTCAGCTTTTCCAAGCTGAGACTTCGTAATAGGTAAGATAACAACCTGATGGGGGGCAAGCCAACACGGAAGGTTGCCAGCGTAGTGTTCTATCAAGTTGCCAATGAACCGTTCTACAGAGCCGTAAAGCGCTCTGTGAACCATAAATACTCTGTGTTCCTGCCCGTCAGTACCCACATATGTGAGGTTAAAACGCTGTGGAATGTTGAAGTCGAACTGGATTGTGGGTCCCTGCCAGTATCTGCCGAGGGCGTCCTTCATCTTGATATCAATCTTGGGGCCGTAAAAAGCCGCCTCTCCGATAACAGTTCTGTAATCCTCACCCATTTCATCAAGGGCTCTTGCCAGAGCGGGTTCGACCTTCATCCATTCCTCTGGCTTACCCGCATAGTGATCGGGATCTGCAGGATCCATCAGCGAGAGCTCGATCTTGTACCCGAAGTTGAAGATTTTCAGGAAATAAAGGGCGAATCTTACAACCTTCTGTATTTCTTCAACTATCTGGTCTTCTGTGCAGAATATATGGCCGTCATCAACGGTGAAACCGCGCACACGCATGAGGCCATGAAGTACACCGCTCTTTTCGTACCTGTAGACCATACCAAGCTCGGCAAGACGCATCGGGAGCTCTCTGTAGGATCTTTTGCTGTTCCTGTAAATGATGATATGTCCGGGGCAATTCATCGGTTTCAGGGCGTACTCGCCTTTATCCATATTCAGAAAGTACATGTTATCCCGATAGTAGTAGTAATGCTCTGAGGTTTTCCATAATTCAACCGGGGCGATGTGCGGAGTACTTACAAGCTGATAGCCAGCTTTTACATGTGCTTTCTTCCAGTGGTTCTCAAGTTCCTCGCGAACTATGGTGCCGGCGGGCAGCCAGTATACCAGCCCCGGGCCGCCGTCACCCCCAATTTTGAAAAGACCCAGTTCAGGACCCAGCTTTCTGTGATCCCTCTTCTTTGCCTCTTCAAGCATTGAGAGGTGTTCCTTCAGGTTTTTCGATGAATCGAACACCGTTCCATAAATCCTTGTAAGCATCTTGTTTTTCTCGTCGCCACGCCAGTAAGCACCTGCTGTGCTTAGAAGTTCAAAATTTTTCATGTATCCTGTAGAGCGAACATGGGGGCCCCGGCAGAGGTCCACAAACCCCCCGAGGCTGTATACCGAGATGCTCTCTCCTGCGTCCCGCAGTTCCTTAAGGAGTTCCAGTTTGTATTTTTCGCCCTTTTCTTCGAATAGCACAACCGCTTCTTCGTAACTCATTTCCTTGCGTATGAAAGGGATATTCTCCTTAATCTGTCTTTTCATTTCATCTGCAATTTCCCCGAAGACTGAAATGCCTGGAAAATCTTGTATGTCAAAATCGTAGTAGAAGCCATCATCGATTGAGGGGCCTATACCGAATCTTGTGCCGGGATAGAGTTTCAATACAGCTGATGCCATCAGGTGAGAGCAGCTGTGTCGAAGAGCTTTTTTTCCTTCTTCGTCCCTGAATGTCAGAATCTCGATACTTCCATCTTCGTGCAGGGGTTCGCTCAGGCCCAGAAGCTCACCATTGAACCGTACAATCAGTGCGTTCCTGGCAAGTCCCGGGGAAATATCCCCTGCAATCTCAAGACCGGTAGTGCCTGCATCATACTCTTTTGTACTGCTATCAGGAAAATTAATACGCATAATCCAGACGACCTCCTTCCGGTCTTGAATAAAGATAAAAAATGGTGGGCGATACTGGACTTGAACCAGTGACCTCTTGCATGTCAAGCAAGCACTCTAGCCACCTGAGCTAATCGCCCACCGCACCATCCATTGTGTGGCTCGAAGGATAAATATAAACGCCGTAATCGTCAAGGTTCATCCCCTGTAATCAGGGACGGAGGTAATTAGATTTCTTAATTACCTCCGTCCCTATTTTACAGGAGTTCCGATTTTCCCGAGTCGCCCCAGCCCGCATCGGACTGAATATCAGTGAAGAAGATAGTTACATCAGCGTTGCATTTTGTATCGATGAAACAGACCACTTTATCCGCTTCGCTATGAATATTCGTATAACTCCAGATCTGGGGCAGTATTGCATCCCAGTTGTTAGCAGTTTCAAAAACTACAATGTCGGCATCCGACCGGACATCCGTAACGAATACCTTAAGATCAGCTTCAGATTCGATATCCGTTCTATAGAATACAGGCATGATAATCTCCCATTCTTTTCTGTGAGATAGAACACGGAATTTGATAAATTCTTAACCTTCAGAACCGGAAAGAAGTATGGATTTCTGAATACTGCCGCCTCCATGAATGATCGTTGTCCCTGCTTCTCCATCAAGAGCCGAAAGAATGTGACCAGGCGAGGTTATTATAACCTTTTCACCGCCGTGCTTAAGAAAACCGATGGATGCCCGGATCTTTGGGAGCATGGAACCCTCTGCGAATTCCCCCTGGTATACGAACCGCTCCATCTCCTCAAGTGTAGCACTGCGGATAGACCTCTGATCAGGTTTTCCGAAATTCACATACACTTCAGGTACCGCTGTGGATATCACGTAAGTATCTGCTTCAAGGCGCGTGGAAAGCAGCGCGCTGACATGATCCTTATCGATAACTGCCGGGACACCTCTGACTTTGTAACCCTCTCGAACTACGGGGATTCCTCCACCACCCGCGCAGATAACGATCTGGCCTGCGTTGACAAGTGTCCTGATGGTCTCAAGCTCAAGTATTCTCCTTGGTTTCGGGGATGGCACAACTCGTCTCCATCCCCTTCCGGCATCCTCTTTCATGACCCAGCCGAACTCATTATTGATTGTGCGGGCTTCATCTTCACTATAGAAAGGACCAACGGGTTTTGACGGGTTCTCAAAAGCCGGATCGTCAGGAGCCACAAGGACCTGCGTGACAAGAGCAGTGACCGGGATATCAAGACCGCGTTCTTCCAGAACATCTCCAAGTACCTGCTGAAGAAGGTACCCGATATACCCCTGTGTTGCTGCTACGTTTACATCCATTCCGTCCGGGGGCACGCAGGATGCGGCCATGGCATTTCTTAAAAGTTCAAACCCGACCTGGGGTCCGTTGCCGTGCGTAATTACGACACCCCCGCGGAACTGGGCAATTGTTGCCAGCTCCTCGCAGACCATACGGGCCAGCTTATGAGTATCAAGATTACCGTTACTTCCCCCGGAGGAGATCAGTGAATTTCCTCCAACAGCCACAACAGTCCTGGAAGTCAGTTTAGCCTGCATTCGTATCCTCCTTAATATCTTCCTCTTCAGCAGCAGCCTCCTTCTTGTACAGGATGACAAGAATGATGCCGCCGCCTGTAATAGCTATATCAGCGACATTGAATGTTGGCCACCGCCATCCGGTGAAACCCAGGTCAATGAAATCGACTACTTTGCCGTACATTAACCTGTCCAGAAGATTTCCAAGCGCTCCGCCAAGAATTGCTCCCATACCCGCAAGAAAAAGCGGGGAATGCTTTCCTAACTTCCATATGAAGATAGAAACCATCAGGGCTGCCGCTGCTGTAACAACGGTCAGGAACAGTGGACCCCCCCAGGGCATACTGAAGGCGGCGCCCTGGTTCCAGGCAAGTGTGAATCTCAGAATGTTACCGAGTATCGCTTCAGGGTGATGCAGCTCCAGTCCGCCAAGAGCAAGCCTCTTGGTCAGCTGATCAATCGCAAGGACCGTAAGCGCGGTGACGTAGCCGTATGACCTGGATCTCTGCTCGGTTTTCAAGATTTACCATCAAGGACTTCGGCGCATCTGGCGCATACATCATCCGGAATGAGGGTTCCAACTTCGGGCAGTATCTTCCAGCATCTGTTGCACTTCGAACCCTTCGCCTTCTCGACTGATACAGATAACTCATCGCCGGGTTTTACGTCAGCATATGAGACTATGAGAAAGTCTGACCAGTCCTCACCCCCGGCGGACGCGACCATGTTCAAAGGAACGGTAAGTGAAACCATTGCATCCAGCCCGCCGCCAATATCTCCTGAAGCCCGCTTCTCCTCAAGTTCCTTCAGAACAGATTTCCTGACCTCCAGATAGGGTTCCCACTCTTTAAGCACTGCGCTATCCTCTTCGGTATCCAGAAGAGTTTCGGAACCGGGATAAATTGAAAGGTGAACGCTTTCATCCTCCCCCCTCAGGCATTCAGGAAGCGCAAGCCAGGCCTCTTCAGCTGTAAAGGGAATCAGGGGTGCCAGAAGCTGAATAAGATTCTTCAGTATGTAAGCCATAACCTGTCTGGTCATCCTGCTGGATTCAGAACTTGGGTCACTGCAGTAAAGCCTGTCTTTCCTCATGTCAAGGAACTGACCGGAAAGACTTATAACCGCGAAGTTCCTGAGTTCACGATAGACCCGGTGAAACTGGAACTTTCTGTATTCATCTATGCAGAATCGGCAGAGCTTCCTGAACCTGAGATAGATGTATCGGTCAAAACCCTCAAGTCTGTCCGGTTCAAGATTGAATTCATTAAATTCACCAAGATTGCCAAGTATGAACCTTAACGTATTGCGAAGTTTTCTGTAAGCCTCCCTGGCGTCGTCAAGCTGGGACAGATCAGCCCGGAAATCCGCCGAGTAATCCACGCTGGCAAACCAGAGCCTCAGTATATCAGCTCCCTCGCGGTCTGTTATCTTCAGAGGTGACATGACGTTGCCCAGGGACTTGGACATCTTCCTTCCGCTCTTATCCTGGATCAGACCGTGGGTTATTATGTTGTCCGCCGGCCTGCCCATCCCGAGGGCTTCACTTGTGATCAGGCTTACGCCGAACCATCCGCGATGCTGGTCGGTTGCTTCAAGGTATACGGCGGCAGGTCGTGACAGACCATGTTTCTCGGTAAGTACATTGTAATGGCTCAGTGAACTGTCGAACCATACATCAAGTATATCATCCACTCTCTGAATATTTTCGCCTCCGCACGAAGGGCAGACTGCATTCTTTCCCGCGAGAGCAAAAAGCTCTTCTGCATTCATTTCGAACCATATATCCGACCCTTTGTCAGCTACTTCTGCTGAAACAGCGCGTATGACCTCGTGGTCCAGGACAGGCTCAAAGCAATCCGGACATGTGAAAACGGGAAGTGCCACCCCCCATGACCTCTGCCTCGAGAGACACCAGTCGGGGCGCACCGCCATCATGTTCTTCATACGCTCGTAGCCCCATCCGGGATGCCATTTCACCTCATCGACCCGCTCAAGAACCCTCTTTTTCAGATCGTTCTTTGAAAGGCTGAGGAAAAACTGTCTTGTTGCCCTGAATATCAGCGGCTTCTTGCATCTCCAGCAGTGAGGATAACTGTGCTTCATATTCTTATCCGCAAGAAGTTGCCCGGAGCTCTTCAGATCATCCACTATTTCTGCGTTGGCTTTGAATACATGGATGCCTGAATATCTGCCGGCTGCCTCGGAGAAGGTTCCATCTTCATTCACAGGGCTGAATATCTCAAGGCCGTACTTCAGGCCCACGACGAAATCCTCAGCTCCGTGTCCGGGTGCGGTATGAACACATCCAGTACCATCTTCCATGGTTACATGATCGGCCACAATCAAAAGGGAAGTTCTGTCCCCGAAGATGGGATGCTTCAGAAGAAGGCCCTCAAGCTCACTGCCCTTGAAGACAGGCTCTCGAAGTACGCTGCCGCTGATCTCCGAATCCTTCATGAAGGCTTCCACCCTTTTCTCGGCCACGAGGAATCGCCGTTCGCAGGATTCAATGATCACATATTTCTCTGAAGGGTGCAGAGCCACAGCCAGGTTCGCAGGCAGAGTCCATGGTGTAGTCGTCCAGATAACTGTTTCGGTATCCACGGGAACACCGCGACTCTCCCATTCATCGGGATTTTCCTGCTTAAATGCCACATATATCGACGGCGAAGTATGGTCTCCGTGTTCCACTTCCGCCTCGGCCAGTGCGGTACCGCATTTCATGCACCAGTGTATAGGCCGCAGGCCCTGATATACGTAGCCGCCTTCCACAAGATCGCCAAAGGCTCGTATAATTCCTGATTCGTAATCTGTGCTCATCGTAAGATAGGGTCTTTCCCAGTCTCCGAATACGCCAAGTCTTTTGAATTCCTCTCTTTGAATTTCAACATACTCCGAAGCGTATTCCCGGCACTTCCTTCTTATTTCAGTCCTTGAAAGGTGTTTTCCGCTATCAGGCTGTTGATCCATAACCTTGTGTTCTATGGGCATGCCGTGGCAATCCCATCCGGGAACGTACGGGGAATCGTATCCCATCATGGTGAAGGATTTGACTATGAAATCCTTCAGTATCTTGTTAAGCGCCGTTCCAAGGTGAACGTGTCCGTTCGCATAGGGAGGCCCGTCATGGAGAATGAACTTCGGAGAATCCTTCCCGGCCTGCCTGATCTTCGCGTAAAGGTTCTCCACATTCCACTTCTCAAGTGTTTCAGGCTCCTTCTTAATGAGATTGCCTTTCATGGAGAAGTCGGTTCTGGGTAATTGTATTGTATCTTTATAGTTCACTGCTCCTCACCTCCCCCGGTGAATTTAGAATTGTAAATGTCTACTGCAGCGGCGGCCACTTCCCGAACTGGCGGGGGCTGAGTATTCATCGATTCCCAGCCGTGGCTCCTGACAAGGAGCACAACTTTTGCCCCTCCGTGTCCTGCGATTTCTGCTTCGCCTATCCCTTCTGAAACCAGTGTCTCGGTACCAAACAGTCTGAGCTCTGCAGGTGTTGCCAGCCTCCATTCAGGGACCCTTCCGATAACACCCCTGTCCCATTCGCCTTCCGGCGCGATGTACATCCCCATAAGTGAAGGGAACCGAGGACCCAGGTCGTCTCTGTTCGGCCCTGCCAGAGGGCTGCTTCCGAAAAGCGCAATATGATCCGTGGCAACAATATACCTGTTAATATCGGATACGCCTTCCGTTCCAATAAGGAATAGATGTTCTCCATCCATCAGATTAGAACGGATCATATCATGATTCTCCAGAGGATCATCACTCCGCCTGAAAACCTGAGCAAGACCCTTAAGATCACATTTCCAGCTTTGCGGAATTATAGCGAACATAAACTACCTGTTTTCCGAGTACAGTAATAGACAATACAACAAACAAAGAAGAGCGATTATGCTAATATCTGAACCGTAGAACAAGTGTAATTGAAGGTGCCCCTGCTGATCGCAGGGGCACCGATACTGAATGAACGAAGGAATATCAACCAATATGGTTGATAATTAAGAAGTTATTCCTTAACTTCCTCTTCCTCTGCTGGAGGAGCTTCGGATGTTTCTGGCGCAACTGGAGCCTCAGGTGCTGCAGGAGCAGCTGGTGCGGCAGGAGCGGCTTCCTCTTTTGCTGAAGGAATTCTGGCAGCTGCTTTAACGTCAGCTACCGATTTGGGAATGTCCCAGCCGCCTTCGCCCTTGAAGAACAGTGTAACAAACACCTGCGCGAGACCGGCGATAATTACGAGCCATAGACCGAAGCCGGCGCTAAAGCCATGAGACAATTTGAAAAGATTGATTAAAGCAATTATGGCTGCTATTGCGGCAGTAACCCAGACAGCAGTCGAGATCTTCTTCTTGATAGCTTCTGTCTTTTCCCCGCTGAAGAAAGCAATAGCACCACCGATTGCAAACAGGGCGAGTGTGATCCATCCGTCACCCTGAGTACCACTTACCGTAACAAACCCGGAAATGCTTGCCCAGGGCAGGAATGTACCTATCATTCCCGCGACCGCGATGATGAGTATGAATTTACGTTTCTTCTCCATTAGAACCACCTTTCAGATAAGTTAAGTAAAGATGGGTAAGCGGTCATGTCGTGTCAATCATTAAATCAGTCAGATACTTCGTACACCACTTAGGAGGGCTCCGATTCTCCCGCTTTTCATTTATCATGAAGAAAGAGTATTATCATAGATACCGGTATTCATAATACTTGAGAGTGACGAGTTCTCGTCTACTTTGCTCCTTTCTTTTTTGCGATATCCATTGTGAGCTTGGAATGTAATATAGCGAGCTCAATCCATCTGTCGACTAGTTTTTTAAAGCGTTTGTAAGTAGCAACCTGCGTACTGACCTGATCGACGAACTGGGGCCGCACATAATCGGTGCGACTCTTCATCTTGTGCATGTAGCTGAGCTGGTAGTAACCGCCGAGCTTTTCGCTCGGCACCCGGTACTGCTGCGTTAGTGACCCTGGTCTCATCTCTCCGATTTCCTGAAGCTGTTCCTTGATCCGCTCGATCTCCTTCTCAATCTCTCTGATTTTTGCATTGCTCATAGGAGCCTCCTTATGTATTGTGTGTATAGCATATATATGCTATATTACCAATGGGCACAAGAGAAAATATCTCAAGGTGAAAATATAGAGGCGAGCATGCAGTTATGGTTGCAGTGGTGGCGAGTAGTTCAGCAGCTGAGACCGGCCTGTTCCCGATCAAGGACTTTTCTATGGATGAGTGCTTCTCTGGCGGCCATGACTGCCAGAGGTGATCTGTTTGGGATTACCAGCCTCGTTCGTGCGCTGGGACTTAAAAAGGCCTGCTATGAGCGTATCCTTGGGTTCTTCCATTCCACAGCTCTGGATCTGGATAAGCTCACGCAGTTGTGGGTCACAGTAATTCAGAACGTACAACCCGGCATTCTGCAGATCAACGGGAGAAGGGTAATCGTCGGTGATGGGATCAAAGTGCCCAAATCAGGGAAAAAGATTGCAACCTATTTTGTGCCATCTGGGCCTGATTCATTCCGCTTAAACCCGATATCGGAATCATATTCGGCAAATCTGTGTTCGTATTTTATCGCAGTTACCATTACGAGGGCAATCCGCACATAATTCCAGGGTCGAGTCTGCGTCTGAATGCCTCTTTGGCAACGCTCACGCAGATCATTTTTTCTGAAACGCCTTAAGATACAGGCCCAACCTCAATCGAGCTTGCAATTGTAAGCTCAAATGCATAGTGTAGATTGTTAGAATAAGGCGGGAGAAAACTCGTCACTCACAAGATAATAGATGAGAGGATAAAAATGACTGAAGAAACAGCCGGTTTTGGAAAAGGGCGGGAAGCCGTGGACACCGGATTCCGTCATGCAGTGGTCTGAATTGGTAGAAATCACGAAATTTCGTTGTATTAACCATAAAAAGCAGAGAGGTTTATCATGGTTGTCATAAAAGAGACTGAATCAGATGTTTCAATGTCCAATACTAAAAAAGAAATTATAGAAGCGTATAACGATCTGGTCAGGCAGTTGGAGGATAAAGCCAAAAGCGAGCTAAAACCGGAGAAAATACTTGAGGAGAAAAAGGCGGCGGAAGTTGTGGGCGTGGCCGATGCTCTCGTGGAGGAGAGCGTGCTGACAAAAATCAGCGATTTAAAAATGGAGATGGGCAAATCACTGACCCGGATTTCCGAGAAACTTGAGGTAGAGACGGAGAAGTACAAGAAGATACAGGAGGCCATTGTCATTAAAGATAATGAGCTGAAGGAGATCTTTGAAATCGAACGGTCCGCCCATGCCCTGGCGGCATTGATTGAAGCCCATAACCAGAAAAAGCTGGAGTACGAAACTGAAATGTCCCGGAAAATAGCCGAGTATGATGATGAAATGAGTACCAAAAAGAAACATTTGGAGGATGAGATTCAATTAACTCGCACCCTGTGGGACAAGGAAAAACATACTCACCAGGAGTCCGTCAAGGATAGGGACACCGAGGAAAATAAGCTGCAACAACGACAAAAGGACGAGTTTGACTATAATTCAAAGCGTGAGCAGGAGCTGACCAAGAACAAATTGACGGATGAAATGGAGAAACTGGAAAAAAAGATGTCCCTTCAAAAGGAAACCTTTGAGAAAAGCGTTAAAGAAAAGGAGAAAGAACTGCAGGATCGAGAAACCAGGGTTGCAGAAATGGAAACACACATGGAAGACCTTGAGAAAAAAGTGGCTGCTTTTCCAGAAGAACTTGAAATCCACATCACCAAAACCGTCAAGGAGACAGCGGATAGGCTGAATGAGGAAGCAAAGAGAAATGAAGCGTTCCTTAAAAAAGAGGCTGAAGGAAAGGTAAACGTACTACAGACGAAAATTGAATCCCTCGAAAGCGTTGTTGCGGAACAGACCAAACAACTCGCCGGGATTAACACCCGGTTGGAAAATGCATACGGGAAAGTACAGGACATTGCTGTGAAGGCCATTGAAGGGTCTGCAAACAAACAGACCCTGACCGGCATCGAGCAGCTTGTGGAAAAGAGCCGGCGACAGACCAAGGAGTAGGCCTGGAGCTTCCTCTTTCCCGACGGACGGAATGCTGGCTTCCGGGAAGACCGCGGATTTATCTCTTCAGATCATCAAGCAGTCTCTGGAGAACAGGCTGAGGCAGGGAGCCTATGGATTCGGTAAGAAGATCAATAGCTTTTGAGGCGGACAGGCTGTCACGCGTCAGTTTCCAGTGGCAGTAATACACTTCACCCCTGCTGTAAGAGTCAGGAGCCTCTTCAAGTATCTGCAGTATCTCATCGGAAATCTCCGGACATGTTTCAGCCTGAATTGCCTGCAGATACAGCCCGCAGCGGAAAATCAGTTTTTCACTACCCTTACTTCCTTCAATATGGGTAAGGGCTTCCTTAAGAATACCCTCAGCCTCCCGCTTCCTGCCGCTCAAGAAAAGAATCCTGCCTTTGAGGGAGAGCTGACCGGAGTATTGACGCATATCGCTCGCTTTCAACGAATACTCAATTGCTCTGTCAATGCTCGCAATCGATTCTGGTATTTCATTAAGCCTGAACTGAATATCAGCAATGGTTTCCCAGCCGTTGGAAAGGTTGCGGATATCGCGGAGGGATTCCGCATGTTCGATCTGCGTTTGAATACAGTCAAGAGCAGACTCGTAATCCCCGCGGAGCGCGAAAAGGAATCCCATTCTCGCGTAGCCGGACATCAATCCGGTCTGAAAACCGATTGCGGACGCCGTATCAATCAGTTCCGTGCAGTACTTAAGCGCTGATCCGATCTCTTCCATTTCAATTGCCACGTGTGCAAGATTTCCAAGCGCCGCACATTTCGCCCTTAAATTCCCCGTCTTCTCCGTGAGGCTTACGCACTTTCTGAAACATTCCATCGCGGATTCCCATTCACATCTTCGCAGGTGAATGATACCCAGCTTGCTGGTGGCCGTACTGAGGGCGGCCCAGTTCGCGGTTTTTTCCGCTGCACTCCTGAGTTTTTCATGAACCTCCTCGGCGGCCTCGTAATCTCCGTTGTAAATATGTACCCTCATGAGATTATCGTATGCCGCAAGAATGCTTTTAACGATGCCCGATCTTTCCGCAAGCTTCACCTCTTCGTCGGTGCATTCCTTCATCTTCCGGTAATCACCTGTCTGTCTGTAAGTTATGGCAGACCAGTAAAGGGCCGCGCAAATCATCCCGGGATCACCTGTTCTTCTGGCAAGTTCGATTGACCGCTCAACAAGATTTAATGCTTCAGCGATTCTTCCAGCTGAACGCACGGCCAGGCCCAGCTGCCTGACGGCAACAGCCTGGTTTTCAATATCTTCAAATTCCTCGAAAACAATAAGGCAGTTCTCAAGCATCTTCTCCGATTCTTTCAGCTTCCCGGATGAGCCCAGGTATGTGCCGAGCTTGAGCATTACCAGCGCTTCTAAATGCCTGTCAACCGCCGAAAGGCCTCGTATCCGCCCCAGCGTACCGGAGAGAAGTTCAATTCCACTGTTGAGGAGTCCCCCATTCTTGTATACATCGGACAGCTTCAGTTCGGTACGGATTTTTTCCGGGTCATCCAGCATGGATATTAGTTTCGTGTACAGCCTTGATGCAGCCCTGTTCTCGAAATTGTCAGCGTACGCGGCCGCCGCCTGTCTCATGAAAGAGGCAGCCTTACCTTCATCCCCTCCGAACAGGTAGTGATCCGAAATCTTCTCCAGTCTGGAAGGCGAAGGGTACGATTCCGATTCCTTCTCAATTAAATAACCGGCTTTCAGATGAAACTCCCGAAGGAACTCGGCGGGAGAGAGCTCGCTGATCCAGTCACGGAACAGAATGTGCGAGAAAGAGCCGGAAGACCCTTCCAGATTAAATATGCGCTTTTCCGCTCCAGTCATCAGACCGTAATCCACCGATTCTGTCTCAACAATTGCCTCTATATCCGATCTTCTGAAACTGCTGCCCAGAACGGATGCCGCGATGGCAACCCTTCTTACCGAATCGGGCATGGAAAGCATCCGGGAAATGAACATATCCCTTATTGAAAGAGGTATATCACCGGTCGGAACCTTCAGCAGCAGTTCACTGCCGCGGCTTTCGATGAAACCAGTTTCACTCAGGTAATCAATCGCCTGCTCAAGGAACAGAGGAACGCCCCCTGCCCTCTCCCATAGAAACTCAACCAGTCTATCTTCAGGCGATCCGGATCCAAGTTCCTCAACGAAGTATTTGATGCTCTCTTCAGGCAGACCGTCCAGGAGAAGTGTATCTTTTCTCACGTAAGAGGCTGTGTCCGGAAAATCAGGTTCATTTCCACTTTCATCAGGTCTTCCCGTAACGATGAAAGCCCTTGCCGCACCGGAAGTGCTCTCGATGATCCTCTTCACTGTAAGCAGGTCATCCCCGGAGAACCACTGAACGTTTTCAAGTACTATGACTAACGGGTCGAGCAGTGCAAGAACATCAAAAAAGGTAACCAGGGCATAGCTTATTTTCTCAGCCCTTTGAGCTGGCTCAAGCCTGAATGCGATGGAATCCTCATCGAGATTAAGTCCTAGAAGACATTCAAAATAGGGTCTCGCTTCCTCAAGCTCAGTCCGCAAGTCCCTGAATCTCCTCTCTCTGCGGATCTCCAGATTAAGAAGGAGCCCCTCCCAGATACTGCCGAACGCTCCAAGGTTGTCTTCCAGTGTGGCTCCAGGATTAAGGTAAAACCAGCTCTCGAGCATGTCCGAAAAGGGAGCCGAACCCGCGGCATTGTCACCATCGATGAAAATGAAATCCCGCTGGGGAATTGATCTTTCAACTTCTACTGCTAGCCTGGTCTTGCCGATCCCGGGCGGAGCCCAGAGAAACAGACTACCGTTACTCTCCTCCTTCTCCAGAGCGAGAATGCAGTTAACGGCCCGGGACACCT
>JAUWMQ010000074.1 GCA_030613065.1 Candidatus Aegiribacteria sp. | reverse complement strand
CCTTCAGTGGAAACGAACCTGAAATGATCAGTTTGGTTCATCATCGGGACTTCGATTGTAGAACCATCGGTCAGGACGAACGGAGCGTCTGACGTGGAGCGTTCATCGAATGGTTTCAGCCAGGAAGCCTTGAAGTATACCGCGTTCGTCAGAACAACCCTGGTCTCATCGTTCAGCACACCAGGGGGGATCAGATTCTGTATTCTGTCCATTGTACTCTCAGCAACCCAATTGTTGATGGTTTCCCGCGAATGGTCGGGATCATCGATGAAATCGAGGTTTTTGACTGCAGCGCTGTAATACTCCGTTACTTCATCAATGTATTCATCCAAAAGAGTGAAACCATCCTGAACCCAGAGGCCATTGGATATTGAAAGAGTGAATGGATCTCCGGATTCTGCCCCGATAAGATTACCCGAACTCAGAGTTTCACTCAATGAATGAAAAGCTCTGTTGATTGTTTCAACAGGGAGCGTGAAGTGAAGAACATCAGCCATTTCAACAGCCGTCTGTCCTCTTGCTCCGGTATAGGCTAGTCCAAGGGCTGTGGAGATACTGTAGGGAGAGAAGAAGATGTTTTCCGATTCATGCGTATGGCATACTTCTTCATATAGATCCAGCGCGAAGTCGTTATTACCCCGGACCACTTCCTGAACAGACTGAATATCCGTAACGAAGTGTGCTTCAGGCACAGACAGATTCTCTTCAGCTGAGCAACTTAAGACTATTGTAAGCAGGATGACAGCAGTAGCTGACAGATTCGTTAACACTTTCATTGTTCCCCCGATCTTATTGCGTTTCAGATGATACCATATTGAACATAGAATATTCCCATGAAGGGTCTTTGTCACGTCCTGGAAGCGGAGCATGTTTCGGTAGAGGATTCATATGGATGATGGTCCGCCATATGGGTAGCACTTCATCTGCTTGACAAAGCTAGACGACCGGTCTATTATTCGAGCAATATAGATGGAGGTCGGGTAAATGACGAATGACACGGAGCAGCTCATACTGGAAAAGGGCGCCGAGGTGATCCGACGGAATGGCTTCAACAATACTGGGCTGAGTGAGATCCTCGATGCAGCCGGAGTTCCGAAGGGTTCATTTTACCACTACTTCAAGAGCAAGGAAGATTTCGGACTCAGACTGATCGAGTATCTCCACAACTCGATCAAACCGCTGTTCTACGGATATCTGACAGGAGAGTGCGACAGTCTCCCTCTGGAGAGGTTAGAGGCGTTTTTCGAGAACTTCAGACGGATCTTCACTAATGAAGAGATCATGTCCGGATGCCCACTGGGCAATCTATCCCAGGAAATGGCTGCATCCAACCCAAAATTCAGGGAGAAACTCGCAGATGTATTCGACTATATCACGAATCCGATAGTTATTTGCCTGCAACATGCTATAGAACAGGGCTTCCTACCTGACGATGAGGATGTAGTCGCAATGGCGAAGTTCATCGTTAACAGCTGGCAGGGAGCCCTGATCGCCCTGAAAGTTACGGGAACAGCCGAGCCGCTGATCATTTTCGAGAGGTTTGTCTTCGGTGAGCTTCTCAATTCCAGAGCACCTGCTACACCAGGTGCTTGAAAATATCCGGAAAAGACCGGCGCAGTGTGAATCTTTTGCGTCACTTTTTCACAACAAAGGAGGTTCTAAATTGAAAGTAATGCTTTTAGCACTGCTACTGGTTACGGGTCTCATGGTTAACGCTGAGGTCCTCTTCGAGGACGACTTCAGCGACGGTAATGCCGACGGCTGGTTGGAATGGTCTTCTGGATACGCCGCGAACGCCCAGTACAACGTGATCAATGAGGAATATGTCCTCTCCAACAGTGGGACTGGATGGCTACCGGCGGCTTCCCATAACGGAGACCAGAGCGGGACGATGAGCACAGCTAACTACTCTATCGTCGCTCAGATCACTCCGGTTAACTGCTTTCGGGCAGGGATACTGGTAAGAGGATATTTGCCGTCATTCAGAGGTTATCTCTGCGTCATCATACCGAGTCAGAACTACTTCGGCATATCGAGGCTTACCAGCGAAGGACCCCAGCCGATAACGTCCATAAACATGTCGCTCTACCACAACCAGACCTACTGGATTCGATTCCAGGTTGAGGGAACCTCTCTCTCAGGAAGGATCTGGCAGGGTACGCTCGAAGATGAACCTGCAAGCTGGCAGCTGACTTGTTCGAACTCGCAGTACGCTGAAGCGGGAAGAATAGGCTGCTTCTGCTGTAATTTCGGAAGCGACGATAAGGCACTTCTTAATGTGCGCTATGACAACATATCCGTATCGAGCATCACAACCAATCTCGATTCCAGCACGTGGGCTTCGATCAAGAGTTCTTCGATCTAAGGTTCTTACATTAAATACCCCCGGGGGGTTGGCTCCTTCTGTCACCGCCCCCGGCAGGAAAGGGAAACCAATGCGATTCATTATTCTAATCCTCCTTGGAATAACCGCATGTCTGGCCTCCTCTGGGGGTCCTGACGGAGGCGGATACTACTGGTTCGACAGGGATGAGAGTCCCGATTTCTTTAACAACAACTGGGTGGATATCACATCCACCGGAACATATATGGGTCCGGGAGATGATACTTACTGGTTCGCCGGAACGCTGAGCTTCAACTTTGTCTTCTACGGTGAGCTATCCAACGATATCTACATCAGTTCGAATGGCACTATCGTCTTCCGTGATGTGTACCTTGGCTGGGGTTTCACCCACTTCCCCTCCACCAACTCATGCTGGGTTGATGCGCTCGCGGCTCCCTGGTGGTGCGACCTCGACGCGTCCGAGGAGGGTGGGATCTACTTCCAGGAGTTCTCCGACCATTTTGTCGCGATGTGGGACGCCGTTCCTCCCTGGGTGGAGAGCGGGGAACCTCCATACTATGTCACCTTCATCATAATAGGTTGGAGTTCTCCGGATGGCGTCACAAACTCCGACATCGCCTTCATGTACAACTCCTCCTGCAACGAACCGGAAGGTTCGAGCGGTATGCAGGGGGATCCGTACACAGGCACAGAGCTTCATTACATGCCCCTGATCTGCGAGCCGGGGGACTGGTATCTTCTTACACCCAATGAGGACCCGTTCGGGACAAGTGCTCTCGAGACAACAACCTGGGCATCGATAAAGAGTGCCCTTTAGGCTGAAACTTACCCTGAAGGGGGATTTGCTCATGAGAATATCTGCACTGCTGCTATGTATCATCACACCCGCAATCCTGCATGCGGGAGAAGTTTCCATTCAACCCCTTCAGGATGCTTACACCTGCGACTGCATGCCGAACGCCACGAATCCCAACGGCGGCTATACATACCTGTACCAGGGGCGGGTAGGGAACTGTTATTGCAACTACTGCATTGAATGGGACCTCTCCATAATTGAGCCCGGAACCGTTATCGACTCGGCGGAATTCTGGATCTATTGCAAGAGCTTCACGGGAAGCCCCGGAGCGGGGAATCCCATCTACTACATGATCACAGAATCCTGGGACGAGAATACGCTAACGTACAATACGTTGCCATCCTGGAGCGAGAGCAGCAGCGTCACTACCGACTGGCCGACACAGTCCTCATGGCACGTCATCGACGTTACGGAATTCGTACAGGGATGGGTTGACGGCACGTTCGAGAATCATGGTGTATTTGCTCATGTGGAGAATACTCCCAGCACTTCTTGTCCCGGCTTCTACTCGTCGAACTTCTCTAATGAGGATTTGAGACCCTACGTTCTTGTCACCGGTACCGGTCTCTCTTTCGACCATGTCACCTGGGGTGAGGTAAAGGTCAGCGAAAACCACTGAAAGAATTTTTCAGGATTCTTATACACTGCAATGTTTGATTCGGCCTGAGTACACTCGAAAAGGAGACAGGATGAAACTTCAATTGTATAAGCTTCTTGTTCTAGTAGCATTTACCACTTCTGCTTTCGCCGAATGGGTGATTGAAGACGTTGATCCTACTTCAGATGATGCTGGTGCCTATACATCAATAGTGCTGGATGATATGGATCATCCCCATATCAGCTATTTCAGAAAACCTTTTAGCAAATCCGGAGCAGGTAACTGCAGTCTGATGCATGCTTTCCTGGATGGTTCTTCATGGGTATTAACCGCTGTTGATACTCAGCCTTACCAATCCTACAGCTTCGGTCAGACAGCAATGCGATTGGACAGCAACGGCTATCCACATATTGCATACAGAATAGATTACACCTTGAAGTACGCTCGATGGAATGGATCAGAATGGCTTGTAACTACAACACCTGGTAAAAGCTGCATTTCCCTGGCACTTGATTCAAACGATGTACCGCATATCTCGTATTATGATCACACTGATCACAGTATCGGGTATGCCATTCTCAACGGGGCATCCTGGGATTCCACCGTTCTTGATAACTACAGTGGAACATGTGAAGGCACATCAATTGTCATTGATTCTTCAGAAAGACCTCTTATTGCCTATTACAATTATGGAAGCGTCAAATACGCTGAATGGAACGGCACAGACTGGACAATCACAGTTGTATATGAAGGACCGGGAATAGGGTACTGGCCGTCACTAGCTCTCGATTCCGCCGATAACCCGCGAATATCATACTGCGATTACTACAACGGGAATCTGAAATACGCTGAGTTCGACGGTTCCGCCTGGGTAGAATCAACGATAGAGTCAGATGGTTACTGTGGGTATTATTCATCTCTTGCGTTTGATAGTAACGACGAACCTCATGTCTCCTCATACAGTCAAAGCACTGGTGCACTTCGCTATGCTCTTCGATCCGGATACACCTGGGAGACATCTACCGTTGAAGCGAATGCGGGACACTACACCTCAATTGGATTGGATACAACGGATAACCCGCACATCTCGTATATGCAGTATAATGCGACTTCACCTCATAGCCTGAAGTATGCCCACTATACGACATTGCATATAGAGGATGAGAGCGGTGATCCAGTCTCCGGTTTCGCTCTGCATCCGGTATCGCCCAATCCTTCGAACAGAACCGCAACAATAAAGTACACATTACCATTTGCATGTGAAGTGAATCTATTGGTGTTCGACATCAATGGTCGCTGCGTAGGCAGCATAGCAAGTGGGCAACATACGGCGGGAACGTATGAGACCTGTATAGAAAGCATGTCTGGTGGTATTTATCTAATTAAGCTGTTTGCCGACGACTTCACGGATACTACGAAAATGATTGTACTGGATTAGTAGTTATTCTGTTCTGCAGCTTTCAGCTATGGCCTTCGCCGCCCTCATTCCATCAGCGATGGCAGTGATCACATCCCCGGCTCCAGGAGTTATGTCGCCTCCGGCATAGATGTTCTTCACTCCTGTATACTGATGCTCATCAACCTGTATCCTGCCCCATTTTATGTTCAAATTATCTGATATCTCATCAGGCAGGAAGCTCAGATCGGATGACTGTCCAATGGCAAGGAATACTTTATCAACTTCGATCCCGTGTTCGATGTCATCTTTCCGGACAGGTTTTGGCCTTCCTCCGGCCGGGTCGTCTATCATCAAGGCTTCGGCATAAATGTATAAGAGGCCTGAATCCGTCTCCTCTATCCTTATCGGTATGTTTTGCGGACGTAAGTCTATTCCCTCTTCCACTGCCTCCTGGATCTCTTCATCGTCCGCTGGCATATCCTCTATCCTGCGGCGGTAGGAGATCACGACTTCTGCTCCCAGCCTTTTGCAGGATCTTGCCGTATCAATCGCAACGTTTCCACCGCCAACGACAAGCACTCTGCGACCAGCTTCGATTGAACCGTCCTCAGGATGGTTCATAAGGAAATAGAAAGCGTGTTCTACACCTTGCAGGTCGACTCCCGGTATTGTGAACTCCGAGCTTCTCTGTAGACCGGCAGCGATGAAGACCGCATCGTAATCATCCGATATTTTCAGGATATCATCACAGCACACTTCTGCATTGTAGTGGAATTTTACACCGGCTTTCCTGAATACATCCATCTGCTTTTCATAGCCTCCTGACGGGAGCCTGTATTCAGGGATCGCGCTCTGGGCAACACCTCCCCCTTCTCCATCCTTCTCGAATACATGGGTTTCAAATCCCATGCGGGTAAGGTAGTATGCCGCCGACAGGCCTGCTGGACCGGTGCCTACTATTGCCACTCTCCTTCCGTTTGGTTCCAGCGGCTTTTCATCCACTGCCAGTACATCTGAAAGAGATTCGAACCACTCGCATGCGAAGCGCTTAAGCCATCTGATTGCGATAGCTTCTCCCTGATAACCCATGGCGCAGACGGATTCACATTCTCTGGTGCAGACCTTTCCGCACATTTCCGGAAGTGGGTTGTTGTCGAAGAACAGCTTTACCGCATGGGAGTAATCCCCATTGGCAATGGCTCTGAGATATTCCGGAATATGCATATTAGCCGGACATGCTGTTACGCACAGACCGCACTGAATGCATCTTCCGGCCTCTGCGGCAGCCTGCTCGGGTGAATAACCCCTGACTACCTCCTCAAAACTCTTGATTCTTTCGTCAGGCTCGGCTACCGGCATCTCAACCCTTGGAGAACCGGCCCATTGAAGAATGGAATTGTCCTGACAGTAACCCTTTTTGGAGTCATCCCAGGCCTTCTCATCGGAGCCCGGTATAAAGGCACAGGCATCCGCATTATCGGTGGGCCAGCTGTAGCTGTTCGAAAGGGAGAGTGATCCCGTTGAACACACATCTACGCAGAGAGCGCACCAGCAGCATCTCCCGTAGTCCACACTGGGTCTGAGCCCGGAGTCGCCTTTAATGGGTTGCGAATCCTTAACCTCAACCATGCTTATTGCAAGGTTCTGGCATATCTCCTCACATCTGCCGCAGCCTATGCATTTGTCAAGATCGTTCCTGTGAAATCCCCTGTACCTGTCGGAACCAGGGTTGCTTTTCTTTGGGTAGGGTATTGTGTCTGCTTTTTTAGCCGCACGTGACCAGGCCAGGAATGGTGAGACTATGTCGGTGAATTTCAACGTGATCTCTCAATCTCCGGGGGGCATGTTGTCAGGCTCACCATAATATTTGAGACATCAGCAATGTTTGCCCCAACCAGCATTCGCTCCAGAAGGGTGACCGCGTGAACGTAGGAAGGTCCCCTTACGTGAATCCTTCTCGGTCTTAGACTTCCGTCGCTTACAACGTAGTATCCGTATTCACCTCTGGATGATTCTACCCTGGTGTAAATTTCACCAGGTGGTATTCTCCATTCGGTAAGGTTCGGAAGGGGTACCGCAATCGGACCGCCGGGCATTAAGTCAAGAATTTGACGAATAAGGTTCATACTGAGATCGATCTCTCTTCTTCGCACCAGAGCTCTCGAATAGATGTCGCATCCATCCTCGGTAACTACTTCGAAATCGAGTTCTCCGTACGCTTCGTATGGGGCATCTTTCCTTACATCTCTACGGGAGCCGCTGCCCCTGGCAACGGGACCAACCAAACCCATTTCGTCTATCCACTCCGGCTTTACAATGCCGACCCCGACCGTCCTTTGCTTGAATACGGCGTTGTTCAGAGTCAGCCTGTCCAATTCCGGAAGGCGCTCCCCGATCTTATCCAGCACTGAGAGTACACTTTTCTTAAATCCCTCTGGAAGATCCCTTCTTACTCCGCCAGGCTGGACGTACACGTGGTAAATCCTTCCTCCGGAGAGTTCTTCGAACAGATCAAGTACGAAGTCTCTGAAGGTTATTCCCCACATTGCACCCGTTCCGAGGCCGATGGTGCCGGCCTGTCCGCCAAAAGACATCAGGTTGACTCCAAGCCGGGCCAGTTCCAGCACAAGGGTTCTTATCCATCTTGCCCGTTCCGGTACTTCTATACCGTCCAGCTTTTCAACAGCAAGGGCGTAACACTCCTCGTTTATGTCCGACTCCGGTACGCATATCCTGCAAACAAGAGGGAAATTCTGTATCCACAGTCTGCGTTCCATCAGTTTTTCGAACCCTCTGTGAAGGTATCCTACATGGGTAATTGCCCTGGTTATCTCGTCACCGTCGAACCACATCTCCACACTCATGTTTCCAGTGACGCCGGGGTGCTGAGGACCGAAAAAGAGGGGTGTGGTCTTCAGGGGATCCGTTGAGCCATTCATCGATCTTCATCCTTCATTGGAACGGGAGTATCCCATTCCCCTGTGGTTTCGGCTATGAACTTCCTGGGATCTGTATGTATGCGCTTCCGTCTTTCACCGTACGTGCGAATTGAATATTCAAGGGTATCGAAATCACGTCTCATGGGTGGCAGTTCTTTCCAGCCCTCAAGGAGGAAATCCTCGTACTGCCTGGGGTTGCCGGGAAATTCAATACCGTACATCTCATGCAGTTCCCGTTCGAATATTACAGCTGTTGGCCAGATATCTCCGAAAGTTGGAACGGAGCAGTTCTCTCTTGGATAGTCGGCGGATACGATGAATACTGAACTGTCTGCAGTATCCTCCAGTATCCATGTAAGTTGAAATATATCGTCTTCTATCCTGTCTACTACCGATATAAGCTGCAGAATATTCTTCCCGCAGCGCTGTTTCGCAGAAAGAATCAGCTCTATGACATTGGCACGAGAGACTCTGACGTGAAAATAGCCCTCGTCCTTTCTTACAACTTCAATTTCGAAGCCGCTATCACTGACAATCCGTTGTGGCTGTTTCTCCATTTCCATTCCTACCAGTTGTAATCCGGGAGATCCCAGTTGCTTATAACCTTCTTCTGGTTCTCCCTGTAATATTCGAGGTTCTCTATATAGTTCTTCCAGCCCTCAGCCTTTCCTTCTTTGATCTTCTTCATGAGAAGGGAGAATCCGTCGATGATTGCTTCCGGACGGGGCATACAGCCGTTTACGTAAACATCAACTGGAATGTACCTGTCCAGTATATTGAGGGTATTGTAGGAGTCGTAATACATTCCGCCGTTCATCGTGCAGGAACCCAGAGCAATGATGTATTTAGGATCCTGTATCTGCTCATATACGCGAATGACCCTCTTCAGCGTCTTGACCGCCAGGTAGCCGGAGATAATAAGGACATCGGCCTGCCTGGGTGTGGGTCTCATTGCGATACCGAATCTTTCCATGTCGAATCTGGACGTATGAAGCGGTCGGAGTTCAATTGCACCGCAGCCGGTTCCAAAGGCAGTTACCCACAGACTGTTGGCCCTGGCCATGTTGTCCACCTTTTCCCAGATTTTCTTGCGATCATCTGGTATTTCGGGTAGTTTGTTGCAGTACATAATCCTCCTAGATCATTATTCTCAAAAGGTCTATAGCCGCAAGAGAGGTCGGAACGAACCACAGGAACCTGATGCTCTGTTCTGTCCTGAACCTGGGAAATACGGAACTCACGAAGATAGGGAACATATAGAGCAGGAAGGTCTTGATAAGCAGGCTGACCCAACCTGAGGCTCCACCGAAGAAGAGGTTGACGAACAGCACAAGCTTGGCCACTCCGAAGAGAGCCCTTCCACTGAACATGAACGAGAGAAGGCGGCTGCTGTATTCTGTCGGCGGGCCTATAGGGATTTCCTGGGGAGCGAGAACGATACTGAACGGGTAGGCCATCTGCATGGGGAGGAACGTTATAAGTGCCGCCACGGTTGCAAAGGGATACCTGAAGAGGTTCCAGCTGAGAATGCCATCCTGCTGGGCCATGACGATTTCCTCAATTGACAGTGTTTTAAGCCCAGCGGCCAGCACAAGAATAACAGCGGAGAATGAAAGTTCGTAGGATGACATCTGCGCAAGCCCCCTGCTTACTGCAATAACCGCGTACGGATGGCCTGAATCACCTGCTCCAAGGGCCATTCCAAGGCACCCGAAGAACATGAAATAAACTACAAGAAGGAGATCTCCCGAGAACGACATGTTTACGATGACAGTGTTACCGACTATAAGCGGAACAAGGAGCAGAACCCCTGCTCCACCCGCAATTCTGAACATCGGAGCAAGCCAGAACATGGTGCCGTGATGAATAGAGGATTTCTTCCTGAAGAGCTTCCAGAGATCGATGTAATTCTGGGTCAGCCTTGGTCCTATTCTGCCATGGATTCTGGCAGTGACCATTCTGGAAATTCCCCCCAGAAGAAGACCCCACGCCAGTGCAGCTATTGTGGTTACAGTGATTGAAAGGAGAAGGTGAGTCATCAGATGCCTCCCCTCAGCCAGAAAAAGAAAATCACCAGGAATATGAGTGAATGGGCAAGGTATGTCCTGGCGTCACCGGTGAATATTGCTCTTACCATATCACCCGCAATTTTTAATATTTCTGTAATCCCGCTGAATAATTTTCCGGCATGGATTCGTGGAAGGAAGGCTAGAGCCCTCCTGTAGGGTTTGAAGAAATTGCCTGCGTAGTGTACTTCCTCAGGCGAGGGAGGCAATTCTCCCGCAAAACCTATATCAAGCTGTCCCACGTGCTTCGGTCTCTTTCCTGAAAGCCAGTAGAATACGAACGCAAAACCGAAGAGACCCATGACCATCATGCCCACCGCCCATGCATTCCAGCTTCCGATGGCTGTCGTGACGAGGTTTCCATCTATGATCGGAGCCACACCTGCAAGCCCTGGCAGAGACTCTATCGCCGGTACGATATGCTGAAGAAACAGTGTAGGCTTGAAACTGAAGAGCATTAGCGCAGCAGTAAGAAGCCCCTGGGGTACGAGCAGAGCAAGGGGAGCTTCTCTTGTCTTTGCATTCGCCGAGGAAAGCTGACCGAGGAAAACCGCATGAAGAAGCCTGAATGCGTAAAGGAATGCCACAACGGAGGCGAACATGGCAATCAATGCAATAGGAAGCCAGCCAGTTTCAATAAGCCCATTGTAGAGAAACCACTTGCCGCCGAAACCTGCAAGCGGGGGTACACCCGCGAAGGCGATAACTGAGATCAGGGTGAATGTGAACGTCAGGGGCATCCTCCTGACAAGTCCTCCGAGCCTGTTGTAATCGGATGTGCCAGTTCGAAAGATGACGCCTGCCGCTCCAAGGAAAAGAACCGTCTTGAACAGGAAATGGTGGAATGTATGATAGATTGCTGCAGTCCATCCGAGTACACTTGCCAGCCCCAGTCCGACCAGGATATAGCCAATCTGCGAAACGCTGGCATAGGCAAGCACTTTCTTGTAGTCGGAGGAGAGTGCTGCCATCACCGCCATGGAAAGCGCAGTGAGAGCGCCTGCCCATGCAAGAACTGAACCTGCTGGAACAGCAACAATTCCGGTTCCCAGTGCCGTAACTATTAGAAGGAGTATTGCAGCCTTTGAGGATGTCCCCGCCAGGAATGCAGGCATGGTGGCCGGTGCAGCCGAATAGGCTCGAACACTCCAGAGGTGAGTTCCCATCTGTCCCAGTTTGAAAAGGACAGCTATAGCTGCGAGAACAACGGGTATGCCAGGTGCGATGAACATGTTGCCGGAAAGGACAATTGAGACAAGAAGCAGGAAACCGGATGCGGCTGCGAATACGGCGAACCAGAAAGTGCCTGTGGTAGCTTTTTTTCCTCTGCTTACCGCGATAACTGCCGCGAAAGCGGTAACTTCCCAGAGGATATAGAATGTTATTCCGTTTCCGGCTAAAGGAAGAAACGTCAGGCTGACCCCTGAAAGCAGCATCCAGAACCAGTACTTCCGTTCACCCTCGATCCTGTTCCGCGCCCCCAGGAGGCTTAAAAGAGTTCCACCACCGAATATCGCCATGAAAAGAATCCTCAGAGTGGGCGAACTAATAAGGGAACCTGAGAAGCTTAGACTCTTCCAGGACACCGACGTTAGCCAGACCGCACCGGCTACCATCAGAACTGAGGCGACCATGGAAAGCAATCTGCCGTTCTTCTTCAACCCCACCGATCTTTGCGACCACAGACGCAGCAGGTAAACGGCTTCGAGAAACAGGCCGACTGCGCCTGCCGCCAGCATAAGGGGAGAAACTCCTGCGAGAACGGAAAGTAGCCTGAACTTGGCCCAGAAAACAGGAAGGGGTGGTATACCAATTATCAACAGAATAGGGAGTAGCAGCAGGTTTCCCGCAGCATTCTTCCAGGGATTCTTCTTTTCAGGATTTCCAAGCATGAATACAGAGAATTTCGCGATGGCGGCAAAGACCATGAGGACAAGGGTCAGCTGGAGATAATCATTTCCTGTTGTAGTTCCTGCAAGTACGAGAAGCATAGACGCGTATGCGGCGGAGGAGTATCCCATCATGCGTCCGGGATTGGAGGCTCTGAATCCGGCGAGCTGTCCCAGAACGAGACCTCCTGCCCCTATCCAGGCCAGTATTTCAAGGTTTGGCACAGGCAGCATTGGCAGGACCTTTGCGGACCACATCAGAACCGCAAGACTCCAGGTGGCGCTGTATATTCCCGCAATTCCGGTGCTTGCCCCCTGATAGAAATCCAGTCCCCATCCGGACATGGGGAAGGCTTTAATCTCGGTCATTATTACTGTCAGCATGAGTGCTGAAACCATTAGAGCCGGGATTCCCTGAAGCATTCCAAGGGCTTCCAAACGCAGCTCACCTGTGGTTTTGTAAACTACCACAACTGCGAGAAGGTACAGGATAGTAACCAGACCGGACACCAGGGCGACTTTCACCGCGACTTCCCATCTACGGCTGCACTTGCAGGCGGCTGTGAGCCCGATGGTGACAATGCTTCCAATCTCAAGGAAAACGAATGAATTGAAGAGGTCCGTGGCAAAAAGAAGTCCAAGGGAAGCAGTGACAAGTGAAAGAAGTAAAGGTTGTGTTTTAACGTTGCGGTCGGCGAGCCTGGTAACTCCCAGAATGGCTGCCACATATACAACTATAGCGACTATAACTGCACCTGCGGTAACCTCAAGGTTTATGCTGAGCGGAGGTGCACCCACTCCGGTATGAAGGACAATGGAATTGCCAAGGTCCTTAAGGTTCCACGCATGCAGTTTTATTGAAAGAAGTACTGTACTGAGGAGTCCCCCTGAAAGGAAAAGCTGAGAAACAATAACAGACAGGGCTGGTTTTTTTCGTGACAGCCAGACACTGATAAAGGCTCCAAGAAGCGGAAGGAATACTGCCAGCGCTATTACCATCTCAGCTCCTTCATGCGTCGGACATCTGCAGAACCTGTCCTTCTTGAGGCCAGAACTCCAACCACTACGAACAGTGCAGCCACAGCCACACCGATAACGATTGATGTCAGAACCAGAGCCTGTGGAAGAGGATCGACCACCGCGGACGCCATTCCAGATACCGGGATGGAATCATCGATTATAGGTGTAGTCCTTCCGGGGAGATATCCGGACCATACAAGAAGCAGATTTACACCTGTATCAGCCACTGTAAATGCAAGGGCTATCCTCAGGATGTGCCTTCTGGTTAGTATGCCCCAGAGACCAACAAGGACAAGCCCCGCGGCTGTACCGGCAATGGTCCAGTAGAATACCGTGCTCATACTCTGCTCCCGGTGTTCCTGAAAGCTGTGAAAACTCCTGAGAATTCACTGGCAACCTTCGCGCCGATTGCGATTGATATGAGCGGAATTAATCCGGCGGATATCAATTCACCAGGAGTTCCAGTGCCGAGGAATGTATTATTGAGGAACTGCCCCACAACCATGACCCCCCAGAATCCAAGCAGTCCGAATGACAGCCCTGCAAGGGATTCAATGGCGGGAATTCTACCGCTGCTGTCAGGTATCGAACTGCTGCCCAGCATCACAAGAAGGAATGTAGATGCGATTATCGCCCCGCCGGGAAATCCCCCGCCAGGACTTGTATGGCTGTGGGCAATGAAGTATACGGCAAAGAGCAGAATTGGAGCCGGGAGGACCTTTGCCGTGAACGCGACTATTCCGCTTGGTTCAGAGGGTTTTATGCCAATTGGAAACAGTGTGAGTATAAGAATCACCGCCGTGGAAGCACAGAAAAGAACAACCACTTCTCCCAGTGTGTCCAGACCTCTATAAGCTACTATTACCGCTGTCACGAGATTCGATGAACCGGTTTCATACATCCCTCTGGACGCGTAGGTGAACCCCACTCCCTGCAGCTCTTCATGCATCTGCATTTCAGGAACTACAGCGGCAACCACTGCTCCGAGGGCAAGGACGATTATCAGGCCAGTAAGTGTTCTGATCATCCGTCATCCCCGATCTTCCCTCTGCCCCAGAGGAATATCATGGTGGCCAGGACAGCACCGATGCTGGCTTCCGTGATGGCGACATCTGTGGCATCCATCAGAAGGAAAAGAACGGAAGCTGAAAGGCTGACGAAGCCGGTGAT
>JAUWMQ010000070.1 GCA_030613065.1 Candidatus Aegiribacteria sp. | reverse complement strand
GGGCCGGATACAAAATAACCGGGATCGATAACTCGAAGAGCATGCTGGATATCTGCAGAAGCAAACTCAATGAGGAGGCATCAGGCATAAGTCTAAGCGCAACACTCGTTCATGGCGACATGACTGATTTCGATCTGAAACGCTCTTTCGATCTGATAACTGTGCCATTCAGGGCATTCCAGCATCTGGAAACAGTGGATCAGCAGCTGCAATGTCTCAAGAAGGTGCACAATCATCTATCCGGAGGGGGTATCTTCCTGCTGGACCTTTTCAATCCCTCTATGAAGTACCTCCTCGACGAATCAAGGATGACGGAGTTCGGCGATGAGCCAACTTTTATCATGCCTGATGGTAGAACGGTCACCAGAAAGCTGAGGAACCCCTGTATTGATAAAGCAAAACAGCTTCTTGATTGTGAGATCATCTACTACTCCAGGTATCTGGACGGCAGAACTGAGAGAACCGTACACTCCTTCAGATTAAGGTATATCTTCAGGTACGAGGCGGAGCATCTTCTGGAAAGAGCTGGATTCAGTGTTCTTGAAGTCCTGGGTGACTTTGCTGGTAACCCTTTCGGAACGAAATGGCCCGGTGAGCTGATCCTGAAAGCAACACTGAAATAGAATGAGCTCATTACTGATGCGCTTCCTGTCACCTGTCTTTAAGGTTTGCATATGTTATTTTTGAATGCTCAATAATTTACATGAAAACAGTTAATTATGAAAAGTACTGAATACACCGATTTTCTTCGATCGAGGAATGTTGATGATGACGCCATTAACTGCGCTCTTAACAATATAGCTGATTTCGAAGTATACCTGGCTCATACGGGCAAAGATATCGATTCGCTTCAGGTGCCTTCTGTTAAAAAGTACTTTACAGCGCTGATAGCAGACGGAGAGAACAGCATTGAACGGTTCCGGGATCTTGCGAGATATTTCTATGCAACGGGACAGAACGAAGTATACATCTACATAATCTCTACTGTCAGCGGCAGGGAAGTACTTGAATCAATATCGGACAAGCTTGCATCAAATATGGATACCAGGTGCAGAGATAGTGTGTTTGAGGGTCTGGATGTTCCCCCGCTTGGCTCTTCTCCCGATACATATCCTGGAAATACGTGCCTGCTTGTGAATAGGCTTATGGATCTGGGCGCTGATACCTGCCATGACGTATTGGCTGACAACCACCACGGAATATCTCATGACAGCTTCCAGAAGCATATACAGTGGTTTAAGGAATCCAATTCTATTGATGATTTTCTTGAGAGACTCCATGCGGAAAGGATCATGATTCTTCAGCAGCATCTTGATGAGGATAAAGTATGGTTCGAGCAGGAAATCACTCCCGAAGTCATTGAGCTTGTCAAAGGGAACCAGGAAATACTTTCGGCAGTCCGTGACGGAGAATACCTTTACATTACCAAGATCCCATATTCTCCGAAGAATTGGCTGAAGGAGACTGACACCATCATGAAAAGGTACTACGCCTGTCATTGTCCGCTTGCAAGGGAAGCCATAATCATGAACGACATGGAAATACCTATGGACTGGTGCTACTGCAGCGGAGGCTTCGGGAAGCTGATGTTCGATATTGTCTTCGGAGAATCCACCGAAGTAGAAGTGCTGCAGAGCGTTCTGGCTGGAGATTCAGTATGCAGGTTCAGGATCAAACTTCCTGAAAAGATAATACCGAATAACACATCCTGAATCACTTGCTGAAGATATTATTGCAGAAATTTAAGTAATTCCAGATGAATAAAACTCAGGCGCTAATCGTTTCATGGTTGACATACTCAAATTCTACAGCAATGATTTCGGTACTCTCATTTAAATACACTGCCTCAGTGAGGATATCCTTGTTCCAATGCAATATGTTTCGTGTTTAATTTTTATATATAATAGTCCTGTATAGATTGTTAGTAACCTGAGAGAATCAGGCGTTGTCTTTGTATCCGAAAAGATTCCTAACAGATATAAGAAAAGGTAATGTTGAAGGTCGCACCCAACAGGAACTCCAGTGGCAGATTCAGAATACTCAGCATCTTGAGGGGCTGAAAATCCTGGCTGGGGCCGTTATGCATGACTTGAACAATCTGCTTACGACCATTATCGGAAATACGGATATTATCCTTCACTACCCAGCTGAAGAACAACAGATTCCCATGAACCTGCGCAGAATCATGGAAGCTGCGCGAACGGCTTCCAAACTCACCTATCAAATGCTTTCATACGTCGGGAAGGACGACATGGTTTTCGATACTCTTAATCTTAAGAGCATCATTATCGAAACCGAGAGGATGCTCAGACTTACACCCGAAAAACGCTCTATACTGCAGTTTGATCTGGATGATATTCCGGTGATGAATGCTGATGTGTCTCAGATTATCCGACTTGTGATGAACATGATGATCAATGCCACAGATATGCCCCCCTTAAACCGTGGTAAGATAGGTATTTTTCTGAAATGCCAGCACATGACCAATGATGAACTGGATAAGCTTTACGATAAAACTGGGAGTCAAGAGGGAGAGTACATACTCCTTAAAGTGTTGGACATGGGATACGGTCTGGACAGAGAGACATTGCTAAACATGTTCGGACCTTTCAAGCAAATGGAGTTTCCAGGAAAAGGACTCGGTATGGCCACTGCACTTGAACTGGTAACGAATCCTCACGGAGTTATCAGCATTAAGTTTGAGCAGGACGGCGAAAGATCAATTACAGCCATTTTTCCTCAAGCATCTTCGATTTGTGGAACATTAAACTCTACCGAGCCTGTCCAAGTGGAAAGAATGCCGGGAAGGACAATACTTCTTGTTGATGATATCAAGTCAGTGCTAGTCACCACAGCTGAGATGCTTGAGGGTCTTGGTCATTCAGTAATCACTGCGAGGAATGGATTTGAGGCACTGGAAGTATTCAATTCTGAAGAAAGGGAAATAGACTGCGTGATCCTTGATCTTACAATGCCTGAAATGGATGGAGCAACTACATTTTCTCTATTAAGAGCACTTAAACCAGATGTTCCCGTGATTCTCTCCAGTGGCTACAATCGTGCTGAAGCTTTCAGATATTTTGGCAGCAAAGGGTTTGATGGATTTCTTCAAAAGCCCTATGACCTTGTCATCCTCAGGAGTGCTCTTGAAGAAGTTAATAAAATCCTAGATTAAGCGATTCCGTTTCTCCACACAGAAAAACATCATCGACTATTCTGGATATCCGATTAGTTCTGCTATTTTCAGTATCCGGTAGAGCAAATAAAAGTGTCCGATATTTAATTGGTATCCCCGACGGGATTCCCTTCGACTCGCTACTCTCGCTCAGGATAAACTCACCAATCAGATCTTCGATCGGTGGTCCCGAGTCTACATTGCATTTATGAAAAGGGACGGAGGTAATTAGAATTTCTAATTACCTCCGTCCCTTTTGGTACCCCGTGGTGGATGCTTATAGAACTGCGGTACAGATCATCGGATGAATCTTATCTCAACAGACACATGCTCGTTGTCTCTGAAATCCCACCAGACTGTATCCTGCATAAGTAAAGTCCTGCCGAAACAACCTCACCATTCTCTTTCTTTCCATCCCAGACAATGGAGTGCTGACCAGTTCCAAGCTCTGAATTCTCAAGTGTTCTGACGATTCTTCCGGACAGATCGTACACTTCAATTGAAGTGAATCCCGGCTCGGAAAGCTCAAAGGATATCGATGCCGCTGAATAGAATGGATTCGGACTGGCACATAGAGCAAGCCTGCCGGAAGGTTCCAGGGTGATTCCAGTTTGCGTGACTGAGAAGTTAATGGTATCTGCCGCAACAGCAACACCTCCGTCGAAGGATGTCACAATAAGCTCGTTGGAGCCGACTTCCGCGTAGAAATAGTCTTCACGGTAGGTGTACTTAAGACCTGTCCCGAAGGCATAGAGGTTTCCGTCAGTGGCAGCGATGTACATCACCCCGTCCACGATGGACGGGCTGGATTGGATTCCCATTGGTCCTCCATTTGTTTCATAATTCCAGATCTCGTTTCCGGTATAGATGTCCACTGCATGGATGAATGCCACTGAATCGGTACCAGACATATCACCCCAGAAGACCAGGTCATCTGCTACTCCACAAGATCCATGCAGATAATCATCATTCGGAGGGTCAAATTCCCATTCAACATCACCTGTAATCCTGTTCACACAGTAGATCAGGAAGCCGGGACCAAAGAATATACGATCTGCATAAACTGCGGGAGTCGATTCTATGCAAATTCCATAATTCCCGAGAACTACATGCGAACCATTATTCGGGTCAAACACCATCAGATCTCCATCCATAGATCCAATATAGAGTGTGCTGTCGTAAATCACTGGAGATGAATCCCAAAACATACCAAAACCGTCTTCGACCCATACAATATCACCTGAATAAGTATCAAGAGCGAACATATAGCCGTCTGTTCTTGGAATAAACAGCATATTATTCCAGGCTGTCATGCTGCTATTAGTCCAAAGAGTGTCCGTTCTCCATATTTCCATACCGGTAAGGTCATCCAGACAGTAAACAAAGGGGGAACCACTAGCAAATACTCTCCCCTGAAAGGGAACCGGAGGCCCTGCGAAACCATAGAGGGATTCTCCACTGAAAGCCCAGATCCTGTCACCCGTAAGGGCATCCAGGCACCAGATCGAGTCGGAGGCCAGGTATGCCTTACCGTTCTGTATATGCATCGCGTCATCGATAGCGTCGCCAATATTCTCGAAACGCCATATCTCTGCTCCGGTGGCGGCATCCAGGCAGTATGCTATCTCGTCCACTTCTGAAGCGTAGTAGACCCTTCCATCGACTACCACAGGAGAAACAAACTCGTGATAAGTTCCACTGATTGGCGCAGTCCACAGGATTGTGTTGTCATGCGGGGCTGGTGATTCCGAGTAACCTGTGCGACAGTCGTTGGCCATGTAGGTGTACCAGTCTGTGTTGAGGCGTGGGATCAGAACAAAAGCCTGACCGTTCAGAGAGTAGTGGACTGAGTCCGGAACCTCGTTCTCGTTTTCCAGGATGGCTCGGAGGGGGAGCCAATCACCATCGTAGGTCTCGCCATCGACTGGCTCAGATATTGTGACAGAAGTCGCTGCGGTTAGAAACGATACCAGAAGAGTTGTGAAATTCATTTGTATCTCCATTAACTGGCACAAGTAATCCAATGGACACTGATTCATCCATATCGATGTGTGCTATATGATGATATCAGCATCAATCGATAGAGTCAATAATACTCTCAGCTGTTCACTATTCTGCCACCACCGACGGGATTCCCTTCGACTCGCTACGCTCGCTCAGGATAAACTCAACAATCAGATATTCGATCTGTGGTCCCGAGTCTACATTGCATTTATGAAAAGGGACGGAGGTAATTAGAAATTCTAATTACCTCCGTCCCTTTTGGTACCCCCGACGGGATTCGAACCCATGCTTCCGGCTCCGGAGGCCGACGCTCTATCCAGCTGAGCTACGGGGGCACCATTAATTTCAGTATGCACCTGAATCAGTTAGAAGGTAATTTTCTCCAACAAAGGTTTCTTGTCTTTTTCAAGAGTAAGAAGGGCCATTGTTCTGTTTCCAATTGATCCTGAGACTGCTCCAGGATTCAACCTCAGCACGCCATCTTTGATGTCATTATAGAAGACGTGCGAGTGACCGAAAATGATAATGTCCGGATTATGGGACTTGAACCTTTTGAAAATCCTGTTCTCAATTCCGAATCTTGCACCTGAACCGTGTGTCATGCATATCCTGTAACCTTCAAGTTCCAGCTCAAGGCTTTCAGGATATCTTCTGGTTATATCGTACGGATCCATATTGCCGTGTACCGCTTTTACTGGTGCATATCTTTCAAGGTCGATTATTACACCATGTTCAACCATATCTCCGGAATGCAGAATCAGGTCTGATTCTGCGCAAATCTCATATACCCGGCCGGGGATTGCCCCCAGCCTTGTAGGTATATGAGAATCTGAAAGAACAGCTATTTTCAATTACTTATTCTTCTTCTTATGCCTGTCAGCGCGGCGCCTTTTCTTCATCTTATGCTTAGCAATTTTTTTGCGCTTTTTCTTCTTTCCGTTGGGCATTTATTTGGCAACCTTATTCTTTACAAGTCTTGAGGGCTTGAATACAGGAACTCTTCTTCGTGGAACTTCAACAGCGGCACCTGTATGAGGATTCCTTGCAATACGCTTTTTGCGGTCTACAACCTTGAATGTACCGAAACGTCTTATTTCAACATGCTCGTTTTTGTAAAGGGCTTCTCTAATTTCATCAAGGAATCCGTCGACCACGGAAGCAATATCCTTTTTATTCAAATCGATATTACCGCGTCCGGAAATTCTAGATACGATATCAGCTTTCGTCATTTTGTTCCTCCGTTACTGTTCAGTGTTAACCGGTAAACATGATTCCGGTTGCATAAATATCATTTTTCTAACGTACTTTCCGCAGAAGGGTTAAGATAGACAATATCAATAAGTTCGGCAAGGGGGTATTGAAATCATACAATTATGCACTTATACTCATATTATTTTACGTTCATATTAATATATAGCTTTTCTCTACAATACAACAGGAATAGTTATACTCCCATCTTCCTTTCTGGCTGAATGGAATTACTTTGGCTCGCATTCGCTCGCTCAGGATATTCTCACCCTGATTGCTCTCCGCTTCACAATAAAAAGCGGAGAGCAGTACTCTCCGCTTTTCTGGTGGAGCTGACGGGGGTCGAACCCGTGACCCCCTGACTGCCAGTCAGGTGCTCATACCAACTGAGCTACAGCCCCTCTGAAGTAGGGGTACACTACGAAATTGACTGTAAAAGTCAATAGGGATTTGCTTATTCCTGCGGTATATCCAGCCTCCAGAATGTTCCTCCTGATGGTATCCTCACGAATTTCGTGGACAGTTCAAGCATTACAAGCTCTATGGTCATCGAAACAGTCCCGTTGAAAAGATGCCCGCCTCTTGCTGACATATCTTCATCAGCAAAACTCACATGAAGGTGAACGAAGGGTTTACCCTCCTTCATAGACACATTTCCCTGGAGAGACAGTATCTCCGAAGATGGTTGAACTTTCTCAGTGGCGTATTCTTTACCGTTATATCTTCCTATCCTAATATTCTCAAGCATTCCAATTCCCGCTACAATTGCTGCTGCTTCAACTTTCTCTTTTTCGCACCAGTCTGCGAGAGTTTCCGGGAACTGCTCTCCGACATCAAATCTTATGACCGTTCTAGCGTTGTTCCTGTATAGAACTTTCATTCAGTTTCTCCCGTCCAGCTTCTTCTTCCTGTATCTATTGATCCATGTCCTGCCGGACAGATTATCACATACCCGCTGTCTGATTGTTCGAGTAAGTACTCTTCCCTGCTTACCGGGCATGTAAGTGGTCCCGCTCTTCTCGCATACTGATCCAGCTGTTCCATATCTGATGCCCATTCACCGGTGGCATCACAATAACTTGCCTGTTCAGTGCATATAGTGTTCATATTAGCTCTACATTGCCTTCTTATTGAGATTTCTTCAATGCTCTCTGAACCGCTTCCACTGCAGGCTGAAAACGTGATTAATACTAAGGCGGCGGCAGCATTTCCAAGTATCAGTAATTTCTTATTCATTATTGATAACAACCATCTGTCTTGTTATCGGGTCTGAACCTGAGGCTACGAACCTTGCAAAGTAGAGGCCGGATGGTACACGCCTTCCATCATCATCTGTACAGTTCCAGATCAGGGTTCCAGTCTCAGCCGGATCCAATTCGACAATCCTCATTATTCTTCCAGCAGCGTCAAATATCCTTAATTCAGCAGGACTGTCAGGAGCACTCCAGTTGAATGTTACAGAATTGAATACGGGATTTGGACGGGGTTCAGTAATGAATGGCAGCCCTGAAGGAGTATCAGGTGATGATACGCCTGTACCCGATACGGGTATTTCTATAGTTTTCCGAACATGATTCCGGCTCCAGACCGTTAATGCGGCTGTATCATATTCGTCAGTAGCAGTTACATTCATCTGAATCTGTCCTGAGGCATCTGTATAATCAACTTCATACATTGCGGTGTTATCCCATTCGCCCTGCATGAAACATACTCTGGCGCCCTCCACAGGACCTGAATTGTCCTCAACAGAAACAGTGATACTATTTAATCCTTGTGTAAGTGAATCAGGAGCAGTCAACTGCAGCGGACCATCGGGGGTTTCGGACCACATCGGAAGTTCAGGGTCACCAAAAAGCGTAAGCGATTTTGCTATCCAATCGTAATGAGTATCAGTGGGAATCAATGGTATGAACTCGTCCCAGGCCATAGAATGAGCGACACCGAGGTTGTAGAGATCTTCAGTGAAGAAATTCGCAAAGAACTCCTGATCGACCAGTTCACTCCATTTATCACCCGGTTCGGAGGGTTCTCCCCAGCCATACCTTGTGTTCATAATACAGAAACCGCCACCCCCAGGTGACCTGATCCAGGATTCCGCAAGACATGTGCCGGTATCAAATGAACCGGAAAGGCAGGCTATAGTATTCCATATGGATACCCTTCCATGAGCTGCAATGTTGGTAAGCCCCATGAAATCACCGCCATTAAGGCTTCCGGTACCTATCGATACACTTCCCTCACTCCCGTGTCCGGCATGATTTACAAGATTCATGCCCATGTTGAGCATTTCCATTGTAGCGGCATAACTCTGAGTACCATTGCTCTCGTAATGCTTGACCACAGGCTGCCACAGCGCAGGAGTATAAAGAGTATCAACTTTTTCCTTACCCGCGCTGCCCGGGCAGTACGGACTGCTCCAGAGGATACCAGTAGTGAATCCCATCGAAGTGAACCACGGGGCGGTGTCCCTCCCGTCAGTCAGTGAAGGTATCTCGTAGGCAAGAACCTTGTTTACGAAAATATCAGCCTGGGGACCGTTCTCAATGGAAGCTCTTCCAATGATGTAATCAGGATGATAATCCATTACGTCACCGCTGAGCTCTCCCCATACACCGTTGTTATTGGCATCCCACAGGTCCGAACCTACCGTCAGATCGTTCATGTCCTGGAAGTATATGTCAGCTGCAGGATCTCCAGTGTAACCTTCAGCCGTTGCATAGCAGTTCCTGTGCGGTACGAGTGGCGTGTCCCCGCCAAGGAGAACGTAAGTTGGTGGTGTCTGGCTGTATATGTCCCTCAGGAAGAATCTGAGTTTCTGCGCGGCGTCCACACCGGTGTAATTCGATTCTATGTACTCCATGGTCACTATTACCGCCGGGATACCTTTCATGGTTTTGAACTGCGCAAGGGGTTCAAAGACTGAAACCAGAGAGTCCCTTGTAATAATGAGGTATTCCCCCCATGGCAGATCATCTGCAGATACTGCCTGCATATTGTTCATATTCAGCTCTTCCGGGTTCAGAACCTGACTGCTGATAATATCCTGCAATACTCTAAGTCCTTCAGTACCCCTGCCCCGGGGAATACAGCCTGAATCTTCGTAATGGTAATGAATCATCATTGAAATTGAGCCGGTAAGAACTGCTCTTCCAGTGGATGGATTCCAGGTCACAGGAGATATTCTCATGTTAAGGATGCTGTAACCCATCAACTGCCCCTGGGATACCGGAATGACCAGCGGATTATCCGCAGGCTCACTATAGGAAACAGCATTCCTGGGAGTCAGCGAAAATAGTTCCGGCCTGGAAATAGGAACTCCATGCTGAACGGGTTTGAGATCGTATAAACCGGGCAGTACGGTCTCATTGGAGGATAAGACGGTTACCGAATCCACCATTGTATTGAATGGAAGGAGCACTGAAACAGGGAATACCGGAAGAGACGGGTCGCCTGGAACCCCGGTATTTACTGCACCAGGAATATAGAAATACTCACCAATGGCGCTTTCTCTGATTGCTGGATCTGTAAGGGGAATATCCCAGTTGATGAGCATCTCACCTGCAGATACTGTTGATAAAAGTATGAACAGAACGAATATGGTTTCTTTTTTCATTTATTCCCCTATCGAATCAGGTTTCCATTAAAGCTGATATCCATTTATTGTCGCTGATTGCCTCCAGCATCACTTTCAACATAATCGTTATGGGAACCGCAAGTATCATACCCCATGCCCCCCACAGCCAGGCCCATACAATAACCGCGAGAAGAACGGTAACCGAACCGATCGGAAGTTTGAACTGCATCAGTTTGGGTTCTATGGCATTTGATACTGTATTGTTTACTGCCATCACAAGGATTATTACAGGCCATGCGTCGAGAAAGCTGCCGTGCTCGAAAACTGCCATTGTATAAAGAATAGCTCCCAAACCGGCAATAAGTGAGCCATAAATCGGGATAAAGTTCATGACGAAACATATCGATCCCCAGATTAGGGCATCCTGAGGTTTGAGAAATATCAGCAGACCAAGACCGATACATATACCGGTTATTGAACTGGTCGCCAGTTTTACTAATATAAACTTATGTGTATTGGATTCTATTTTGTCTGATATCTGCATTATCCTTTTGTAGTTGGATGATTTAAGATTCTTTTCCAGATTCTCTTCAAGCCGCCTTCTTCCGATCAAGAGAAAAGTAGTAAGAAAGAGTATCATTACAAAGGTGAATACACCGGAAATGATCGGTTTAGCAGCGCTGGGGGCAATACTCATCGCTGATTCAGCCAGACCGTTTATGTAACTGGTCACTGCTGCCGAATCTCCGAAGATCCCGCTGGAAACCATCCAGCTCTTTATGGGCACCACAATATTGTTCATAATTTCGTTGCTTTTACTGAGAATGAGAGCTATCTGTCCTCTAAGCAGCAGATATATTCCAAGGGAAAGGCTAACGAAGAGAAGTAATACAAAAATAACAGAGAATACTACAGAAAGCCTGGACTCTTTACTAATATGCTCCCTCCCAAATTTGCCCATTATTCGGGACAGCATTTTATCCGTCATGCTTGCCGTTTTGTTTACCACCGGCTGAAGAAGCAGCATGAGGAAGAAAGCGACTGTAAGGGGAACAAAAACCCCCGAAGCGCTTTTCAGAATTGTACCTGCGGCAACTATCCCCAGAAGTACAATAGCCATGTTGAAAAGCCTGCCACCGTAGTTATCTGTCACCTTACCCTCCCTCCCTGCTCAACAGTACCATATTCTTCCGGCCTGCGATCCTGAAGACAATTAATGCGGCTTCTTATCAATTCCACATCCGCAAGATCGATCTCAAAATCACTGACCCCTTCAATTACATCACGCCCCTTGATCATTTTTCCACCTGGATGGACTACTCCGCCTCCCCCCCCGAACATGACTCCGAGATGTTCTCCCCCCAGATTGCATCCCACAGTGAATATCTGGGCTTCCGCAGCCCTGGCTCTGAGCAGTGATCTGAACAGCTCCAGCCTTCCGCCGGGCCACTCTGCCGGAACAAACAGGATCTCAGCTCCAGCCAGTGCAAGCCTTCTGCTAAGCTCTGGAAATCTCAGATCGTAGCAGACTATCCCTGTGCCTGTTGTTCCCATGAAGGGAAATGTTCCACCGCATTTACCAGGGATAAACGCCCTGTCTTCCCCCATCTGCTTGAAGAGATGAACTTTCTCCGTCTGGTAAGCAAGCACTCCTTCAGGCGAGTATACAACCATTCTGTTCACCACTCCGCAATCGGTTTTCACCGGAAGGCTTCCAGCAATAATCCATATACTGTGCTCCCCGGCAGCAGAAGCGGCAGGAAGGTCTTTTATATTTTCCTCAGAAATGGCAAGAGAAGAAATACTGTCAAGTACGTATCCCGTGGTGAAGAGCTCCGGAAGAACAGCAGCATCCGGGACTGGTGATACTACAGCAGCTTCGGAGAATCTGTGCATATTTTCATCTGGAGAACCATCTATACCGAGTTCTACAAGCCTAAGAATCATCGAGTCTCCATTTCAGGTTTCTTCCAAGATTTTGTAATATAGTATTTATGTAAATCTTAGTATAATATATTGATTAAATGCTTCATTGAAACAGCTTCATCATTCTGGAAGGAAAATGAGATATGACCAGCCCCAACATAAGCAGAAGAGGCGATCAGATTCAGGAGTCGCCTATCCGGAAACTGGCTCCACTTGCGGCAGATGCTGCCAAGAGGGGTATAAGCATTCATCATCTGAACATAGGCCAGCCTGATATTCCGACACCGGTTGAGTTCTGGGATGCGGTTAAATCCAATATGAACAATGTACTTGCTTACGGTCCCAGCATCGGGATTCCTGAACTAAGGGAATCCATTTGCGGTTACTATTCCAGATCAGGCATCTCTATTGAACCGGATGAGGTGATGATAACAACCGGAGGCTCAGAGGCAGTCATTTTCTCAATGATAGCAACCTGCGACCCCGGTGATGAAATACTATGTTTTGAGCCTTTTTATACGAATTACAACGGTTTTGCGACCCTTGCGGGAGTAAGCCTGGTGCCCATTACATCCTCGGCGGAGAACGGTTTTCACCTTCCCCCTTCCGAGGAGATAACTTCCAGGATCACAGAAAGAACCAGAGCAATACTCATATGCAATCCTAACAATCCCACAGGCACTATACTGACAGATACGGAAATAGCGGATCTTGCTGATATCGTATCCCGTTATAACATCTATCTGCTTGCAGATGAAGTGTACCGTGATTTCGCGTTCGATGGAAGGAAACACTCATCCATTCTGGAGTTTGCCGGAATCGCTGACAGGGCTGTTGTCATGGATTCCATTTCAAAGAGGTTCAGCTCATGCGGTGCGAGGCTTGGTAACATTATAACCCGCAACAAGTCTCTTATGAAAACATTTGTAAAATTCGGTCAGGCGAGACTCTGCCCTCCCACTCTCCCCCAGTACGGTGCTGCGGAAATGTACAGATCCCTGACGGAGGATTATTACAAATCGATAGTTTCCATGTACCAGAACAGGCGGGACATTCTCATGCAGGAGCTGCATGGACGCGAAGGAATCTTCTTCCTTAAGCCTGAAGGTGCTTTCTATGCAACCATAAAGATTCCTGTTGAAAACTCCGATGATTTCGCCGCCTGGATGCTTACGGATTTCTCAGTTGATGGATGGACCACCATGGTAGCCCCGGCGGAAGGATTCTACGCAACTCCGGGAATGGGTCTTGATGAGATAAGGATTGCATACGTCCTTGAAGAGAACAAGATGAGGTCAGCGCTTGAGATACTCAAGGTCGGACTACTGGAATACCGATCCAGCAGATAATTAACTGATGATTGTGTATAGCAAATGGGCCTCATAACAGAAACGAACCGTATGAGATACCGTCATCCTGAGTTGAAACACTGTGAATTACATAAAATGTAGTACCCCACGTAAAAGTGCGATCATTGATACACAAACAATTTGCATGTTTGTACGATGAAGCGTTCTGGCGACTTCAGAACAGATAGAAGCTTAAATGCCAGAGCGGAACGAAAAACTACATTTCTTTTCCCATCAGCAGGTCCAGGGGGCTTTTAACAGTTCTACTCATTCCTTTCACCACATGCAGGTAGATCCTGGTAGTCTCGAGACTTTTGTGGCCAAGTAATTCCTGTATTTCGCAAAGATCCACTCCTGCCATCAGCATATGTGTTGCAAAGCAGTGTCGCAGTGTGTGGACACCAGCGCGTTTATTAATACCGGATTCGCTTACAGCTCTCCGCATAGCTTTTTGCACACATGAAGGATGAGTATGATGTCTCCTGATACTTCCGGTGGAAGGATCTACAGAAGTTCCGGCACCCGGAAATACATACTGCCAGGATAATTCCAACCCGGCTCTCGGATATTTTCTTTCTAGTGCTGTTGGGAGAGAAACCGGAACACTACAAGTAATCAATGCTGAACGAATGAGTTCCACCTGCTTCTGGAGAAAGGGAACCAACATCCTTCCCATAATAGTAATCCTGTCTTTATCACCCTTGCCACTTCGAATAGTAAGAGAGCAATTCTGTAAGTTCAGGTCCTGCACACGAAGGTTCAAAGCTTCAGACAGTCTGATTCCGCTGGAGTAGATAAGGCGTATTATTAGCCCAGGCAATCCTGCAGCAGTTTTCAGGACTTTTCGCACCTCATCCGGAGTAAGTACAGTGGGAAGCCGCTTAGGTAGCCTTGCCCTTACCGCGTCAATTCCTGCTGGTTCTTTACTCCAGACATTTCTGAATAGAAACAGAATTGCATTAAATGCCTGGTTCTGTGTCGAGGAAGCAACCTTTCTCTTCAGAGCAAGGTGTGTTAAATAGTCACGGAACACCTCATCGGATTTCTCATCAAGCCCATTCCTTTCACAGTATTGAAGATACCTGACACACCAGTACAGGTATGCCTTCTCCGTTCGCCTGGAATAATGTCTTATTCTTAAACAGTTCCTCATCTCACTCAATGGATCTAGACCGGTAACAGTAGCTTCCTCCGAATCTCCCAAATACATTGAGCAGTATATCCTCACTGCTTCCAGTGCCTGTCTTATCTGCCAGTCTTTCCTGCCTTCCTTTTCCAGAATATCCGCATACATTGCTTCTTCAGGCTGTCCCACTGAAAGAAAATGCTTCACCCACCATACCATGTACGGAACCTGATTCTGCCGAACTAAGTCCTTCGCAATTAAGTCGCCCTCATATAGTTTTAAATACTCCTTCATCTCAAAACCTCCCACTTTAACAGCTTCCGCTAACCCAAGGGAATATCATAGTTTAGTATACATATGTTTACTTATTATGTCAAGAGAATACCCATTGACTCGGGTAAAAGTCTAATACATCTTCAGACAATGGAGATTTTGCTGAGTTTAGAAGAGTCGGTATAATAATTGTTCAACTCGAAATTTGCTCTGGGCTTCCCAATCCAAAAATAATCAAGACAATATCGGAGAGATGCATATGATGCTGTAAAAGCCCAGTCGAATTTCCTGAACAAACAAGAATCACGGACGATAATAGTAGTTTTGGTGGTTTGCCGTGAATTGAGAGATAATTGTCGATGAGAGCTTTCATTCCAAGAAATATT
>JAUWMQ010000050.1 GCA_030613065.1 Candidatus Aegiribacteria sp. | reverse complement strand
TGGCCGGCAGAGATGAATCCGGAACTTTATCAAAAAGGATAGTAGTCCTGGAGCGGTAACTCTCCCAATCAGGATTGATCAATCCTTTCCATCCATCCAGCACGAGGGCGACTCCCGCCGTGACCCCCTTGCCTGAAAGGGCTCATGAATTTGCACACTAATTCGGACTTTTCCCTTGATCAAGAGTTAAGGCTGAAGTATACTCGATGTGTATGCACATTAAACTGTGCTTGAGCGAATGTGATATAACAGAAAGGATAGAACAGTGAGGGCAATTCTCGCAGCTATTGTTTTAACAACTGTCATACTGGCAAATGACCCTCCAGACACTCTCTGGACAATTTATGAGAATAATCCATTCATGGAATACGCTGCAGACGGAGTATTAACACAAAATGGTTGCTATGCATATGTTGGCACCTGCGATTCTTTACTCTCCCTTCGTATTTTTGACAGTGCTGGGAACGAAACTCTTTCCAGATTGTACGAAATCCCTTTTATAGAGATTGTATATGCTCAATCAATTGATCAGCTGAATGATGGCGGCTTTATTCTGGCAGGCAGGTCTTCAGACTACTGTGCCGTTTTTGTCAGGACAGACGCAGTGGGAGATACTCTCTGGACTTCCATTAACCCGAACATTTATCAGTATTCACCCCTGACTGTCTTAGCCACGTCAGACGGAGGATACGTTCATCTATTCGAAATTCCCGGAACAGTCCAATACGAGACAATACTGCAGCTGGAAAAGTATGACTCTTCGGATGACTTGGAATGGGAAACATCTTACGATACCTACTTTCAAAACAGCAGCAGATGGATCGTGGAAGAAACAGATGGAAGCCTGGTGTTTGCAGGTGATATTGCCGACGAATTAGGATATTTCTTTGTTTTGCTTGTTAAGTTGAATTCCGACGGATCAGAGTTGTGGTCCAGGACATACAGCTCATCCCTTTGCAGCTATGTTTCAACCAATGATGCATGCAGAACCACCGACGGTGGTTACAGTATGGTTGGCCACTATGATTTCAATTCTATTCTGCTTAAAACTGATGCCGACGGTAATGAAGTGTGGCGAAAAGAATACGCTGGGACAAGGGCTCTTCAGGCAATCACTTCTTTAGGAAACGGTGATCTGGTTGCCGGTGGATTCGCAAACAGTTTTTCTAATGCCTTTTTGTTCAGAACAGACAGTAACGGTGAAACAATCTGGGAAAACGTTTTGAGTATACCCGGTCACAATTTTGAATACACTAATGACATCCTTTACGATGGGAGTACCGACCATTATTTGGTTTCTGCCCTCACGGCTCAGGGAATCAACCAGGCCTCCGATTACTGGATTATGTGTTACAGTGCTATTACAACCGGATTCTATAGTGAAGAAGCTTCAGGCTTCGGATCTTCTCGTATCTCCAGCAACCACCCAAATCCGTTTACCCAGTCAACTGTTATAGAATACGTGATTGAGCAAGCCGCTCATACGGATTTCGCTATTTTTGATCTGACGGGTCATAGAATAAGGGATCTTTACAGCGGCTATCAGAATGAAGGGTCTTTCGAAACAACCTGGGATGGCTGCGATAACAACGGGCAACGGGTTCCCGGAGGAGTGTATTTCTGTCGCTTTGATTCAAATGGTTCATTAAACGGGCACAGGATGATTCTGATGAACCGTTGAAATCAATGCTTTTCCCTGCCTGAAAGCTACACAGTCCGTATGGATCTTCTCAGCGTTGTAACGGTCTTGGAATTCCTTGGCTTCTCCTGAAATGCCGATAGCGATACAACTCACTATCAATATTTGGCGAGACTTATTCTGTCAGTGCATCAATTATTCCAGCACGTTCCGCAAGCATACCATAATATACGGTTTCTAAAGTGATAATAAAATTGATGGCACATCATCAGCGCTGGAGCTTCAGAGGAGGTTTTATTATGCATCAGGTGCTATCGCCATAATCTGTAATCAACATCTGCTTGACATGGAAGAAATACGCTTGATATTCTCATTTCAGGCAGAAGCTTAAGGCAGGGCAGGATTACTGGATATTTCCGAGAGGGGGAACCATGGACAGGATAGTTGGATCGTGCGGTATCGTCTGCACTGAATGCCCCGCATTCATTGCTTACAAAACCGATGATCAGGCATTGCGAGTGAAAACGGCGGAAGAGTGGTCGAAGATGCACGAAGTAACGCTCGAAGCAGCTGAGATCAACTGCGTGGGCTGTCAGGCTGCAGAGGGTGTACAGATCAGCCACTGTGCGGAGTGTGATATCCGCTCATGCAGTCAGCAGACACATCAGCTGACCAACTGCGGGCTCTGCGGTGAATATCCCTGTGAAAGAATCGAGAAGTTCTTCGAGTTCGTTCCACCCTGCAGGGAAGTTCTTGATGAAATAAGCGCTTCGAAATAGACCCTGGATCGAATCCGGCAGATGTGTCTCTGTCATCTCCTTCAGACAGGGTCTTAAGGGTTTTTCCCAGTGATCCAAAAAAATCTTCCGCTTTACCACCAACAAGCTCTAATGGTTCTTTCCCGATAAGCCTGGCAGCAACTCTGTATAGCTGTCTTGAATGTTCTGGAGGCCTTTTCAAAATGCCGACTTTCCAGTACGCGACAGCAGCCTTGCGGTATAGCCTGCTCCGATGTGAAGAGTGATCCTCGTCAACTCCGGGTAATCGTGATACGATTCTAAAGCCATGACAGTATCGATGAGAACTTTCGGTAACGGAGGGTTCTTATACATCCAGCCGATGCAGTTCGATTTCATGCCCTGATTTCTCCGCAATTCGCTTCAGTTGCTCCTGACAGTTTTCGACCAGCTTCTCATCTACCGGTGAATAGTGAACCAGCACCCTGTCGGTTCCAGCTGCTACCCGGAACCTGCCCTTAACATAGGGACGAAGGGGGGCTTCCATCATTTCAATAAGGGCAAGCAACTCAGATGTTATCAATTTCCCATGAGGAATTCTGGTTGCAAGACAGGAATCGGAGGGATATTCTCTGACGCCGAGAAAGAAACCCAGCTCTTTAATATCTCTCCTTCCCATACGGGCTTCCAGAAATGGATGGGCTATTCCGGTTTCCGCAGCAGCAGCCAGCCCGGGCCTGTATTCAAACAGGTCATCAGTACTGGTTCCATCTGCGATAGTATTACAGCCCCGGGCAACTGCTTCCGCCTTCAACCTGGTGTAGAGTTTCTTCTTACAGATATAGCAACGCTTGTCAGTATTCTTTGTAAATTCTCTGCACGATAACAGATCCAGAGGAACAAACAATGGTTCAACGCCAAGTTCTTCGGCAACACAGAGAATATGATTTCTGTAATAACCTGCCAGCAGTCTTGTAGTAGCGGTAAGCATTACTATATTTGAAGCTCCAAGAACCCTGATAGCGGTCCTCAAAAGAACCTCACTGTCGAAACCACCTGAAAAAAGGATACCGCAACATCCTTTGTCAAGCAGGATTCTCTTCAGAATTCCAGGTACGGTCAATGATTCCTCCTATGGTAATACTATCAAAAAGCCAGTTATATTATGCAGTGATTAATACTCGTCAGGAACGTCAGTGGGATTTCTTGTAACGAGTTACCTGGCAAATACTGTTCATCCCTGCAGTTTCTGCAGGTTTTTTTCTTACACGGTACTTGAACATACTGTATGCTGAACAAGAGGAATACCATGAAGATTGCTGTCTTTGACCCCTTTTGCGGTGTTTCAGGAAACATGATTCTGGGCGCCCTGGCGGACTGTGGTCTGGATATTGCCCAGCTTGAAGAAATGCTACGCGCGCTTGATATGAAGGGGTGGGAACTTTCTTCGGAAAAAGTCCTCAGAAACAATCTGCAGGGAACCTTCGTAAAAGTCATTGTCCCTGATGAGACCTCTTGCAGACATCTTCCCGATATACGGAGCATCATCTCAGAATCAGACCTGCCTGAATATGTTAAAGTAAAGAGCAGCGATGCCTTTAACAGACTGGCAGAAGCTGAATCACATGCTCACGGTATTTCTATCAATGAAGTTCATTTCCATGAGACCGGTGCCATGGATGCCATAATAGACATCGTGGGATCCTTCTGCGGCCTCTATCTTCTCGGAATTGAGAGGGTTTACTCATCGGCTGTCGCGACGGGTACCGGGACGGTAACATGCGCTCATGGCACTCTGCCTGTACCGGCTCCAGCCACAATGCATATTCTGAAGGGGGTTCCCACAGCACCAACAGGTATAAGCAGTGAACTTACTACTCCTACAGGGGCGGCTGTGCTGATTACAGCTGTTGAATCATGGACGTGCCCGTTCCCGCACATGAAGCCATTATCAACCGGAATGGGCGCGGGATTAAAAAACCTTCAGCGTCCTAACCTCCTTCGCCTTACAGTCGGTGAAACCGCAAACGATGTACTCTGGAGCAGCGATCGCTGCATTGAAATTAAGATTATCATAGATGATATGGACGGCAGGATCTGGCCTGATACTGCCGGCAGCATCCTTGAATCGGGAGCTCTGGACTGCTATGCCGCCATGTGTATAGGCAGAAAGGGAAGACCCGCATTGGAGGCCACAGTACTTTGCCCTGCAGCCAGAATGGATGCTGTCATAGAATGCATATTCAGGAACACTTCGACTATTGGAATGAGGATCTGTACCGTTGAAAGAGCGGTGCTGGACAGAGATGAACGGACGGTTGAAACGAAATTCGGTCCAATTAGAGTGAAACGGGTCTTTCTTGACGGAAAGCTGCTTCGGTCGGAGCCGGAATACGGGGATTGCGCAGAAACTTCTCGAAAGCATAATATACCGATACAGGAAGCAATTACTGCAGCCAGATTCGCAATATTAGAAATTGAAAGAAACGGGTGACCCTTCTGGAAGACTTTTCACAGGAACTCCCAAGATCCGATTTGAGCCGCAGGAGGATACGGTCTGCTATTGTTTTTGTTATAGCAATGATCGTCTCCGCATTACTTCTCGGTTTTCTCTTCGACCTGGGGCCGGATCTTCCACTTGAGAGTGTGCTTTCCGATGTCGGGGATTTCCCCGCTGATCATATCTGGATCAATTCAAGCGAACCACTAAGTCTCTACAATCAGTTAAGCAAACATGTGGTGGTAGTGTTTTTCTGCAGGCTTTCAACTCTTACTGACCTTCAGTATTTCTCCCGACTCGAGGCAATCCATGAAGAATTCATGGAGGAACCTTTTGTCGTAATCGCTGTCATCCAGACGGAAGAAACCTCTGTAGATGAGTTACACGGCCTTGTAGAGGATTGGGGGATTGAATTCCCTGTAATCATAGACAACCAGGGAACAGTATCCAGCCGTTTCAATGTCAGTTCTTTCCCTTCGGTGATTGTTCTTGATTCAAGGGCGAGAGTGTCGGCGAGATTTTACGTCGGATGGGAAAAAGCTGACCTCAGGGGCATAGTCGATGACCTGCTGCAGCAGGTCAGGGCAATGCGTTATTCACAGATCAACGTATATCATCCTGACGGTGGTACCTATATCCCCAGCTCGTTACCTCAGGAAAACTGATCGCGATGAATGTCCACAAGGAAGAAAGTAATGAAAAACAGCAGTATTGAATCCCTGCTTGCAGTTCTCGGTAAGGAAGATATTTCTCCGTTCGACGCTCTGGGGCTGCTTAACTCCCATCTTACATCTGATCTGGGATTTGCCAGGGTGGATACAGGAAGAGGGATAACTGCGGTCCTGCCGGAAGTCATTCTGGCTCAGGGCAAGAATCCTGAAGAGGTCATGAAGATCACGGAGAATCTTTTCAGCAGGACAGGTCTTGCCATTGTTTCCAGAATCGAAGAAGATCTGGGCAGGATGCTTCTTGAAGCCTTCCCTGACGGACATTATTCTAAACGGGGAAGACTCTTTGTAGCAGGAGAATATCTGATAACTCCTGACCGTAACGAAGGTTCGGTGGCAGTTGTTTCGGCCGGTACCTCTGACCTTCATGCCGTCGAGGAAGCTTCAACTGTTCTGGAAACGATGAAAGTTGATACACGCCGCTTCTGCGATATTGGTGTAGCGGGAGTACACAGACTTGCAGAAGTCCTTCCCAGTTTAAGGGAATGCTCTGTATGCATCGTCTTTGCAGGAATGGATGGCGCTCTGCCCTCAGTTATCGGAGGACTCTACAGAGGGCCTGTAGTTGCTGTACCGACATCAACGGGCTATGGTACTGCTTTCGGGGGGGTTACTGCGCTGCTTTCCATGCTTAACTCGTGCAGCCCCGGGATATGTGTCCTTAACATAGATAACGGCATCGGAGCCGCTGCCGCGGCGCTGAGAATACTGAGAGGATCCGAATAGATGTATCTTGTAACTGGAGGCGCCGGTTTCATCGGCAGCAATATTGCCAGGGAAGCTCTGGCAAGAGGGATCAAAGTAAGAATACTGGATAACTTTTCAACAGGTCACTGGGCCAACCTGGCGGATATCAGAGATGATATTGAAATAGTTGAAGGTGACATAAGGAGTTATCATATAGTTAGAAACGCTATGGAAGACGTTGAAGTAGTTTTCCACCAGGCAGCACTTCCCAGTGTTCCCCGTTCAATTGCGGACCCGATAACAACCAACGAAGTAAACGTACAGGGAACGCTGAATATCCTTCATGCTGCACTTGACACTGACTGCAGAAGAGTTCTGTTCGCCTCTTCCTCCTCAATTTACGGAGATGCACCTGAAGCGGTGAAGAGTGAAAACCTTCACGTAAGACCTCTATCTCCCTATGCGGTAAGCAAACTTGCCGGTGAAAAATATATGCAGGTCTTCCACCATATCTATGGACTTGAAACTGTAGCACTGCGGTATTTCAACGTATTCGGCCCGTATCAGGACCCCGGCAGCCCGTACTCGGCTGTTATTCCCCTGTTCATCAGCGCCTGCCTTGAGGGCAGCAGACCGGTGATAAACGGTGATGGTCAGCAGTCAAGGGATTTCACCTATATAGCGAATGTTGTTCATGCCAACCTTCTCGCAGCGGACGCTCCGGCCGCTTCGGGAATGATGATGAACATCGCCTGCGGTGACAGTATTACCGTCAAGTATCTTGCTTCGGAAATCGGCCGTCTTACAGGCAGGATGGATATCGAACCCTCCCACGGACCGGAGCGCCCGGGAGACGTAAAACACAGCAGAGCTGATATTAGTCTGGCGCATGAGCTTCTTGGATACGAACCCGTGACTTCCTTTGAGGGAGGGCTCGAAAACACAGTATCTTTCATGCGAGAGCGTCGGATGTAATAATCCGGCGCTACCTCAGTGAAACCCTACAGAATTTACTAATTGTGCGGCAGGAGGGAAAATGAAATTCCTGAAAGACGGAAAAACCCTTCTTGCTGATGGTGCGATAGGTGAATATCTGTTTTCACTTGGATATCCGAGCAACTATCTGGCATGCGAAGCGGTTATCAGATCTCCTGAAATACTGGCAAGCATACACCGTGACTACGCTTCAGCTGGCGCAGAGATACTTACAACAGACACATTCGACGCGAATATGATGAAGCTGGATATTCACGGACTCGCGGACAGGTGCGAAGAGATCAACTGCAGGGCGGTTAAGCTTGCGTCGCGAAACAGACATTGCGCAGTAATGGGTTCAATCGGCCCTCCAGGAACAGGCCGTTCATTCTTTGCTGAACAGCTGAATTATGAGAAACTGAGAGAAACGTACGCTCCACAGGTTGAGGGTTTACTGAACGGAGGTATTGATCTCATACTTCTTGAAACCCAGGTTGATCCAGTGCAGGCCAGGATCATATACGATGTCGTCAGATCGTACTCGGATAGTATTCCTATAGCGGTCAGTTTCACATATGGAAACGATCTCCTTACACCCTCAGGCTATTCCATAAACGATTCCATCAGTGAGTTCGTGAATACGGACATAGTAATGCTCGGTTCAAATCACGGGATTGGCCCTCTTCAATTCCTCGACATCCATAGAAGATTCATAACATCATCGCCTTTCCCTGTAATGCTTCAGCCAAATTCAGGAACGGGTAAATATTTAGACGGCCGTTTCGTGTTCCCAGAAAATCCCGATCATTTCTCCAGATGCATGCTATCCTGTACAGGCAATAGTACTGCACTGTTAGGTGGATGTTGCGGGACAACGCCGGCTTTCATCTCTACTCTTTCCCGGAAACTCTCGGAAGGTGCAGAAGTCAAAATAACCTCATCCTGGATTCCTGATGAAACTGATGATATCCAGAATTCCGGAACAACCTACGGCCCTCCGGCACTCTCGGCACAGCTCGCGGGCAGAGACGCGCTTATACTTGAGCTGCTGCCTCCAAGGGGCGGCGATCTCTCCTTGTTCTCCTCCAGAGCTCAAAAACTTGGAAGGTTCGCTCCGGTCACGATAAGTATCCCGGACTCGCCAATGGGCAAGGTAAGAATGTCACCCTGTATCGCAGGACTTTACCTTCGGGAAAAACTCGGTATCGAACCCCTTGTGCATTTTGCTCTGCGCGACAGGAGCCTGACGAGGGTCCAGTCGGATCTTCTTGGCATGTCCGGAAGCGGTCTGCAGGGTATCTTTCTAATTTCGGGGGATCCTCCGTCCCTCGGGGATTATCCGGAGTCAACTGCGGTTTACGATCTTACAACTGAGCAGACCCTGAAACTGCTTCAGCATCTCAGCCGGGGAGAGGATCTGAACGGCAGAAGGATTGGTGCGGGAGCAGGTTTCTTTCCAGGAAGCGCTGTAGCTTTGGGAGATCCTAATTCGGTTGATAAGATAAAAAGACGGTGGGATGCTGGCTGCAGATTCTTTATAACCCAGCCTGTCTATTCCATGGAAACGATAGAAAGATCGGCCCGGCTTCTCGAGGAATACCCGGTTCTACCTTCTTTGATGCCCTTCAGGAACAGGTATTCCGCCGAATACCTTGCTTCCGAAGTACCCGGTATATCGATACCTGATCATATACTCGCAAGGATTCATGAACTGGATGACTCTGATGTTCTATCTTTTTCTTTGGATTTTCTCTCTGAATTAATTGATAAAATGAGAACTATGGTCTCTGGCATTTACATGGCAGGTTCAAGAAAAGGTATGATAAAACTTGCGGAAAAATGGCGGGAGTAATGGGATGAGACATGCACAAAAGCTGAGGAATCTTCTTAAAAAAAGAATAGTATTTCTGGATGGGGGAACCGGAACTGAACTTATAAGAAGGGGTATGCCATCCGGGATCGCAACGGAGGAATGGGCGGCGGCAAATGTCGAAATTCTAAGAGCCATGCACTCCGACTATGCCGAAGCAGGAGCGGATATTATTCTTACCTGCACTTTCGGAGGTAAGTTCAAAAACCCTGATAAAGTTAGAGATATTAACCGCAGGCTTGCTCAAGTCGCTATTGATGCCGTAGGAGACAAAACTCTGGTCGCAGCCAGTATCGGTCCTACCGGTAATCTGATACATCCCTCGGGAACAATGACATGGAATGATGCCTATTCCCTTTTCAGTACACAGTCAGAAGCTCTTGCTGATACAGGCATTGATATTTTCTTCCTTGAAACATTCTCAGACCCGAGGGAGCTGAAGGCTGCAGTTCTGGCCATAAGGGACAATGTTCCTGATGCATTCATTTCAGCCCAGATGACTTTCAGCTCTGGTGGTCTGTCACTATCAGGTACATCTCCCACTGCGCTTACAGTTCTGGCGAATCAGCTTCCTGTAGATGCGGTCGGTGCCAACTGCGGAGCGGGACCAGAGGAACTCCTGCCTATAATTCAGGAAATGGTAAGGTTTTCCAGCAGGTGGGTCACAGCTGAACCAAACGCTGGCCTTCCCTTTGACGGAGTCTACGAAATGTCTCCAAAAAGATTTGCAGGATGGATAGAGGATTTCGCACTGGGCGGTGCCGCAATAATCGGCGGCTGCTGCGGCAGCGGTCCTGCGCATGTGCGGGAGTACGTCTCTCTTCTTGAAAACAGTCCAGTTTTAAATTCACATCCTGAGGAACTTCACCTTCTTACCTCTGTGGACAGGATGGTTTCGATTGGCGACAGGATGCTTACGGTTGGAGAATCTATCAACCCGACCGGGAAAAAGAATTTACAGAATTCACTGTCCAGCGGAGATTTTTTCTCCGTTATCTCCCTTGCCAGGGCTCAGGGAAGAGCAGATCTTATTGACGTAAACCTTGGACTCGAAAAGCTGCTTCCGGATGGATTTGTTCATGAGATCTTCAGCAGACTTTCCATCGGTTCACCCATTTCCGTTGACCTTTCCGATCCATCCAATATAGAAACCGCCTTCTGCGAAATGGGAGGAATCGGTATTCTGAACTCCCTCATCTCTACGAAGAAATTTATCGGCGAAAGAATACACATACTTCTCCGTCATGGAGGCTACGCTGTTCTACTGCCCATTGATGAGGATGGACCAGGCAGAACTGCTGAAGAAAGACTGGACAAACTGGAAAAGGGAATTGCAATCCTTGGGAGCCATGGGTTTCCTGAGGACAGAATAATCGCCGATCCGATTGTGAAACCCCTTGGCACGGGTGCTGACGTCCGGTTGATCCTGGACACCCTCCGATTGTTCAAACAGAGGGGACTCTTAACCATAGCTGGAATATCTAACATATCCTATGGTCTGCCCGATAGAAGCGCTCTGAACGCGGCCCTTCTGGCATCGCTGGGACCATTCGGGCTGGATATGGCAATCGTAGATGTTCTGGATTCAAAAGTGCTTGAAATGCACAGAAATGCTCAGATACTTCTGGGAAACATAGACCTGGTTGAAAAAAGTCTTCCCGAACTGGACCCTCAGGGAATTTCACCGGATTTCATGGGGATTCTGAGAAAGAGCATCATCATAGGAGATCGCCGGCAGACAGAAGCAACAGCGCGGGAACTGCTTGAAAGCGGCAGAACCGCTTTAGATATTCTGGAGAAGGGTCTTGCGCCTGCGATGGAGAAAGTTGGAGACCTCTACAACCGGAAAAAGCTATTTCTGCCTCATCTCATAGCTTCGGCCGGGGCTTCTGGCGTCCTGACCAAGCTTCTCAGGCCATACCTTGAAAAAGAGAACGTATCTTCCTGTAAAGGCAGGGTTGTGCTGGCATCTGTTAGAGGTGACATACACGACATCGGTAAGAATCTTGTTGCCCTTTTCCTCCGAAACGCGGGTTTTGAAGTTCTCGACCTCGGCCAGGATGTGCATGCCGAAGAGATCGTGATGAAAGCCACGGAAACCAATGCAGACATAATTGCCCTGTCTGCTCTTATGAGCACAACAGCTCCCGAGATGGAAAAGATCATCTCTCTGGCGAAATCCCGCGGGGTTACAGCCCGCATTCTGGTGGGAGGAGCTGTACTGACCAGGGAGTACGCGGATTCAATTGGGGCGGACGGGTACGCTGGTGATGCGTACGGTGCGGTACTGGCAGCATCACGCCTTATCCGGAAAGATGAAAGTTAATACCTCTCCTCAGGGCATTTCAGCCGTGTCCCGATCCACTTCAAGTATATAGACTTTCTGGTAACCATCGGCAGGATCTTCGGCATAGGCGAGGATTCCGCTGCGGTCAATGCAAAATCTCCAGGAATTTCCGTCCGGATGATCCCCGGTTACTTCAGCGTTGTACATAAGTTCACCGTAGCTGCTATACACGCTGAATGTCGGCACGCTGAGACCGCCGTGCTGAACCCAGATATTCCCCTCTCCATCAACTTCAAGACCCCTGATCAGAGGTTTGTAGGGGTCGGGCTCAAGGGGGGGCATCTGGTCGTTCCCCATGGCTGACATTTTAGCTGTCAGGATCAGCCTTTCCATCTCGATTTCTTCATCCGTCCTCAATACAGGCTCAAGATCAAGCTCAATACACCCGGTTTCAAATCCATCGGAACCGTAGATGATAACCACTGCATCCTCGGCAGACCTCGGCGCTATGTATGTATTCCCAGAGAAGTCTGCAGCCACATCGTACCCGTACCATACAAGCTCAACCATTGAGGCCATATTATCGAGAATAAAGGGTGCCGTATCTTCAATATAAGTTATTACGGGATCTTCTTCACCGAAGGCGTATTTTGAAATACTTATCAGAATCTGCGGTTCTCCGGAAGAGGTATCAAGATTGATATCCTTCCTGACGTAGAAACTGTCCTCGGCACCTTCAATGCAGGTAGCAGGGGTTCCCAGTGAAGGATAAGAGCCAAGCCATTCGCCAGTGTAATAGTCGAACTGATGTACTCCGAGAATCCCACCTCCGTCACCAGTCAGGCAAACGTGACCATCTTCGGAGATTCCCAGAAATGCTATGCTCTGAAGTTCTCCGGGCCCGTTGCCCCTTCTGCCTATCTGTCTTAAGTATTCACCCTCCGGAGAATAGATACGAATACATGCAAGGGCACAGTCAAGTATGGCAATATTGCCGTCGGGGCCGTACGCAAGCCCTTCTATTGCCCCCATAACGTATGTAGAGTCACCCATTTCAATACCTATGGAATCCACAGAAACAAGATAGACTGTGGGAACTTCAGGCGCGGCATCCCCCGAAACTTCCTCTATCGTCTCGTCTCCACCGCAGCTAAGGAAAAGAGTCATCAGGGTGATTACAGCTACTATTCTCATCGCTTCCTCCCCGCTTTTTATCAATGAACCATATTTACAGTTCAACCATTTTAATGGAATACCAATGATATGGCCCTAATCTTCATTGATGGATACTAACAAGTTAATACTACCAGAAATAGATATGTCAAGAGAATGCAGAGATATTTCTAGTATTTAAACAATAAATATGTTATGATTGTATTATTATTGTAATATATTGTCTTTTGTAAGTGTACGATGTTACGTCCGACCCCGTATTTTTACCATTGCTTCGCCATCAAAGAAGAGGTATTCAGATTCCTGATCCCATGAGAAGCCATAAGCAGAGTCGGAAAGAATCAGGTATACGGAATCCCTCATAAATTCTACTGAGTAACCGTCAGACAGGCTATTGATTCCATGATAATGCAGTACTGTCCAAGGTTCTTCTGTCCTAATACTCCCCTGGAACACTGTTGCTGCCATATCAATACCGTTTCTTAACACGTAGGCCCCACGGTAATGATCCGGAAGGTTCACGATAACCGAGGAAGCAGGATCGAATTCCGAAACCTGTCCGGAAATCAGTTGCGATATTTCTCCTGCCACACTCCATCTCCTGTTAACAGTGTAAAGCCCCAGGGCGGATACAGTAAGCAGAAGTACCATGAACACATTTCGCAACCGGTCATCAGCGATTGCCTCCCTTACAAGTGAGGTAAGGGCAATGCAAGCAAAGACACCTGGTAAATATAGATACCTTTCAGACTGTGTATCAAAGACTCCTATTTTCAGGGAGAGCACAGGGAGCAGGGCTACGAAAAAACAGAGCAAGGAAACCAGGGACAATCTAAGCTCCTTTGACATGAATTTCCTGTAGAGCTTTTTCCGGAACACAATTACAGTAAGGACAGCAAGTAAAGAAAATGTAACTGAAGCAATCCAGATTTCATCCAGGGGTGGAATGAAGACCCTGACACAATACCTGACCAGATTGACGAGAACACCTGGGTTGAGAATATCGGTATGTGTATCGGAACCAAGGCCTCCTATGAACCTTCCAAGCAGGATTTTCCTGAGGATGAAATACACCATCAATACAGCGATTCCGGCAGAAATAACTATCGCTCCCTGTCTTGAAAACCGTTTTTCCTTCATTTTCTTGTAGACAACTGCCAGAATAAGCCATATCAGGGGAAGCATCACAACACTTTCCTTGGCTGCCAGGCCAAGAGCGAAAAGTAGAACCGAGAACGCTCCACGCAATCCAGAACAGCTCTCAAGCATTCTTAGAAAGACAATGGTTGAGAAAATGGCAAAACAAGTTGCCAGAAGATCTGCCCTGGCGGATATCCAAACCACAGGTTCAGCATGTGAGGGTAGCAGCAGAAAAAGAAATCCTGCAAAGAATGCTGTGTTTCTTCCCCTGTAGTGATGGAAAGCACGAAAGAGATCTCCAGTAAGAATATAAACACCAAAAGCACAAAGCATGTTCAACAGGAGGTTGAAGGCATGATATCCTATCGGTTCAAATCCCCACAGTCGATAATCAACCATGATGGAGAAAACAGCCAAAGGGCGGAGAAATCCCCCCGAAGCCTCATTCCAGCTGTAGAAATATCCACTTTCCGCCAGCTGTCCGATAATCACATAATCATCGGATGTGAACCAGGAATCGACTGTATTGATGTATATGATTAGAGATAAAACACATACTGCAGCAAGAAAGATGATGTTCGATTCGACCAAGGATTTCTTCACTGAAACAGATCATCTCCAAAACAGTTGATAGAAACCACAATATACATCACACAGCGATAGTTCCCAATTCTATAGGACGAGACATACTGCCCCCGTCCCTAATACACGCTGACGAGTATTTACTTCGGTACGAACGATCTTACGAAACTGTTGAAGGAGCCTGCCTCAGGCTTGCTGCTTATATAATCCCATACTTTACAACATCCTTCTCTGCATATCTGGATTTCTTATTGATGGTTCTGTTTACACTTGCACGCACGAGGACTTTTGAATTTATTTCATCACTCAGCCCGAATAAATCGTAGAAAACACTTTCTCTGTCACAGACGGTGACTACTTAGATATTCTCCAAAGTATCTTTGGTATTTATCAATGCTTCAAGGCATCTGTAGCTTTCCTTCTCTTCCACAGGAAGAAGATCGTGTGGATTGCTGCCTGTTTTCTCGTCCCCAGCTGGAATAGTAACCCTCACTGGCCGCCCTGTTAACAAGAACAAAATCGTCAGATACAAACCCTGCACTCAGTGTACTGAAAACCGAGGAGCTGCCATGGCAAAAAGAACCAGACTGGTTGAAAAATAACACTGTTTATCTGACATCATGCCCCTCATCAAAACGCCACAGAAACACTGTTCCCGTGTTTCCTGTCCATCGCCGAAGTTCATCTTCACCGTACACTGTAACCCTGTTGGGCAGAGAAAGGCTCTGTGCTCTGTCTGGAATAAGAAGATCCCATGAAGAATAGTCATGACTGTTCTCCGGACCTGTCCAGCTCACCACAAATTCTACTCCGGAGTTCAGCAAATACTCCTGAAGGTTTCTCTGCTGAATGGTTTCTACCAACTCGATGTCCCCGACAAGACCCTCCATCTGCACAACACCACCTCGAAAAAAGTAAGCAAAACTCCCTGCTCTGTCGCCCATTCCTATCAGCGTGGAATCCTCCATAGATTCGTTTAACTCACGGGCAATGTTCATGTTCCGAACTCGGAAATCGTCAGAGTTTCCCCCTCCGTAATTCCAGCCCCACAACACAGCAAGAGGAACGGTAAGAGAAAGAATAATAATAAAAACTATACCCATTAACTTCTCCGAAAGCTTCAATCTGTCAGTCAGTTTCCCAAGAAGAAAGGGAAGACCTGTACCGCAGAAAAGAACTGCTGGATAGGCGTACCAGTACCATAGTCTCCAACTGGATAAAAAGAGTTGTGAAACCGTAAACAAAATCAGAAATAGACTTGTTGCTTTTTGTGAGGGTTTGCTCTTTCTTCGAAAAAGTATAAGAAGCGACAGAAGGAAGAATAGCAGGACAAGACCCCACGGACTTCTAATACCAAGAGGATCCGAAAACAGAAATATCTGCTTGGCAAACAAGGTGTTAAAGCCAAATCCAGAAATCTTGATGCCCCCGGAAACCGACATCCAGGTACCGAAATACACTCTGTTTAATGCAAGATAGCAAGCTCCCGCAATGGCCCCCGGAACAAACACAACAAGACCAGATGGTTTCCCTGTCTCTTTAACAGCCCAAATACCGATCAACACTGCAAGAAGTGCTGCATCAAGCCGGGCAAGCCCGGTTAGAGCAAGCATCCCACCCAGACAGAGAAGATATCGTTTTGAAGTAGCCTGAGTAACTCGATCAAGCGTTACCAGAGCCAGAAAGGCAACAGGAATCAGAATTGAGGTCTCCATTGCAAGATGGGCAAAATCACGCAAATACCTCAGAAGGAAAATGAAAACAAGAAGAACCACCGTAGGAGAGTACTGCTTGCTCAGTGTTTTTACAATGACAATTCCAGCAGCAAACATTAAAAGGGAAGAGAGGATGCTCATTACTCGAAGAAAGTCTATCTGGTCGGGAACAATTGACCGTGTTGCAATGACCATTCCCATCCAAAGCGGGTGGAATCCGTTGGTTGTTGTTACACCATCGAACGAAACGATCCCATCTTCAACAGCATGTCGGGAAATCGTTGCGTAAAAGAAGGCATCATCTTCAAAGCGACACACAAGGTTGTCCAGAGAGGCTGACAATACGGTGAAAACATCCATGGCAAGCCAGATGAACAGAATGCCGGTGATGAACGCACAACTGTGTTTTTCCGGCAGTTCCCGTGTAAATCTTTTCATGAAAGCCTATACAATTTACATTCCGCACTTACGCACGAGTAGATTGAGGAATTAATGGATTAACTAAATATAGTGGTATCAGTCGATTAGTCTATTCATAGTGAATAGCTCTTTTCTCTGCAAGCGCCATTAGATTCTGCTTCTCCTGTTTATCTATGGCGCGAAGCCGTTTCAAGGTCTCCCTGAATTCCCTGTAATGCTCTCCTGCTCGAATCATTCGAGACTCGTCATCCTTGCGTACATATTTGCATCGACGATGACCGGTTTTTGTGTCCTTGAACAGGAACAACACCTGAGGATGACCTGTGTACGCAGCTTCTCCATAATCCTGATAAGATCCTTCATTCTGAAAAGATGTTTTGGTCTTGCCCGATGCATGTGGAAATCGCATGAGTCCTTCAAGAGCTACGTTCACAGTTCAATAGTCGCTGCGAATCTGGCGACCCTTGCAGTACTGATTACCTGAAAACCTCTATCTCCAGTTAAGCACAGATGGAACTTCGGGTTCAGATGCAGAGGTCTATCTTCAATAAGCTTTTATAACGAAACTCCCCGGAAATCCGTTCCCTGAAGGATGTCAGGCAGCTATTGACGAAATCGCCACGCTCCGGCACATTACAATAAGGCCTATTTCCGGATAGGCACTAGTTAAGTAATTATCCTATTCTACTTTGGCACAAAGGTATTAACGAAACTTTGTAGCGAATAAGTGAATGACCAGGGTTCTCTTTCAGGTACCATTTGCCTGGGAATGTAGTTCCAGTTTTGAATTGAATATACATCTGGAGTACCGCCGGCAGCTTGGTACATCTTGCCCTGCTGATGGATGTCGTTGAAGAAATCCACATCCTCATCAGTTTCTAGATAGTGCGGAGCAGCCCAGTAAATCATTTCGAATCGAATATGCCTAGCCTGACAGGAATCCTCAAATGCCGCAACATCGCTCCAGGAAACGCCAATGTTCCAATTAACATCAAGAGAGAAAGCTTGGATTCCATGAACACCAAGTCTATGACATTCTTCGTTCAATTCGTCTATCCACCAGATTAGCTCATCTATGTCAAAGAATGGATATGGCTCGATAGAACAGATTTCGATATTCGGATCGAATTCAGTCCTGACCAGATATATCCATTCTGCTGTTTCCTGCACTGCATAATCATCTCCCGGAGGACCCAGCCATGTGGGTTTGCGTGTAGCGCAGAATGACTCGTCAATGGATAACTCATCTATCTGAGCTCCAAGACCTTCGAATCGTGTCCACATCGGGAAGACCCAGGTCCAGAATGATTCTCCAGCCGTGTGACGCTGACAATCCACATCGCCCTTCAGGCAGGATGAGCCAAGTGAGAATTTTGATGGCCAGGTATTTATGATTAAGAAATATGTAACAAGTTCTTCATCAGAAAAGAACTGCTGCTGATTAAGAATCCAATCTGGATATTCGAAATAATCAATTGTGGATCTGACATGATCCCACTGTTCAGTGTTCTGTAGAAGAGCATGGAATGGGTAACCAGTGCACCTTTCACCATGCGGAGTATCCATTCTGCCTGGGGGAGGTCCCATTCTTACTAAGGCACCCCCTTTTGAAGTTAATAGCATTGTAACTGGATTATTCAAGCAACTTGATGCAACAAGTATTGCCAGAATTACCATACCGATGCCAGTAAATATCTTCATAAACCCTCCTTTTATGAATATTGATTAATAAACCCTTTAAAAAATGATTATTTTTAATAATAACACTGACAAGGTCTGTCAAGTCACAGTAGAGTCCACCCGAATGGTATACGAAGCTCTTGATTGAATTGTCAGACAAATGCATCTTAGGATCGGCGCATAAATAACTTCACATTTCCATAGAATTAAGGCGGTTTCTTGTAGATTGTCGAGAGGTGATGCTTTCTCGACTACAACCAGAATTTACGGCTTATCAATATTTCCCGATCGCCTGGAACGGAGTGCATAGCCTGCGCAGATCGGTAGATTGATTACCGAGTTTTATGTGCAGGAATAGTTACCTTCAGTTTTTATTGTTTACTCATACACACGCATTCTGTTCTGCTGATGTAATAGTGTAGTTCCATTTCCCGAGGAGATCATTTCTGCTCATCGGAATTGATTTCATCTCTTTGTCCTTTACCTTGATGCCTTTCTGGTAGGTATGTTCATCGCGGCAGGCAGTTATATGAAGCCCTGTCCTGGTGCTGGTACCCAACGCATAATCAACAACAGTGTTGAAGGATGTAAGTGGAATACCTTTCCAGTTCCTGCTGATTTGACTAAACATCCTATGCTCAATCGGATTCCACTTGCTCGTGCCGGTTGGATAATGAGCTACCGTGACGGTAAGGCCGACTTCCTGTGCGAGCTTTTCGTGCAGGAATTTCTTCCAGGCACGGCAACGACACCCATTGCTACCTCCTCCGTCAGCAAGAATAAGTAACCGTTTTGCATCAGGGTACTGCACCCTGCCACACTGCTGCCACCATGTAAGAATGCAGTTAACGGCAAACTCCGGAGTATCCGCTGATTCGCCAACCACCAGTAGTCCCGAGTTCTTCACTGTATCATAAATTCCATATGGAACAGCTATCCCGTCAGCCTCGGAGCGAAAATCGTGATCCTTGACCTTACTTGCATGTTGACACCAGATCTTTCCTGAATTCTTAAAAAGACCAATCAATTCCTTTTTCTTCGTATCAACGCTGATAATGGGATCACCCGTTCGATTGAATTCGTTACGCAACTCCTTTATTATACCAAACTGCGAGTCTCGATCAGGACTGTTTCCAGATGAAAGGCACTTCCTGTTGCTTTTCAGCGAGTAGTTCATCTTGTACAGCAAATGTCGCACCACAGTAGCTGAGATCTTAATGTTGCGTTCACTATCCAGAATATCGGCAATCTTCTGCGCAGTTTGATGTGTCCACCGTCTCTTGGACATGGGATCGCCAGCCGTATCAAGATCCAGAATTGAACGAATATGCTCAATTATCCCGGGCTTTTTTTTTCTATCTTTTTGCGACCGCCACCAGCGCGTCGCGTGCGGCCTCGTTCCACTTTATCGCCAAACAGTTCGCGGCGTCCTTTCGCCACTGTGTGGCACTCTAAACCAAGTAACTCAGCTATTTTGCGGTCTCCACCGTGCCCGAGCTTGGCAGCCTCAAGACCAGCATACAACCGCCGTTCCTTCTCATCCAGCAAGCTGAAGAATAGTACGATTGCCGCTCTCATCTCATCGGGCAATAATTCAGCGATTCCTGTGCCAAGCTCGCTTTTCGCGTTGCACTCTTTGCGCATAAGTTCCTGTCGCCGCCGCTCACCCTTGTCTCCTGACATGTACACAAAACGCCCATCAAGACGGGTGCGTTCTATTTTGCCACTACGGTACAAGCCAAGAAGTGCGTGTTTAGTCTCAACATGTAACATCTTTTCCAGCTCTGAGGCGGTAACACCGGTATCTGATTGTTCTGTAAGCGCAACTGTTGTTTCAAGAAGATTGCCATACTGACTGAACATTGCAGATCGACACGACCACAGCCCATTTGCATCATACTGTGGTGTAGTCTTCAGCGTGTAAAACCTTCCTCTGTGCGAGTAACTAACAAGGTACCCCAGTCGAGAAAGGCAACGATACACAGTCATTGGAGCATTCGTTTTTGCTACTGCTTTCAGGCTTTCAATAGTTGCTATCCCATTCTCTATGAGATACTTGCGCACAGCAACATCTCGTTTCTCAATCTGTACCATATGATATAATTCCCCTTTCTGTTTTAATCCATAGGGTTATTATACCATATTCACATATTACATGCAATAGGCATATAGCCTATCTATACATCCAGTTCGGAAATCTTCATGCTGATATATGCAGATTGGAAGACTAGAGAAATTCCCTGTTTATTGTAATGTTATATAAGTGCGGTT